>PJQG01000048.1 GCA_002861595.1 Actinomycetota bacterium
CGACGCCCCGGCCGCGGTGCCCACCGCGGCCCCGGCCGTTCCCAGCGGCCCGGCGGCCCGGGCCGGCGCCGACCAGGTCATCGCCTTCTCCAACATCCGCAGGCGGACGGCCGAGCACATGCGCCGCTCGCTGGACACCTCCGCGCACACCCTGGTCGTCGTCGAGGTCGACTACCACAACGTGGAGGCCGTGCGCCTGCCCGCCCGCGACAGGTTCAAGGCCACCGAAGGGGTCAGCCTCAGCTACCTGCCCTTCGTCTCCCGGGCCGTCGTCGACGCCCTCCACGAGTTTCCCCTCGTCAATGCCTCGGTGGGCGACGACCAGCTGATCGTCCACCACGAGGTCAACCTCGGCATCGCCGTCGACCTCAGCTACGAGGGCCTCATCGTGCCGGTGGTCCACGGTGCCGATGGCAAGCGGCTGGCTGCCCTGGCCCGCGAGATCGCCGAGCTGGCCGGCCGTGCCCGGTCCAAGAAGCTCAGCGCCGACGACATCTCCGGCGGCACCTTCACCATCACCAACCCCGGCGGCTACGGCACCTTCCTCACCGGGCCGATCATCAACCAGCCCCAGGTGGCCATCCTCTCCACCGATGGCGTGAAGCCCAAGCCGGTGGCCGTCGCCGTGCCCGGTGGCGGGTATGCGGTGGCCGTGCACCCTGTCGGCAACCTTGCCCTGGCCTTCGACCACCGCGCCTTCGACGGCGCCTACGCGTCGGCCTTCTTGGCCCGCGTCCGGGAGACCCTGGAGACAAGGGACTGGAGCCTCGAGCTGGCGTGACGCCGCCCCCCGCCGAAGCTGGTGAGGAAAGCGGCGCCAGGGCGCCGCTTTCCGGTACAGCTTCGGCGCCGTGGCCGGCGCCCGCGCCGCTGCGGGTCCGCTGGTTGGGCCGGGTCCGGTACCGGGATGCGCACGCCCTCCAGCGCGCCCTGCACGCCGGGGGCGGGGGCGACTACCTGCTGCTCCTGGAGCACCATCCAGTGTACACCCTGGGGCTGCGAGCGTGGACGGACTCCCGGCACCTGTTGGTGGACCCGGCCCAGTTGGGCGCCGAGCTGGTGCAGGCCGACCGGGGGGGCAACGTCACCTACCACGGGCCGGGCCAGCTGGTGGGCTACCCCATCGTGTCCGTGCCGGTGCGCCCGGGTGCCACCAGCGCCCATGTCCACGGCCTCGAACAGGTGGTGATCAACGCCCTGTCCGACCTCGGCCTGACCGGTGCGGCTCGCCGGCAGGGCTACCCGGGCGTGTGGGTTGAGGACCGCAAGATCTGTGCCGTCGGGGTCCGCCTCACCCGGGGCCGGTCTATGCACGGCTTCGCCCTCAACGTCGACCCCGACCTGTCCATGTTCTCCCACATCGTCCCCTGCGGCATCCGCGAGGGAGGGGTGACGTCGCTGGCGGCCGAGGGGGTGCGGGCGACGATGGCCGAGGTCGTCGACGCCATGGCCCGTCGAGCGGCGGAGCGCTGGGCCGGCGCCGGCGGAGTGGAGCGCCAGGACGTCGCCGGCCGGGCCAGCCCCTCCGAACCTGGTGAGGAAAGCGGCGCCAGGGCGCCGCTTTCCGGTACAGCTACGCCGTCGAATGCTGCCGACGGCCGAGAGCTCCTGACCATCGGGGCACGGAAGCCGCCCTGGTTGCGAGCCCGCGCCGAGATGGGCCCCGGTTACCGGGCGCTCAAGCAGACGATGCGCTCGCTGGAGCTGGTGACGGTGTGCGAGGAGGCGGGCTGCCCGAACATCTTCGAGTGCTGGGGAGCGGGCACGGCGACCTTCATGATCAACGGCGACCGCTGCACCCGAGCCTGTGCGTTCTGCCTCGTCGACACCCGCCGCCCCGCCGCTCCTGACGGGGACGAGCCCGAGCGAGTGGCCGAGGCCGTGGCCAGGATGGGGCTCGGTCACGCCGTCGTCACCGCCGTGGCCCGCGACGACCTGGCCGACGGCGGAGCGTCGGCCTTCGCTGCCACCGTGGCCGCCATCCGCCGGCGTTCCCCTGGCGCGACGGTGGAGCTCCTCGTGCCCGACTGCAAGGGGGATCCGAGCGCTCTGGAGGTGATCTTCGCCGCCCGACCAGATGTGCTCAACCACAACCTCGAGACCGTGGCCCGGCTGCAGCGCGCCGCCCGGCCGTCGGCCTCCTACGCCCGCAGCCTGGCCGTGCTCGTCCGGGCCAAGGCGGCCGGTCTCGCCACCAAGTCGGGCGTGATGCTGGGCATGGGCGAGACCGAGCAGGAGGTTGTCGGCGCTCTGGCCGACCTTCGGTCGGTGGGCGTCGACGTCGTCACCCTCGGCCAGTACCTCCGGCCGACCGCGGCCCATCTCCCCGTGGCCCGGTGGTGGCACCCCGACGAGTTCACCCGGCTGCGCCGGCGTGCCGAGGCCATGGGCTTCGCCCACGTCGAGGCCTCGCCGCTCACGCGGTCCAGCTACCACGCCCGGGACGCGGTCAACGCGGTGGGGACCGCCGCCGCCGACGCGGGATAGCCCAACGGTCAGCCGAAGTGCCGGCGGTGTAGGCGTCAGCAGCGCCGTGAATCAGGCCCATCATGGGTCGACCCGCAGCGTGGTGTACGCTTGGTGTATAACTCGCACCAACATCGACATCGACGACGAGGCGTGCCAACTGGTGATGCACCGCTACCACCTCAGATCGAAGCGGGAGGCGGTGAACTACGCCCTCCGACTGGTCGCAGGCGAGGTGCTCGACGTGGATCAGGCGCACGAGATGCGGGGCGCCGGCTGGGAAGGTGATCTCGACGACATGCGCACGAGTCGCGCCCGGTGATCCTCGTCGACACCTCGGCCTGGATCGAGTTCCTCCGCGACACACGCAGCGCGGTCTGTGAAGAGGTCGACAGGCTGCTTTCAAGCGACGTGGCGATATGCGACCTGATCCGCATGGAGGTGCTTGCCGGCGCTCGCGACGACGCACACCTACGAGATCTCCGAGGGCTGTTGGGTCGGGCGACGATGCTCCCGACGGAGCCGGTCGATCACGAGACAGCGGCAGCGCTCTACCGCACGTGCCGCCGGAGCGGCGAGACCGTGCGCAAGCTGATCGACTGCCTCATCGGAGCTGTCGCCTCGAGGCATCGAGTCGCGATCCTCCACGCGGATAGCGACATCGATGTGCTGAGCCGCCATACCAACGTTCAGGTACACCAGCCCGAAACCTGAAGTGCAAACCGCTCCGAGGTGCCGCTCGTCGCGCTGCCGGTCGCGTCGACGCTCACGAGCTCCTCCAGCCGGCCAGCCGGCCAGCAGCGCCCAATGTTCCTTCCCGGTGGCACTGGCGGCCGGGCCCGCTCGCCGGACGGCTGAGCACCTGTGGAGGCGGTCGCCGTCGATGAGCAGTTGGCGACGGCCGGGGTAGCGGTGGACGCAGTGGCTTCTAGGCTGAGGCGGTGAGGCAGGAGCGGATGACCCGTGTCCGGGCCCGGATGGAGGAGCTGGGCGTGGACGCCCTGCTGCTGTCCCTCGGCGCCGACCTGCCCTGGTTGACCGGCTACCAGGCGATGCCCCTGGAGCGCCTCACCATGCTGGTGCTCCCCGTCGACCACGATGCGACTCTGGTTGTCCCTGCCCTGGAGGCGCCCCGGGTCGAGGAGGGCGACGGGCTCTTCGTCCTCCGCCCGTGGAGCGAGACCGAGGACCCTGTCGCCCTGGTGTCCAGGCTGGTGGGAGGCCGCCGGCGCCTCGCCGTGTCCGACCGTACCTGGGCCACGTTCGTGCTCGAGCTCCAGGCCCGCCTGCCGGGCGGCACCTGGTCGCCGTCGTCCCTGGTCACCTCGCCGCTGCGGGCGGTCAAGGATGGTGCCGAGGTGGCGGCCCTGCGCCGCGCGTCGGCCGCCGCCGACAGAGTGGCGGCTCAACTGGTCGCCGGAGAGGTGGCGTTGGTGGGGCGGACCGAGGCCGAAGTGTCGGCCGATCTGGGCAGACGCCTCGTCGCCGAGGGCCACCAGAAAGTGAACTTCGCCATCGTGGGCAGCGGCCCGAACTCGGCCAGCCCTCACCACGAGCCTGGTCGTCGGCGCATCGGGCCCGCCGAGGCGGTCGTGTGCGATTTCGGCGGCACCCTCGACGGCTACTGCTCCGACATCACCCGCACGGCGTTCACCGGGGAGCCGCCGCCGCAGTTCCGGGACCTCTACGGCGTCCTCCAGGCCGCCCAAGCCGCAGCGGTGGAGGCGGCGCAGGTCGGTACGCCCTGCGAGGACGTCGACGGCGTGGCCCGGCGGGTCATCGAGCAGGGCGGCTACGGCCCTCACTTCATCCACCGCACGGGCCACGGGATCGGGCTCGAGGAGCATGAGGACCCCTACCTCGTCGCCGGCAACTGCGAGCCGTTGTGCGCCGGCCACGCCTTCTCGGTGGAGCCCGGCATCTACCTGTCGAACCGGTGGGGCGCCCGGATCGAGGACATCGTCCTGGCCGGCGACGAAGGACCCGAGCCGCTCAACTGCGTCTCGCACGACCTGGCCATCGTCGAGACCGCTGCCAGCTCCAGCTGATCCACGCGTCCGTGTGCAGAAGGCCGCGGCATATGCGGTCTTCTGCACTCGAAGCCGAATGTCACGGCCGGACTCGGGCTCGGGCTCACCCTCGAGAGGCGGAGCACCCACCGGCGTGAACGCGCCGGCTCGCAGGTCGGGCCGGTGGCTGCGATGGTGGAGGGAATGATCCGCCTCGATGCCGCCACCGTCCTGTTGCAGTGGGCCACCGGCGGGCTCTTCTTTCTCTGGGTGACGACGCGCGAGCGCGAGGTGGGGATCGGGTACGGGTGGCTGTTGCGGGCCTCGTACCTGGTGATCGCCCTCGGGGCCGTCGCCACCGGCGCCCTGCTGGAGCCCGTTCCCGTGCGTGACGTGTCTGCCGCTCTCGTGGCTGTGGCCGCTGGTGCCGCGCTCGGGGTGTCCGTCGTCCGGCGCAAGGCCGGGGTGGCCGGCGAGCGGGCCCGGCGGGAGCGGCGGGTGGCCAGGGTGGCCGCGGCCACGAGCGTCACCACGGCAGCCGGTCGTGCCGACGACGCACTGCCACCCGACATTGCCGCGGACACGAGCGTCGCCGCGGGCGGCGTCGGCGGCGACGGTCCACCGGGGCCCGAAGCCAACCGGGCCGAGTTCCCGCCCTCCCTCGATCTCGTTGCCCCGCTCGTCGGCGTGGTGGGCCTGGTCGCCGCCGGCCTGGCCGCCGGCGGCCCCGCGCCACTGGCCGTGGTCCGCACCATCGCCGGCGCCGCCTTCCTCGGGGCGGTGACCGACGCGATGCTCCTCGGCCACTGGTACCTCGTCCAGCCCGGCCTCGGCCGGGCCCCGCTCAACGACCTCAACCGCTGGCTGGCCCTCGTGTGGCCGTTCGAGGTCGGCGCCCTCCTGTGGCCGACGGGGATGCTTTCGGTGCTGTCCGGCAGCGTCGACGACGGGTACGGGGGCATACTCGGCTGGTTCTGGGTGGCCTGCGCCGGCACCACCCTCGCCCTCACCTTCGTGACCCGGGCCGCCCTCAAGGAGCGGGCGTACTCGGCGGTGATGGCGGCCACCGGCCTGCTCTACCTCGCCATCCTCACCGCCTTCGGCACCGACCTGGTCGCCCGAGCCGTCCTGGCCCCGGGCTGACCCTCGTTTCGCCGCGTCTCCCACACGGCGCGGGCTGGGCCTCAGGCGACGAAGTACTTGGCCTGGGGGTGGTGGAGGATGACGGCTGACGTCGTCTGCTCGGGGTGGTACTGGAACGCCGTCTCCTCGCTCACGGTCACGCCGATCCGGGACGCGTCCAGCAGCTCGGCCACCTTGACGTTGTCCTCCAGGTCGGGGCAGGCGGGATAGCCCCACGAGTACCGGCCGCCCCGGTACTGCTGGCGGAACAGGCCGCTCAGGGTGGGCCCGTCCTCGTCGGCGAAGCCCCACTCCTCGCGGATGCGACGGTGCCAGTACTCGGCCAGGGCCTCGGCCATCTCCACGCCGAGCCCGTGCAGCAGCAGGTACTCCTGGTAGCGGTTCTCGGCGAACAGCCTCGCCGTCGCCTCCGACACCGCGGGGCCCATGGTGGCGATGGAGAAGGCCACGTAGTCGGGCTCCCCCGAGTCCACCGACCGCACGAAGTCGGCGATGCACAGCCAGGGCTCCTTCTGCTGGCGGGGGAAGGTGAAGCGAGCCCGCTCGACCGAGCGCGTGTCGTCCTCCCACACCACCAGGTCGTTGCCCTCGCCGTTGGCGGCCCAGAAGCCGTAGACGACCTGGGGCACGAGGAGGTTGGCAGCCTGGGCCTTGGCCAGCTCGTCACGCAGCACCGGGCGGATGCGGGCCTTGAAGTCCTCGTCGCTCTCCCCGCCCCTCTCGGGGCGGAACCCCCACTGGTTCCGGAACAACGCCGTCTCGTTCAGCCACTGGGCCAGCTCGGCCATGGCCACGCCCTTGACGACCCGGGAGCCGAGGAAGGGCGGCTTGAAGACGTCGTTGTCGGTGCTCACCGCCGGCGAGCGCGGCGGGATGGAGGCGGCGTCGACCACCTCGGCGGCGGGACCCGACGCCCGGCCCCGCGCCACCGGCTTGCGGCCGAACTCCGGGTCGTCGTCGCCACTGCGCTTGAGGTCCATCAGCTTGTCCATGGTTGACAGCCCCTCGAAGGCGTCCTTGCCGTAGAAGACCCGGCCTTCGTAGACCGACCGCAGATCGCTCTCCACGTAGCGGCGGGTGAGAGCGGCACCGCCCAGCAGCACCGGCACCCGCTCCGCCAGCCCGCGCTCGTTGAGCTCCAGCAGGTTCTCCCGCATGATCAACGTGCTCTTGACCAGCAGGCCGCTCATCCCGATGACGTCGGCCTTCACCTCCTCGGCCTTTGCGACGATCTCCGACAGCGCCACCTTGATCCCGAGGTTGTGGACCTCGTAGCCGTTGTTGGTGAAGATGATGTCGACCAGGTTCTTGCCGATGTCGTGGACGTCGCCCTTCACC
>PJQG01000014.1:81-18984 GCA_002861595.1 Actinomycetota bacterium
GAAGATGCCCCCGTCGGAGGCCACCAGCCGGTAGCCGCCGGCGCCGGCGCCGGTCGAGTTGATCGGCGCCTCGGTGGGTGCCCTGGTGTAGGTGAAGCGGCTCCCCGGGGCGGTCCTCGACCGGCCGCCCTCACCGGCGACGGTCACCTCCACCGGCCCGAGGCCCTGGGGAGGGGCGATCGCGATCAACCGGGTGTCAGGGCTGGCGGCGTCGGGGGTGAAGGCGGCCGGCACGCCGCCGAAGCTGACCGAGGCCACCGAGGCCAGGCCGGTTCCGGTGATCGCCACGGTCGTTCCGGCAGCACCGCTGGACGGCTCCAGCCCGTCCACCGCCGGACGAGGGGTGTAGAGCTCGGCGAGGGCGTGTGGCTCGAAGGTTCGGGTCGTTCCTCCGGCCAGCAGCACCTTGCCGCAATTGGCCCCACACACGCTCGCCGGGCCACTGGGGAGCAGGGTGGCGGTGCTCAGGAGGGAGAAGGGGTAGACCGACTCCCCCCGGTAGGAACCGGCGCTCGCCGAGATCCACCGGCCCCGCCCGGGGTCGTAGAGCTCGGCGGTGGCCGGTTCTGCGGCGTCACCCCCGGCGACCAACACCTTGGCGTTGGGCAGCAACGTGGCGGTGTGACCGAGGCGGGGGCGGTTGAGGATGCCGGTGAGCCTCCATTTCCCCTCCAGGGGGTCGTAGAGCTCGGCGGAGTTGAGGGGGGAGCCTCCTCCGGGGCCGCCACTCACATACGAGGTCTGACCGCCGGCCACCAGGACCTTGCCGTCGGGCAGGAGGGTGGCGGTGTGGAACACCCGCGGGGCGGCCAAGGCCGAGGTCGGCGTCCACGAGCCCCGGACGCCGGTGACGTCGATGGCGTCGGGGTCGTAGATCTCGGCCGCGTCCAACCCGAAGTTCAGCGGGTCCGACCCACCGGCGACCAGGACCTTGCCGCAGTTGGCGCCACAGGCCGTCGGTCCGAGCAGGGTGGCGGTGGCCGAGACCCGGGCGACGTTCATGTTCCCGGTGCGGGCCCAGGTGCCCCTCGCCGGGTCGTAGACCTCGGCCGACGCCATCGGGTCGTCGAAGCTGTTCGTCTGGCCGCAGACCTGGTTGCACCCGCCGGCCACGAGCACCGTTCCGTTCGGGAGCAGGGTGGCCGTGTGGTAGCTGCGGCCCACCGTCATCGAGCCCGTCTTGGTCCATGCTCCCCTCCGCTTGGTGGCCTGGTCGACGGCGTCGGGGTCGTAGAGGAAGGCGCTGGAGGTCGCCGTGAAGGTGTCCAGCTTGGGGAGCCCGCCGGCCAGCAGCACCTTGCCGTTGGGCAGCACCGTGAGGGTGAAGCCTGTCTCCCCGCACCGGTCCGGGCCCTCGAGCACGACCTCGCGCTGGTCGCAGGCGGCCGTCGGCGCCCACGTGCCGGCGGCCGGGTCGTACACCTGGCTGGAGGGGTCGGTGAACGGGGCCTCGAACCTGGCCGTGTTGATCACCAGGACCTTGCCGTTGGGCAGGAGGACCGAGCCTCCACTCGGGCAGACCTCGACGCAGGAGCCGGTCGTCCTGATGGCCCCCTCCCCGAAGACGAAGGTGCTCGCCGTACCGGCCACCACCGAGGTGCCCTCGGCGGTGGTCACGGTGACCGAGGTGGTGCTGGCGCTGATCCCGCCCTCGGCGCGGGCGGGGCTGAGGGCGGTGATCTGGCCGTCGGAGTCGACGGTGAAGCTGGTCGGCACGTCACCGAAGCGGACCTCGGAGGCACCGGTGAACCCTGTCCCGCTGATCACCACCGGCGTGCCCCCTTCGAAGGGGCCGCCCGACGGCGCCACCCGCGCCACGGCCGGCGGACGTCCGGGGCCCAGCCTGGCGACGAACCCCACGCCGGGGTTCCCGCCGCCGCGGCCGCTGCCCGGTCCGAAGTCGACCGAAGGCTGGTGAGCGCTTCTGGTCGGGAAGTCGGCGGACGATGTCCGGCCGGCGACAAAGGTTGTGTTCGACGAGGTGCCACCGATGGGCGCGGCGATGGCGTTGCCGGCGTCGTCGCCTGCCCCGCCCAGGTAGGTCGAGGACTCCAGGGCGGCACCGTCGGCCGTGAGCGTGGTCACGAAGGCGTCGAGACCGCCGCTCGGGAACTGGAGGGGGCTGGCCACGGGCAAGTCCTCCGAAAAGGTGCCGCCGGTGATGGAGGCGGCCCCGGACGGGTGGAGGGCGATGCCCAAGCCCCGGTCGTCGCCGCTTCCGCCGAGGTAGGTCGAGGAGACCAGGGCCGACCCGTCGGCGCTGAGCTGGGTGACGAAGGCGTCGGCGGACAGCTCGCGACCGGAGGCGGAGTCGATCTCGTTGCACGAGCCGTCCGAGCCACAGGTGCGGTCGTAGGCCCCGGGGGTGGTGGGGAAGTCGTCAGAGATGGTGGCGCCCGTCACCCGGGCGTTGCCCGCGGCGTCGACCGCGATGCCACCCGAGGCGGTGAACACGTCGCCCACCTCGTTGTGCTCGCCGCCCAGGTAAGTGGAGTAGGCGAGCGACGTCGGGCCGTCGAGGGCAGCAGGGTCGAGCTTGGCCACGAAGGCGTCGGCGAATGTGATCGGGGTGTCGTGGAACTCGTCCGTGCCGGCGTTGCACTTCCCGTCGGTGCCACAGGTCGGGTCGAAGGCGCCCTCGGTGGTGGGGAAGTCCTTGGACCGGGTGGTCCCGGTGACGTAGACCTTTCCGGCGGCGTCCACTGCGACGCCTTGGCCCGAGTCGTCGGCCCTGCCCCCGAGGTAGCTCCCGTACACCAGGGCCGAACGGGAGGTGTCGACCCCGACCACGAAGGCGTCGGCTGAGGGCGCCTGGCGGTACAAGGCGAAGGCGACTCCGGATCCGCTGGCGGTGGCCGCAGCCGACAGCTTGACCGTCGTGGTGTCGATCACCTTGGCGATCGTGGTCCCCTCCGGGATGTTGGTGCCGACGATCGGGATGCGGCGGTCGTCGTCGGTGAAGTTGGCCGTCGCCGAGGTGAAGGTGGTGGAGCCCTCCACGGTGGCCCCGTCGGAGAAGGACAGGTGGCCGGGCGGCGTCCGCTGGTGGCCGTTGGCGGTCGTCTGGACACACCCGGCGCCGAAGCAGGGCGCTCCCGAGGTGCTGCCGACCACGAACGCGTTGTCGCGTCCGTCGACCGCCACGCCTCGGCTCGCGGCCGCGCCGCTGCCCCCGATGTAGGTGGAGTACTCGATGGCCGAGCCATCCGGCGAGAGTCTGGTCAGGAAGGCGACGGTGGGGCAGAACAGGGCGCTGTCGAAGGTTTGGCACCCTCGCCGGTCGGTCTGAAGAGCCCCGGGCGTGGTCGGGAAGTCGGGTGAGTCGGTGGACCCGGTGACGAAGGCGGCACCGGAGGGGCCGACGGCGATGGCCCCACCCCTGAGGTTCTCGTCCTGGCTGCCCCCCAGGTAGGTGGAGTACAGGAGCTGCGAGCCGGTTGGGTCGAGCTTGGTCACGAAGGCGTCGTTCTTGGGGGGCGACCGCTCGAGGATGGTGAAGCTGAGCCCCGAGCCGGTACCGGACGCGGCAGCGGACAGCTCGACGGTCGTGCTGTTCACCACCGCGGCGATCACCGTGCCGGGAGCGATGTTGGTCCCCGCCATGGTCCGGCCCGCGTCCTCACGCTGGAAGGAGGCCGAGGCCGAGGTGTAGACGGTGGACCCCTCGTTGCTCACGCCGTCGGAGAAGGTCTGGTCGCTGCCACAGCGCCCCTCGGCCCCGCAGCTTAGATCGGGGGCCCCCGGTGTGGTCGGGAAGTCGAGCGAGGCGGTCGATCCGGTGACGTAGGCCGAGCCGTCGGCATCTACGGCGATCCCCGTCGCCGCGTCGCCCGCACCTATGCCGGTTCCACCCAGGTAGGTCGAGTAGTCGAGGACGGGGTCGATGACCAGAGGCTTGCTGCGGTCGTAGGCGCCCACCTGGAACCCGACCCGGGAGCCACCCAGGAGCACGAAGGCGCCGGGCACCTCACGCCGCCCGCCGGCCACCTGCTGGTACAGCACCGGCCGCCGCTGGCGGATCTCCCCCGACGGCGGATGAAGGACGAGGTCACCGTTGGGGTCGAGGGACGGTTGGCCGGCGCCCTCGAACTCCAGGGCAATGGCTCCGGCGTCGCGTCCGGGCTCGAGCTCGAAGTCGTACTCCAGCTGGCCGGCGTCCCCCCGGAAGACGAGGTCGATGCCGGGGTACACGCCGGAGTACCGCACGCCGGCGTAGCCCGGAACCGCCCACCGCCACTGGGTCGGGTCGCCGACGAAGTAGTTGCTCACCCCGGGTAAGCGCCCCACGCCGGCGACCTCGCTGCCCGGGTTGGCCCCGACCAGGCTCATGCGGACGGTGCTCCTCGTCGGGGCGCTCCCTGAGCTCTCCCGACCCGCGCCGTCAGGCGAGCCGACCAGGGAAACCACCGCCTCGCCGGGGGAAAGGAACAAGGTGTAGCCGGGGCCTCGGGACAGGAACTGCACGCGGGCCGAGGTCTGGCCACGGTTGGGCTCGAAGCGCAGGGGCAGACGTTCGAGGGCGCCGACGACTTCCTTCGGGGTGGGCTCTGCGCCCGGACCTGGGTTCGACGGCCTGGCGCCGGCCTGACCGGGAGCGAGGAGGATGGCGGTCTGGCACACGGCGACGAACAGAGCCACGCGCCGCGACCGACGTGGACGCCTCATCCGCATCCGGTCCCCGTGGCCCTGCCCCGGCCCTGCCGTCGACCCCTCATTTCATCGCGTCCGGCCCGCCATGAAGAACGGGCCTGTGCAGTGTCGAGATCCCCGCCGGCCAGCCCCTCCGCTGAGAAATCAGTGTCTCAGTCCGGGATGGCGGACACGGAGAGCCGGCGCCGGCTGAGAGCCATGACGGTGGCGACGGTCGCCAAGGCGGCGCCGAGGGCCAGGAGCCCAAGGCCCAGCGCCATCGTCGAGCCCGAGGAGGCAGCCCGGGGAGCGGGAGCGGTGAGGCTGGCGCCTGCGCGGGAAGGAGCGCCGCTGTCGGTCCAGGCGGTGGGAACGCCGATCGACGCCAGGGCCGAGGGCGCCGGAGCTGAGGTGACGGGAACCGCGGGCTCGGGGGTCACGGCGACCGCATCAGCTCGCGGCTCCTCGTTCGATGCCGGCCGCTCCGCCGGGGTGCTCCGCTCTGCCGCTGCGGCGGCCGTCCCACTTGCGCTCCGGCGAGCAGGCGCCGGGCTGGGAGCAGCTGCATTGTCGGCTGGAACCGGTCGGCCCGCGGCTGGGCTCCCCCCCGCAACCGGCTGGGCCGAGTCCGTGCGCTCGGTCGACGCCGATCCGTTGGCCGCCGCCGGCTCCCCACCCGACGTGGGCGCGGTGGCCGTCCTATCACCGCCGGCCGACCCGGACGGAGAACCACTGGTCGAGGGATCCGGCTCGGCTCCCGTGACCTCGAACGCTTGTGAGGCCTTCCACTTCCTGCCGGACAGGTCCTTGTTCTTGGTCACCGCAACGATGCTGTAGGTACGGGGCTGGGCCTGTGGGATCGTGACCCGGACCGTGAACCCCCTGTCGCCGTAGTTCGGCGCCTCGCCAAGCAGGGGGCCCGTGTCGGAGTCCCAGCGGATCTCCACGGGGCCGATGAACCGGGCGCCGGTGATGGTCACCTCGGTGCCCGCCGGCCCGGAGTTCGGTCCAATCAGTTCGATGGTGCACTGTGGCGAGCACGCCCAGACCACGCTGGCGATGCTCAAGACGATGGCCACCACGCCGCCGGCTACGCCAACTCTGCCCTTGCGATGCATCGCTTCCCTCCCTTGTCCACGGGGCTTTCGCACCGTTCGCCCTAGTTCTACCTGCTCATTGAAACATAAGCAACTGTCACATAGCAAGCGTCGCTGAGAAGGTAGTGAACGGCTGCATGTGGTCACGGCTCGTCAACATCGCGCTGACTAGAGCGAGGCGCTGATCAACCGCCGGTCCGGGCTCCCCGGCCCCCCACCCATGTCACCAGAACCAGGAGACCCGAAGGAAAAAGGGCTCTTCCGGCATGAATGTGGGTGCTCGGTAGATGCGAGAGGGCAAACCCCTTTGAGATTGGCCGCCCGGAGCCCAAGGCGGAGGGCGGGCGAGGCGAGCCGAGCCTGTGCACGGGGCGGAGTGAGCCAGAGGAGGCCGCAACGCACCGGCACGGCCCAAGGGCCAGGCACTGCGCCTCGGCGCCGGCCCTGGCCCCGTCGCAGCCGGCGGTGGCGCAGGTGTCCAGACCGGCGGTCCGTCGGCGGCAGCGGGCTGGACGTCCACCTCGAATGGTGCTCCCGCTCCGGCAGGGCCGCCCCTGGTCGGCGCAACGCTGCTGCCTTCGGTGGTGGTCATGCGGCCTCCCTCCGCATCCACTCCCGCACACGACTATCGAGCTCCGCAGCGTCCAGTTTGTACACCAAGCGCAGCATTCGTGCTGTATCGCTTCTGCGAATGCCCCGGTAGAACTCCCAGAAGGTCTCGGCGCCGAACTCCTCCACCAGGTAAAGGGCGGCGGCGTTGGCGTAGCCGTAGGCGTACGCCTCCAGATCCTCCTGCTCGCTCAGGGTGACGAAGGAGAGCTCGGAGAACCCGGTGCGGAGCGCTTCCTGCCACTCGTCCACACGGCGCTCGCCGGACAGGAACATGGCCGCCCCTTCGGCCACCCAGCCGGGGGTCTCGCTCCCGTTGAAGCGGAGGACGGCGAGATGAGCGAGCTCGTGCTGGAACACCTCGACCGGGTTGACGCTCGCCCTGCCTTCGAACGAGATGCCCGCCTCGGCGAAGATGGCGTCCACGTTGGCCACCATCTCGCGGGCTTCGGGGCCGCGCCCGGCGTAGTAGGCCCGGGCCAGGGCCAATGAGACGGAGCCATCAGACGGGTCGTCCTCCGGTGCGCCGCTGAGCTCGGCGTACTGAGCGTCGCCGCTTGCGAGCAGCAGCAGATGGACTCGGTCCGGCTCGATCGTCAGCTTCGGCGTCAGACGGGCCCGTGCTTGCTCGGCCACCTCGAGGAGCCGCGCCACATTGGAGAGACCGGGACGGCTGAGGGCCAGGAAGTGGGGGGAGCGGCTCACCTCCAGCGGGCCGGTGGCCCAGACGGGAAGCGGGAACTCCGGGTCGGCCGCCGATTCGACGACGACCGGTGCACCAGCCTGCTGCTCGACCCGGTACCGCCTCCGGAAGCGGAACGTGTTGTCCTCGGGCAGGCCCTTGTAGCGGAAGATGAAGTCGACCTGCGCATTGTCCAGCCGGCCGGGAACGCTGGTGTCGGCGTCGCCCACCACCAAGTCGAGGCCGGCCAGGGGCACGGCCATCGCACCTCGGGCGATGGGCTCCTCGGCCAGTCGTGCGGACGGGCTCAGCGGGCGCAGGAAGCCCTCGACGTCGCCGGCCAGGAGCAGCGCGGCCCGCTGGCGCAGCAGGGCCCGCAGGGGTGCCCGCGGGTCGTCGGTGGCCTCGTCGGGCGGCGTGCTCGTGCAGGCGGCAGCGGCCAGAGCGAAGGCGAGCGTCAGCGCCAGCGGCATCCGGGCCAGGCGTCGACGAAGCGACGGTGAGGCCATCAGCGCCGGGACGCGAGGGCCACGACGGCAAGGACCAAGCCCACGCCGAAGAAGGCGACGGCCACCGGCCACAGGGGGAAGCTCCTCGGGGTGTCAGAGGTTCCGTCGCCGAGCGGGTCCTGGCCGGCGGCGCGCTGGCGCGGCTCCACGAAGGAGTGCTTGTTCAAGATGCCCGTGCCCTTCACGAAGACCCAGCCGTCGAAGATGGCCGGCCGGTAGACGTAGGCGCCTTCGGTGAAGAACAAGGGCACGGCGGGCGCGTCAGCGGCCAGCAGGCGCAGCGCCTCGCCGACGGCGGCCTTGCGGGCCGCGGCATCGGACGTGGTGGCGATGCGGTCGGCGAGCTGGTCGAAGGCGGCGCTGCGGTAGCCGGTGACGTTGAGCACCGCGGCCGGCCCGGTCACCGACCCGAACAGGGAACGGAGGAAATCCGGATCGTAGGAGGCGAGCGGCGGTATGGCGCCGATGGCGGCCTCGAAGGTGGGCGTGCCCCCATCTTCGCCCAGGGCCCGGGACAGCTCGTCGCGCGTGATGGGCTTCGACGCCGCCTTCACGCCCCCTCGTTCGAGGGCCAGGGCGACCTGGCGGGCCGTCTCCACCTTCACCGGGTCGTTGTCGGGGGCGAGGACCACGATGGGAGGCAGGTTCAGGCCGGTGAGGCCGGCTCTGGCGGTGCCCACGTCGAACTGCTGCATCGGCTGGTCGGGCGCCCAGGGCGACTCGGGGTGAAGGTAGCCACGCTCGGCAGCCACCACGTTGTCGACCAGGCGGGCCACCCGTGTCAGGTCCAGCGACCGGGCCACCGCCTGGCGGACCTCGATGCGGTCGAACGGCGGCCGGCGTGTGTTGAGCAGCAGTGCGGTGCCCACGTACGACGTGCCCCGCACGACGCGGGTGCCCAGCCGCCGGAGGCGGTCGTCGACACCCTCGGGGAGGCTCACCGGGATCATGTCCACCAGCCGGCGCTCGAGGGCGTTGAAGGTCTGCTCGGCGTCGGTGATGATCGGGACCTCGATGGCCTTGACCGGTGGAGCGCCGCGGAACCACTCGGCGTTGGCCTCGAAGCGGTAGCGCTCACCCGGCCGGTGCTCCACCAGCCGGTAGGGCCCGCTGCCGACCGGGTTGCCCTCCGGCGCCAGGCGACCCGCCGGCAGGTTCCGCCACAGATGCTGGGGCAGGATGGGCACATCGGCGAGCGGTTGGTCGACGAAGCCGAGGGAGGGGTGGCGGAGGGTGACGACCGCCGTGGCGGGGTCGGGGGTGTCCACCCTCTCGATCGATGCCACCTGGGGGGTGAACCGGGGATGGGCGTGGCTGCCCACGAACTGGAGGGTGAAGGCCACGTCGGCGGACGTGACCGGCACGCCGTCATGCCAGCGGGCGCCGTCCGCCAGGCGGATCGTGAGGCGGCGCCCATCCGGGCTCGTCTCCACGGCCTTGGCCAGCAGCGGCTGGGGGGCCCCGTCCTCGTCGCGCCACAGCAGCGTGTCGTACACGAGCGTGACCAGGGAGTAACCCAGCTCGAAGGTGTAGGGCGTCAGCGACCCGTCCTCCTGGGGGAAGGGCAGCCGCACGATCGTGGCACCCAGGGCGGGATCGCTGGGCTGACCGCCGCCGGCGGCGGCGCTGGGCAGCGCGGGGACGACGACGATGACGGCGACGAAGGCGGCCAGCGTCCACCGGGCGGCGCGGCGAGCAGCGGCGGCCCTGAAGCCCATGGCGGTGCTCGTGGCGCCCCGGGCCCGATGCGGTGCGGCAGCTATGTCGGGATCTCTTTTCTTGGTAGCCTCGACCCGTCCGCTACGGACGAGTCGGAGGGCGAATGGCAACCACCACGAAGAAGAGCAACCAACCGCGCCGAAGGTTCCAGAAGGCCAAGAAGAGCCGCCTCGGGCTGTGGACGGCAATCCTCCTCATCCTCCTCGTGGGCTTCTACATCGGCGTGCTGGAGCTCACGCGACCCCACGTCACCGGTGACCGGCTGCGCTTCGACACCTACATCGACCTGGTGGAGAAGGGGCAGGTCAACAACGCCAAGATCCTTGATCAGGACTCCTATGTCATCGGCACCTACACGAAGCCCGAGGGGCCGACAGCAGCGTACAACGTCCCCCTGCCCACCGGTCTGCAGAGCTATCTGGTGACCGACGTCCTGATCCCTTCCCGCATCGCCACCACAATCGACCAGCAGGTGGGCAAGAAGGTGGCCGGCCTCGCCGCCATCCTGCTACCCGGCCTGATGCTGGTCGTGCTGTTCGGCTACCTCGTCCTCTCCTACCGCCGGGGCACTGGACTGTTCGGCATCAAGAGCGGGGCCCGCAAGATGAGCGCGGAGGCGGCCAAGGTCACCTTCTCGGACGTGGCCGGCCAGGAGGCGGCAGTGGCCGAGCTCAAGGAGATCAAGGAGTTCCTCGCCGATCCCGAGCGCTTCATCGCCCTGGGTGCCCGGGTGCCCAAGGGGGTGCTGCTCTACGGTCCCCCCGGGTGCGGAAAGACGCTCCTCGCCCGGGCCCTGGCCGGCGAGTCCGGCGCCAACTTCTACTCCATCTCCGGGTCCGACTTCGTCGAAGTCTACGTCGGCGTGGGGGCATCCCGGGTGCGCGACCTGTTCCGGGAGGCCCGTGAGAACGCCCCGGCCCTGATCTTCATCGACGAGCTCGACTCCATCGGCCGCTCTCGCGGCGGCGGGACCGGGCCCAGCAGCGTCTCCAGCGGCACCAACGGCGAGCAGGAGCAGGCCCTCAACCAGATCCTGGCCGAGATGGACGGGTTCTCCCCGTCCGAGGGGATCCTCGTCGTGGCCGCCACCAACCGTCCCGACGTTCTCGACCCGGCTCTGCTGCGCCCGGGACGCTTCGACCGCACGGTCGGGCTGTCGCTCCCTGACGAGGCCGCCCGCCTCGACATGCTCGCCACCCACGCCAAGGGCAAGGTGTTGGCCGACGACGTCGACCTCGGCGCCATCGCCAACAAGGCCATAGGGCTCTCGGGGGCCGACCTGGCCAACGTCATGAACGAGGGCGCCCTCTTGGCCGCCCGGGCCAACAAGACCATGATCTCCCAGAAGGAGCTGGAGGACGCCCTCCAACGCAACCTGGAGGCCCCCGAGGACCGCAGGAAGCTGGCGCTCCGGGGCGGCCAGAGCATCGGGAAGCGGTTCACCGAAAAAGACCGCGTCACTTTCGCCGACGTGGCCGGCCAGGAGGCGGCAGTGGAGGAGCTCGAGGAGGTCAAGGAGTTCCTGTCGAACCCCGAGCGCTTCACGTCACTGGGCGCCACCGTGCCCAAGGGCGTGCTCCTGTTCGGCCCGCCGGGCTGCGGCAAGACCCTCCTGGCCCGGGCGCTGGCCAGCGAGGCCAACGCCGCCTTCTTCTCGGTCGGGGCCAGCGAGTTCGTGGAGATCTACGTGGGCCAGGGGGCGGCGCGGGTTCGAGAGCTGTTCGCCGAGGCCCGGTCCATGGCGCCGGCCATCGTCTTCATCGACGAGATCGACGCCCTCGGCCACTCCCGGGTGGGGACAGGCGCAGCACGCACCGGTTCCTCAGGCGAGCAGGAGCAGGCCCTCAACCAGATCCTGGCCGAGATGGACGGCTTCACGTCGTCGGCCGGGCTGATCGTGCTGGCCGCGACGAACCGGGCCGACAGCCTCGACCCGGCCCTGCTGCGGCCCGGCCGCTTCGATCGCCACGTGGGTCTCGAGCTGCCCGACGAATCCGCCCGCTTGGCCATCCTCCACGTGCATGCCAAGAACAAGGTGTTGGCTCCCGAGGTGGACCTCGAGGCCATCGCGGCCAAGGCCTACGGCCTCAACGGAGCCGACCTGGCCAACATCATGAACGAGGCGGCCATGTTCGCCGTGCGGGCCGACAAGGCCGCTGTCTCCCAGGAGGAGCTCCAGGAGGCTCTCAAGCGGGTGGTGGCCGCTCCTGACCGCTGGCGGCGCCTGTCCATGCGGGCCAAGAGCGTGGGCAAGCGCTACTCCGCCGACGAGCGCATCACCTTCGACGACGTGGCCGGGGTGGACGAGGCCCTCGAGGAGCTGGCCGAGGTGAAGGACTACCTCATCAACCCCGAGCGCTTCACCAGGATGGGTGCCTCGGTCCCGAAGGGCGTCCTGCTGTCCGGTCCCCCCGGATGCGGCAAGACGCTGCTGGCCCGCGCCGTGGCAGGGGAGGCGCACGCCGCCTTCATGTCCACCTCGGGCAGCGAGTTCGTGGAGGTGTTCGTCGGCGAGGGGGCGGCTCGCGTCCGCGACCTGTTCGCCGAGGCCCGCTCCATGGCGCCCGCCATCTTGTTCATCGACGAGATCGACGCCGTCGGAGGCCGGCGTTCAAGCTCGCAGTACTTCGCCCATCCGGAGCGCGAGCAGACGCTCAACCAGCTGCTCGTCGAGATGGACGGCTTCGATGCCAACGCCCAGGTGGTTGTCATCGCCGCCACCAACCGCCCCGACATGTTGGACTCGGCCCTGGTCCGGGCCGGCCGCTTCGACCGCAAGGTCGAGATCACGATGCCCGACCGCAAGGGCCGACGGGACATTCTGGAGGTACACGCCCGCAGGAAGCCGTTGGGCCCCGACGTCGACCTCGACAAGGTGGCCAGCCAGACCCAGGGCTTCTCCGGGGCCGACCTGGAGAACATCCTCAACGAGGCCGCCCTCCTGGCCAGCCGCAAGGGCCTCGAGGTCATCGACATGCAGGTGCTCGACGAGGGCATCGACCGCGCCTACCTGGGTGTGGCCTCGAAGGGCAACATCATGACCGAGGAGGAGCGCAGGGTGGTGGCCTACCACGAGGCCGGCCATGCCCTGGTGGCCCTGCGAGCTCCGGGCGCGAGGCCGCCTTACAAGCTGACCATCGTCCCCCGTGGCCCCAGCCTCGGGCACTGCAGCACCACCGACACCCACGACCGGCTGGTCCACTCCCGGTCGATGCTCATCGCCCAGATGGCCGTCTCCCTCGGTGGGTGGGTGTGCGAGAAGCTCGTATTCGGCGAGACCGGCTCGGGCGCGTCCAGCGACCTGCACCGGGCAACCGACATCGCCCGCAAGATGGTGTGCGAGTTCGGCATGAGCGACCTCGGGCCGGTGGTGTTCACCGACTTCGACGCCGAAGGCCGGCCCCGGCCGCCATCGCCCGAGGCGGGCCGGGCCGTCGACGCCGAGATCCGGCGGCTCTCGGAAGAGGCCCATCAGCAGGCACTGGCCGTGCTCACCAGCGAGCGGGCTGGCCTCGACCGCATCGTCGACGCTCTGCTCGAGAAGGAGACCCTCACCGCTGACCAGCTCGAGGACCTGGTCGGGCCCGCCCCTGCCGGCAACGGGCACAAGCGGCCGGCAACCGGGCCCGAGGCGGCCGGCGCCGAGGACGGGCCCTCCGACGCCGCCCGCCAAGCAAATTGGGGCGACGGGTCCAACGGGGCCACGCCGGCCCGGAACGGGGAGACCGTGCCCGCGACGCGGGGCGGGAACGCGATCGGGGAAGCGGGCGCGTCGAGTGCCCGAAGAGGCTGAGGAGCCGCGGGCCGAGCCACGCCCGCGGCGCCGGTCCGGACTGCGCATCTTTCTCGGGCTGGCCCTGCTCGCCCTGGGCGTCGGCTCGGCCCTGATCGCCGGCTCCCTGGGGGTCGCCTCGGCGCGGCTGGTGGGGCGCAACGTGCCGATCTCGGCCGACGCCACCGACCTTCGCGTCATCGACGCCAACAACTCCCCGACGGTGGCCCAGAGCCCGACCGACCCCGCGCAGCTGGCCGTGGTCAACCGGGTGGACACGCCGCGGTTCTCGTGCGCGATGCACGTGTCCTTTGACGCCGGCGCAACCTGGGAGCCGGTCGAGATCCCCTTCCCCGAGGGCGAGGAGCTGCCTCCCCGCTGTTTCGCTCCTGACGCCGCCTTCGGCGCCGACGGCACGCTCTACGTCTCCTTCGTCACCCTCATCGGCCTGGGCAACACGCCCAATGCCGCCTGGGTGGCCGCGGCCAGGCCGGGCGAGCAGGTGCTCTCCACGCCCTTGCGCAGCCTCGGCCCGCTGGCCTTCCAGGTCCGCCTGGCCACCGACCGGCTCGAGCCCGGCCGGTTGTGGCTGTCGTACGTGAAGGTGGAGGACACCGCGACGCTGGGCATCGCCGCCCCGGGCAACCCTGTGCAGGTGATCCGCTCCGACAACGGCGGCGAGACCTGGACCGAGGCTGTCGGGGTGAGCGCGCCGGCGCGCCAGCGGGTGATCGCTCCCTCCATCGCCACCGGGCCCGACGGCAGGTTGTACGTGCTGTACCTCGACCTGGGCAACGACGCCCTCGACTATTCGGGCGCCCACCAGGGGAGGGGCGGCGAGCCCTACCCCGGCACCTGGTCGCTCGTGCTCTCCCGTTCGAGCGACGGCGGTCGGACCTGGCGGGAGGCGCTGGTGGACGACGGGGTGGTGCCCACCGAGCGCATCATCGTGTTGTTCCCCCCGTCGCCCTCCCTCGCCGTGGCCCCGAAGGGCGAGAAGCTGTACGTGGCGTTCACCGACGGGCGTGGCGGCGACGCCGACGTGCGGGTGTGGACCTCGGACGACGGTGGCGCCAGCTTCGGGGCCGGGCGAAGGGTCAACGACACCCCGGTCGGCGACGACACCTCGCAGTACCTCCCCAGGCTGGCCGTGGCGCCGAACGGCCGGGTGGATGTCGTGTACTACGACCGGCGAGGGGACCGGGAGAACGTGATGAACCACGTGTCGCTCCAGTGGTCCAGCGACGCCGGCCGCACCTGGCGCCCGAGGCTGCGCCTCACCGATCGGGCTTTCGACTCGCGCATCGGCTTCGGCAGCGAGCGCGACCTGCCCGACCTCGGGAGCCGCCTCGGCCTGGTGTCCACCGAGCAGCGGGCCCTGGCCGTGTGGACCGACACCCGGGCCGGCACCGAGGCCTCCAACAAGCAGGACCTGGCCCGCGCCGTGGCGGCCTTCACCGAGGGCTCGCAGCTCCGGGGCCCGCTGCGATCCGGCGGGGCGGCGTTGGCGGCGTTGGGCCTGGTCATCCTCCTGTCGGGGCTGATCGCACGGCGGCGAGAGACGCGGAGCGGTCAGGTACAATAGGTGCGTGGGCGAGCGACTAGGGGCGGTTGCCGAAACGGCCGGCACGGGCCGCAGTGTGCCGAGCAGCGCCCGGGAGCCGCTCGTCACCAAGCGGACGCTGGTGGGCATCGCCATCTTCCTCGCCGTGCTGGCGTTCTTCCTGACCCAGACCCGCCTCGAGGCCTCGTTGGGCAAGCTCAAGGTGGCGGATCGGGCGACCACGGCGGGCAACCGCACCGCCTTCAGCCAGTTCGTCGACCCCCTCGACTACCCGCCCCCGCTGCGCTGGATCGCCTACGGGGTGAACCTGTGGGACGCCAACGCCATCGGCATGTTCTTCGCCATCCTGCTGGGCGGGGCCGCCATCGGCGCCTTCACGCCGATGGCCGGGCTGCGGGGCCTGCTGCGCCGGCGGGGTGCCGGCGGCGCCGGCCTGGGAGGGGTGATGGGCCTGCCCCTGTTCATGTGCAGCGCCTGCTCGGCGCCGGTGTCCATGGGCTTCTACCGCAACGGCGCCGCCCTCGAGACCTCCCTCGGCATGATCCTCGGCTCGGCCCTGTTCAACCCCGTGGGCATCGTGGCCATCTTCCTGCTGTTCTCCGCGCCCATGGCTCTGGCCCGGGTCGCCTTCGGGCTGGTGGCCATCCTGGTGCTGGCCCCCCTCGTCGCCCGCTGGCACCAGCGGGCGCCTGCCGTCGTGGGCGTGGACATGTGCGCGGTGGCGCCCTCAGGCCCGGCCGAGCCGGGTTCGCCGGCGTCGGCCGGCGTCCCCGACGAGCCGGACAGCTGGGGGAGAGCGGTGCGCCGGGGCGTGGGGGACTGGGTCAGCAACACCCTCGACATCGCCTGGCGCCTGGTCCCGCCCATGCTGCTCGCCAGCTTCATGGTCGGTGTGGTCTTCACCTTGATCCCGCCCCAGCAGCTCTCCGACCGGGTGGGCACGGGCTTGCTGGCCGTCGTGGTCACTGCCGCGTTGGGCACCCTCCTCCAGCTGCCGACGCTGTTCGAGATCCCGCTGGTTCTCGGCGTGCTCGCCCTCGGCCTGGGCGAGGGCCCGGCCACCGCCCTGCTCGTCACCGCCCCCTCGGCCGGCCTCGTCACCCTGGGCATCACCCGCACTGACCTCGGCTGGCGGACGCCGGGGCTCCTCCTGGCCGGAACCTTCGCCGGCGGCGTGGTGGCGGGCGTCGCGGTGGGCGGGCTGTGAGGGCGTCCGGCGCGAAGCGCCTGGCCGGGCTGGTGATCGTCGTCGTCATGGCCGGCAGCGCCGCCTACAGCGCCAACACCTTTCGCGTGCGCGACCGCTTCGCCCCGCCGGCCACCAAGTTGGGCGACCGCAGGCCGACGGGCCCCGTGGCCGATCCCACCGGGGCGACGCCCACCACCTCACCCAGCGCCGTCGACTCCCGTTCCCAGCCGTGGTGGCAGCCGGTGGTCACCCAGTCAGGGACAGGGGCGACGACCACGCCGACGTTTGCCATCGACACCCACGCCCTCCAGTGGCGCACGGTGTGGAGGTGCGAGGCCGGACCGTTCAGCGTGGTGCCGGTGCGGGCGTCGGGCGATGCCCTGCGCCGGCCGCTCGCCGAGGTGGGCACCTGCCCTGAGGGTGGCGGGACCGGCTACTCGGTCACGCCCGGAAGCTTCTCGTTGCGCATAGCAGCAGCCGGGCCGTGGGAGGTCACGGTCGAGCAGCAGGTCGACGTCCCCTTGGTGGAGGACCTGACGCCGGAGATGAAGGCGCCCGACGCCACCGTCGAGGCCACCTACGAGGTCTACAACGTCGACCGGGTGGGTCGCGGCGTGATCAAGCTGTACCGGCTGGGCGACGGGCGCCGCGTCCTGCGCCTGGAGGACTTCTTCGTGAGCATCAACTCCGACCTGGAGATCCGCCTCAGCGAGCTGGCCCGCCCCACCAGCACCGACGACATCGCCAAGGCCGCCGTACGCGACATCGTGCCCCTGAAGGCGACCACGGGGGCCATGAACTACCCGCTGCCGCACGACGTGGACCTGAAGCGGTTCCGCTCCATCGTGATCTGGTGCGAACTCACCCGCAACGCCTACGCGGCCGCCGCGCCGGCGGCGTAGAGGCTCGCCGGGGGGCCCATCTTCTTCTCCTGGAAGGGCGGTCCCCGGGCTACGACTCCGGCGCCGCGTCGTTCCAGTGGACGGCGGCCCACACCAGGCCGAGGAGAGCGACCGCGACACCGGGTGCGGTGTGGTACGCAGCCGTCCCGCCCGGGACCTCGCCCCGGCGGGCCTGGGCCACGAGGGGCACGTGGGTGGCCACCATCCAGAAGCCGGCCAGCAGGATGCCCATCCCGGCGAGGAGCATGAAGGTGCCCGCCTGTGCCCCGGCGCCGGCCCGGCGGCCGCGCAGCAGGGCGGCCAGCGACAGCACCATCATCAAGATGGCGGGGACCACGTGGTCGGCGATCTCCACCCGCATCTCGGTGGCCAGGTCGGGGCCCGTGTAGGGCGGCAGCAGGGCCCAGAGGGCGACGGCCAGCCCGAGGAAGGGCAGGGCCCGCCGCAGGCCGGCGGAGCTCGACGAAGGAGCGGCCAAGGCCGGCGCTACGCCGGCACGGGGAGCAGGCCCCGGGCCAGCTGGCACAGCGCCTGCACCGCGGGCGAGTCGGGCGCCGTGTCGAGCGGGGCCACGCCGGCCCGGTCGGCGGCGACGATGGCCGGGTCGTCGGGGATGGGCACGACCTCGAACCCGGAGAACAAGCCGGTCACCATCTGGAGGTCGGCGTCGTGGCGGATGCGGCTGGCCACGACGATGACCCGCCCGAGCTGTTTCTCGACGGCGAGGGCGGCGGCGCGCTGGCCGACCTCCAGGGACTTGGGGGTGGGCTCCACCACGACCAGCACGGTGTCCACCCGCTGCTCGCCGAGGCGGGTCAGGGTGCCGATGCCGGCCTCCATGTCGGCGACGACGGCGGCATCCTCGAAATCAACGGAGCCGAGCAACTGCTCGGCGGAAAGCCCGCATCAGGCTCAGCCGGGTTCGGGGTTCTCGATGCGCGAGACCACGGCCAGGCGCACGCCGTCGGGGGCGTCGGAGCCGAAGCGGGACAGCAATTGGTCCCAGCCCGGCGCGTGCTCCTCACCACCCTCGTCGAGGGCCTCGCGCATGGCCACCAGCCGCTCGGTCTGCTCGTCGCCGACGCCGAGGGAGATGCCCAGGTTCGGGTTGGAGTCACAGTCCAGGGCCACCACGGACAGGCCGTGGCGGGCGAGGGTGCGGGCCACCACCGCCGAAGTGGTCGTCTTGCCGGAACCGCCCTTGCCGACGACTGCAACCTTCATCAGATGCACTCCTTGGTGTCATGGATCTGGCGTTCGTAGAGCTGGTCGACCAATGACTCTACCGCCCGCACTGCCGGCGACTCAGGTGCAGCGTCGATGGGTGCCGCGCCCTGGCGTTCGGCCTCGGCCAGCGCCTCGTCCCATCCCACTGCGGCCACCACGTCCAGGCCGGTACGGCGGCCGATCAGCTCGACGTCGCTGGCATCGCGGACCTTGTTGGCGATGGCGACGACCTCCGCCGGCCGTCCCTCCTCGAGCGACGCCAGCCGGGCCAGGCGACGGCCGGTGAGCAGCGACTTGGCGGTGGGCTCGACCACGACCAGCACCGTCTCGGCGTAGCCACCCCAACCGCCGAAGGCCTGGCGGGTCCCGCCGGGCAGGTCCCCGACCAGGCTCCAGCGCTCCGCCGGGAGGTCCCGTACGATCTGGCGGAAGGCGAACTGGGACCGGATGAGAGGCCCGACCTGTCCCCGGTGCTTGCCGAACTGGAGGAACCGCACGCCGTCGGGGGCAAGGGCCGCGTAGCGCTCGACGGCCTCCGCCGCGCTCAGCCCCGCTCTCAGCCGGTACCGGGGCCCGTCCTCGCCCTCGCCCCGCTCCTCCACGGCTTCATCCGGCATCGGGGCGTCGGACCGCTCCAGGCCGAGAGAGAAGGCCATACCCGGCATGGGGTCCGAGTCGAGGGCGAGCACGGGCTCGCCCCGACGGGCCAGCGCCCGGGCGAAGGTGCCGGCGATGGCTGATTTTCCCACGCCGCCCTTGCCGACGAACGCCACGCGCATGGACTCAGGGTACCCGTGCTCGCCACTGGCCTTCGCCGCCGCCGGCGGCTACGTTTCGGAACGAGCCGGGAGGGACGTCGCCGGGAGGGTGGGCCGTCGCTCGCGTGGTGGTGCCGCTCGTCACATAGTGCAAGGGAGTCTCGACTCGTCATGCCTCACGCCGTTCCCATTGGTCTGGTCCGCCGCAGCCCCGCCGCGGCCGCTGCCGCCGCCGCCGTCCTGGTG
>PJQG01000014.1:19000-19485 GCA_002861595.1 Actinomycetota bacterium
TCACGGCGCCGGCGCCGGCTTCGGCCTCGGTGTCGAGCATCAATGCCGTCCGGGAATCCGCGGACCTGCGGGCGGTGGCCGAGCACGGGGGGCTGGCGGCGGTGGCGACGCGCCACTCGCGGGACATGGCGGCGCGGGGCGCCATCTTCCACACGGCCTCCATCGAGGCCGCGGTCGGATCGGTGCTGCCGGACTGGACGCGGGCCGGGGAGAACGTCGGCGTGGGCGGCTCCGTGAGCGCGGTCAACGCCGAGTTCCTCCGATCGTCCACCCACCGGGCGAACATCGTCGGCGACTACACCCTCGCCGGCGTGGGCGTGTTCACCAGTGGCGACGGCCAGGTGTGGGTGACCCAGGTCTTCGCCAAGACCTCCGTCGCCTCGGCGCCGGCGCCCACCCCGGCTGGCGAGGCCGGGGCCGCTCCCTCCGCTCCTGCCGGCACCGCCCGCCCGCCGGCCACACCGCCGAGCGATGAGCCCCCGTCG
>PJQG01000086.1 GCA_002861595.1 Actinomycetota bacterium
CGCGCCCGCGCCGGCGCCGCCGCCGCCCGCCCACGACGGCCTCGGCCGCTTCTCGGCGCCCCATTTCCGCCCGTTCCAGTGGCGCAGGTAGTCGCCGCCGTCGGGGTCGGGGTGCCATCCCGGGGAGCGGGGCCCGGTGGTGGTGCTCATGGGTACTCCGTTCGCCGGCGCACCTCGGCGAAGGCCTCCCCCAGGCTGTTCAGGACGCTCTGGTGGCGGAGGAGCACGGCGATGTCGCCGTGAAGGCGGATGCGCCCATCGAGAAAGGCGTCCTCGGTCGACAGCTCGCCACGGCTCACCGCCGCCGCCGTTTCGTAGGACTGGGTGACCGTGGCGTCGGGCGCCAGCCGGGCGGCCTGGGCGTCCCCGAGCGCCACCTGCACCGAGCCGTCCTCGACGCGCACCCAGTAGCGCAGATCTCCCTCACGGCCGCCCGTCACCACCTGCTGGAGGGTGAGGCGCGCCCCCGCCGTCGCCTGTTGCAGCGACGAGCTGCTCCGGGCCGCCTCGTTCACCTCGTCGAACCACGCCTGGCTGAGGTACCGCGCCACACCGGGTCAGGCGGGGCAGGTGGCGGGGACGAAGGGGGATCGTCGCACCTGCCAACCGTACCGGACGCCGGCGCCGGCGCCGCCTCTGGCGCAGGGGCGGCGAGGCCCGGGAGGCCGGGCAGGCCGTCGATGCTGTGGGCGTTCCTGGTGGCCTGGTAACGGGCGATGCCCTCGGCGCCCTGGCGCTCCGCCCAGCGGTCGAGCTCGTCGCGCTCGGCCACGAACCGCATGCGGGGGACGCCGTAGCCACAGGAGTCGGCGATGCGCTCGACGCTGATCACGATCACCGAGCGGATGCCGGCGCAGGCCGGGAAGCGGCCGGCGAGGTCCGGGAACCGGGGATCGCCGGGCGGCACCACCTCGCCCCGGCCGTGGAGGCGGACGATGCGGGGAGGCCCTTCGAAGGCACAGAACATGACGACGATGCGCCCGTTGTCCTCGAGGTGGGCGATGGTCTCCACGCCGCTGCCGGTGAGGTCGAGGTAGGCGACGGTGTGGTGGTCGAGCACGGCGAAGGTACCGTCGAGGCCCTTGGGCGACACGTTGACGTGGCCGTCGCTGCCGCTGGGCGCGGTGCCGACGAAGAACACGTGCTGGCGGTCGAAGAAGCGCGCCAGGCGCTCGTCGATGGCCTCGTACGTCCGGCCCATGCCCCTCTCTACCATGCGATGCGCATGTCGCCGGCGCCGGATCCTTCGTGGGAGCGCCGCCACCCGGGCCAGCGGGAGTCGTGGTCATTTGACTTCTGCGCGCCCGACGCCAGCCTCGGCGGCTTCCTCGGCCTGACGCTGCACCCGCCGCCGCGGCCGGCGGCCTGGTACTGGGCCGCGCTGGTCGGAGTGGGGCGGCCGTACCTGCTCGTGCGTGACCTGGAGGTCGAGGCGCCACGACGAGGGGGCTCCCGGGAGGTCCGGGCCGACGGGCTGTGGGCCGATGTCAACTGCGAGACGGCGTTCGAGCACTGGTCCGTCGGGCTCGAGGCGTTCGGCGTGGCCATGGACGACCCCGACGAGGCGTTGGGCGCCGAACGCGGTGAGCGCATCGGCCTGGGGCTGGACCTGGAGTGGGAGGCGGTGGCCGGCCCTGTGGGCAACGAGGGCGACTACGACCAGCCCTGCGATGTGCACGGCGAGATCCTCGTCGGCGCCGGCTCGGTGGTGGAGACGATCGCCTTCGAGGGCCACGGCTGGCGCCGTCACGCCTGGGGGGCGCCCCCAGGGGCGGACGCGGGGGCGACTGACTGGCTGGGGGGCCGCCTCGAGGACGGCACTCCCTACCGGGGCGAGGCCAACGCCGGCGAGGGCGGCGACGGGCACGCCCGGCGCGTGCTGTTCCGGGCGCCCCTCCGCCTCGAGCCCGGCGTCCTGGAGCGGTCGCTCTGCCGCTTCACCGCGGCCGGCGGCGGCGCCGGCCTCGGCTGGCACGAGCGGCTGACCACCACCTGATTCTGGGGTCCATCGCCGGCGGAAGCCGCCGGCTTCGTACGCCAGGTGGGCCGGTCAGCCCTTCAGCGGCGGGGCGAAGGGGGTGAGCAGGATGTCCCGAGTGGCCTGGTCGATGACGCCGGTCACGGGGAGGCGGGCCGCCTCCTGGTAGGAGCGGACGGCGGCGTCGGTCGCCGGCCCCCAGGTCCCGTCCACGCCGGCGGGGAAGCCGAGGCTGGTGAGCAGGGTCTGGTAGGCCCGGACCTGGCCGGCGGTGAAGGCGGCCGGGTCGCCCACGGGGAGGCGGAACTCGGCCGCGTCGCGCACGGCGTCCCACGCCTCCTGGTTGGCGTGCTGCCAGGACCACCACGACACGCCTGAGGCACCGAACCTGTCACCGGTCTGCATGAAGCGGATGAGCTGGGGGCGGGGGGGGACGCCGGGGGGACCCCCCTCGGCGGAGCCGTCGTAGGCCTGGCCGGCGGGGATGATGGGCTTGCCGAAGCGGGACAGGTCGCGGATGGCGCCGGCCATGTCGTCGACCGGGTCACGGTGGAGCCAGTACACCATGGGGGCGATGGCGTCGAAGGAGGCGACGACCTCGGCGTAGGGATAGCCCCGCAGTTGCGGGCTGGGCCGGGGAACGGTGGCGATCAGGGGATAGTCGGGGCCCACCGCGTCGCGCAGGGCCCTGCCGAAGTGGCCGGCGGTGGCCGGTGTCAGGTTCACCCCCATCGAGGGCAGCTCGATGTCCGCCGAGTACCCGTCGACCCGGTGGCCGTCGGGCGTCAGGTGGCGGATGGCGGCGAGGGCCCGGTTGACGTCGTTGTCGACGTTCTTCAGGTAGGGGAAGTCCCAGGCGTACACCCGTATGTTGGCGGCGTGGGCCACGGGCAGCAGCCGATCGAGGAAGTCGGCGGCGTAGAACCCCTCCTTGAGCGACCCCGTGCGCACGTACAGATGGGTGAGGCCGACGTCCTTGGCCCGCTTGACGATGGCCGCTGCGTTGCCGCCTTCGGCCTTGTCGGCCAGCCAGATCCACATGCCCTTGCCCACGGGAAGGGCGCCGCGGCGGGCCGGGATGGTGGGTTGGACCGGCGCCGGCCCCCGCGCCGGCTCCCCGGCTGGTCGGCCCGCCGAAGCCGCGGCCGGGACCTGCGCCAGCGCGGCGATCACCGCGCCGGCGTCCGCCTGGCTCTTGGTCGGTTCCTGGCTTCCGGTGGCCAGGAGATCGCCGCCCGGGCCCGCCCCGAGGGGAGCCTTCTGCGCCGACTCGCCCGTCACCGCGGTGGCGGGGGTGAGATGGAACCGGGCGCCGGCTACCACACCCAGGACTCCCACGACCAGGCACACGCGCAGGAGCCGTTGGGCGGCCAAGAGCTGCTCGGCGGCGGTGGGCCGGCTGGCGCCGATCAGGCGCACCCGCGGCCGGACCACCCCAGCCATCCAGATGTCGAAGCCGATCTGCGCCTGGAAGAAGATGCGGAGGGGGCCCGGTGCTCGGACCGCCATCCGCTCGACCCATCGAGCCCACCCGTCGGAGTTGTGTCGCGTCGTCATCCCATCCGTCCCGGGGCCGAAGGGTGCTCGTTGTCCGCGAGCATCCGGTCACTGGACGGATCCGCCGTCCCACCCCCTGCCCACCAGTTTCGCCGGGCAGGCCGAGGGTACCTTCAACCGCCCGGCAATTTCTTTCGGCCCGGGGTCGGGCCCCTTGAGGTCTTTCGGCGACCGGGCGGGTCAGACGCGGTCGTAGACGATGGCCCGCTTGACCTCCTGGATGGCCTCGGTGACCTTGATTCCTCGCGGGCAGGCCTCGGAGCAGTTGAAGGCGGTGCGGCAGCGCCACACCCCGGAGCGCTGGTTCAAGATGTCGAGGCGCTCCTCGGCGGCGGCGTCGCGGCTGTCGAAGATGAAGCGGTGGGCGTTGACGATGGCCGCCGGCCCGACGTACCCGGAGTTGCCCCAGTAGATGGGGCATGACGTGGTGCAGGCCGCGCACAGGATGCACTTGGTGGTGTCGTCGTAGCGGGCCCGTTCCTCCGGGGACTGGAGCCGCTCTCGGTCGCCGACTGGGTCGGTGTTCACCAGATGGGGGATCACGGAGCGGTACTGGGCGAAGAAGGGCTCCATGTCGACCACGAGGTCCTTGATGACGGGAAGGCCGCGGATGGGCTCGACGGTGATGGTGCCCCCGCCGGCGCCGGCGCCCACGGCGTCGCGTACCAGCTCGACGCAGGCCAAGGCGTTGGCGCCGTTGATGACCATGGCGTCGGACCCGCACACCCCGTGGGCGCAGGAGCGCCGGAAGCTGAGCGTGCCGTCCTGTTCCCACTTCACCGCATGCAGGGTGTCGAGGACCCGGTCGGTGGGATCGGCCTGGAGCTGGAAGGTCTGCCAATGCGGCCTGGCGTCGGTGTCGGGGTTGAAGCGCTTGATCCTCAGCTCGACGTCAACGCCCGCCATCCCTCGCAACCTACGCGCCCCCACCGACCCCGCGGGCTCACCTTTCCTTGACATAGCACCCGGAAACCGGGTGCTATGTCCTCGAAAGCCGGGGGATGGGGCGGAGGGCGACGGTCCGCGAGGCGGCGCCTGGTCAGTACTTGCGTTCCATCGGCAGGTAGTCGCCGGCCACCACCGGCTTGTACGTGAGCTCGACAGTCCCGTCCCGGCCCCGGCTCACCAGGCTGTGGCGCATCCAGTTGGCGTCGTCCCGCAAGGGGTGGTCGTCGCGGAAGTGGGCACCACGGCTCTCGGTGCGGGCCCGGGCGCTGACGACCAGCGCCTCTGCCAGGTCGATCAAGTAGCCCAGCTCCAGCGCCTCGGTGAGGTCGTAGTTGAAGGTGGGCCCCTTGTCGTCTATCACCACCCGGGCGTAGCGCTCCCGCAGCTCCCCGAGGACCGATCCCATCGCCGCCAGGCTCTCTTCGGTGCGGTACACGAACGCCTTCTCGGTCATGGCCGCCTGGAGGTCGGCGCGCACCCGGGCCACCTTCTCTCCGCCGGCGCCGCCCACGATGGCGTCGATGCGGGCGCGCACATCGTCCTCCACGCCGGCCGGCACTTCGGGCCGGTCCACCCCCCGGACGAAGTCCACCATGGCCCGCCCGCCCCGGCGACCGAAGACCACGATGTCGAGCAGGGAGTTGGTGCCGAGGCGGTTGGCCCCGTGCACGCTTACGCAGGCGCACTCGCCGGCGGCGTAGAGCCCGGGGACAACGGTGCCGGCGGTGTCGACCACGACCTCGGCGTCGATGTTGGTGGGGATGCCGCCCATGGCGTAGTGGGCCGTGGGCTGGATGGGCACGGGCGCCGTCTTGGGCTCGATGCCGAGATAGGTGCGCACGAACTCGGTGATGTCGGGGAGCTTCTCGTCGATCTGCTCGGGGGGCAGGTGGGTGAGGTCGAGGTGGACGGCGTCGTGATCGGGGCCCACGCCGCGGCCGTCGAGGATCTCGGTCTGGATGGCCCGGGAGACCATGTCCCGCGGCGCCAGGTCCTTCACAGTGGGGGCGTAGCGCTCCATGAAGCGCTCGCCCTCGGCGTTGCGCAGGATCCCGCCCTCGCCGCGGGCGGCCTCGGAGAGCAGGATGCCGAGCTTGTAGATCCCCGTGGGGTGGAACTGGAAGAACTCCATGTCCTGCATCGGGATGCCCCGGCGGTAGAGCAGCCCGGGCCCGTCGCCGGTGAGGGTGTGGGCGTTGGAGGAGACCTTGAACATCTTGCCGAACCCACCGGTGGCGAACAGGGCCGCCTTGGTGTGGAACACGTGCAGGTTGCCGGTGGCCAGCTCGTAGGCGATGACGGCGCCCACCCGCCCGTCCACCAGCGCCATGTCGAGCACCTGGTACTCGTTGAAGAAGACGACGTCGCGGGCCACACACTGCTGGTAGAGGGTCTGCAGGATCATGTGGCCGGTGCGGTCCGCGGAGTAGCAGGCCCGGCGCACCGGCGCCTCGCCGTGGTTGCGGGTGTGGCCGCCGAAGCGGCGCTGGTCGATGCGCCCGGCGGGGGTGCGGTTGAAGGGGAGGCCGAAGTGCTCCAACTCGATGACGGCGTCGATGGCCTCCCGGCACATGATCTCCGCCGCGGGCTGGTCGACGAGGTAGTCGCCGCCCTTGATGGTGTCGAACAGGTGCCACTCCCAGGAGTCCTCCTCCACGTTGGCCAGCGCCGCGCACATGCCCCCCTGGGCCGCGCCGGTGTGGGAGCGGGTGGGGTAGAGCTTGGTGATCACGGCGGTGCGGCACTTGCCGGCGGTCTCGATGGCGGCCCGGAGCCCGGCGCCGCCGGCGCCCACGATGACGGCGTCGAAGGTGTGGTGCTGCACGCCCATGCCGGCCATGCTCGCACGGTGGCGGCGCACTGGTGCCGGACCAGGTGGCCGCGGCCCCCGAACCCGTACCGGAAAGCGGCGCCCTGGCGCCGCTTTCCTCACCAAGTTCGAAGGGGGTGGGGGCCGGCGTAGGATTTTTGCCGTGACCTCCCGACCCGCCACCCTCGGCCAGCTCCGCGACTCGGGATGGCAGTCCGTGCCGGTGAAGGAGGAGGTGCGGCGCAACGCCGCCGCCCGCATCGCCGCCGGCCGGCCCCTGATCGAGGGCGTGATGGGCTACGAGGACACGGTGCTGCCCCAGGTGGAGAACGCCCTGCTGGCCGGCCACGACATCGTGTTCCTGGGCGAGCGGGGCCAGGCCAAGACCCGGCTCATCCGCTCGCTGACCACCCTGCTCGACGAGTGGCTGCCGGTGGTGGCGGGCAGCGAGATCAACGACGACCCGTACCACCCGGTGTCCCGCCACGCCCGGGACCTGGTGGCCGACAAGGGCGACGACACCCCGATCGAGTGGGTGCACCGGGACCGGCGCTTCGGCGAGAAGCTGGCCACCCCCGACACCTCCATCGCCGACCTCATCGGCGAGGTCGACCCCATCAAGGTGGCCGAGGGCCGCTACCTCTCCGACGAGCTCACTCTGCACTACGGCCTGGTCCCCCGCACCAATCGCGGCATCTTCGCCATCAACGAGCTCCCCGACCTGGCCGAGCGCATCCAGGTGGGCCTGCTCAACGTGCTCGAGGAGCGCGACGTGCAGATTCGCGGCTACAAGG
>PJQG01000069.1 GCA_002861595.1 Actinomycetota bacterium
GGCAGCGGGCACCGTCGGACGCCGAGGTCGACGCCTACTGGCGCCGCCTCGTCGACGCCAACCGGGCCATCCTCCGGGACCCCGCCAACCCGGACCTCCTCTACCCGGGCCAGGTGCTCACCGTGCCACCCGCAGCGGCGGCGGAACCGGCCGAAGCTGTACCGGGATCCGGCGCCCAGGCGCCGGATCCCTGACCAGGTTCGGGGGTCAGGAGACGATGAACTGGCCGAACATGCCCTTGGCCACGTGGGGCTCGCCGTCGGGGGCGTCAGCGAAGCAGGCGTAGCCGTAGGTGCCGGGCACGAGGTCCAGCTCGCCGGTACCGACGGCCCCGGCGTCAACGAGCCCAACGCCGCCCACCTCGTCGTCGGCGACCAGCTCCTCGGTGTCCTTGCCGGCGGCCTCGGCGTCCACCACCTGCTGGGTGGTCACCCCGTCCTTCAGGCGCACGATGCTCATCTCGTGGCGCTCCTTGCCCCTGTTCGACAGGGCGACGGTGACCTTGCCCGCCCTCATCGTGGCCGTGCCGGCGAACTCGTACTCGGTGGCAGAAAAGGTCACCGGGCCGATGCCCATGCCGATGCCGATGCCCATGCCGGCGCCCTCGCCGGCGCCCTCGCCACTGCTACCGCCCTGCGAGCAGGCGGTGATGCCGACCGATTCGAAACCCTTGTTCGCCTGCTCGAAAGGATCCTCCTCGTCCGAGAACAGCGCCTGGGCCGCCTCCGGGCTGGCTGCCGCCTTCTCCAGCGCCGCGATCGCCTCCTCGGCCTCGACGAGGGCGGCGTCGAACCGCTCCTCCAGGTTCTCCGGTGGCTCGAGCTTCTTCAGGTCGGCCACGGTGCCCTCGGTGATGGGCACGACCCTTCTGAGCACCGCCTGCATCCGCTGCGCCGTCGGCTGACCCTCCCCCGAGAGCTCCTCCGCAAAGGCCTTCTGCAGCTTCTTCTCCGACCCGGCGCACACGGCGTTGCCCCTGGCGACGAACTCCTTCCTGGTCAGGCGTTCCGTGTCCCCGCAGGACCCCACAGTCACCGTCGCCAGCGCCGCCACGACCGCCACCACCGCGATCTCGCGTGCTCTGCATCCCACCGGCTCCACCCCTCGTCGCATCGTCTCGCGGAAGCGGCAGCATACGGTCTGCCCGTGTTGCTGCTCGTGACCGCACGGCCACCACCGACCCCCTCGTAGCCGGGCTGGCCGCGACCGGGGCGCCGTGGCCGAGCGGCAGCTACACCGGCTGGCGGAGACCGAGGCTGTCGAGGCGGTTGCGCATGCCGGCGGCGGTTGTGTCGAACAGGCAGCCGATGGCCCGCACGTCGTCGGAGCGGATGGTGAGCACCCGGCCGTTGAAGTCCTGGCGCTGGACCTGGATCATCCCCAGGTAGCGACGCAGCAGCTCACGCTCCGGCGTGGCCACGTTGTCGAGCAGGGTCAGGTTGATGGTGACCCGCTCGGTGGGCCGGCCCTCGGCCTGGTCGCGGCGCGGGCCCAGCCCCCCGTCCGCCACCTCGTCGGCACCCTCGCCCATGGCGGCGATGGCCCCGTTGAGGTCGCGCGGCAGGAGCTGGTCCACGGGCACGTTGTAGATCTGGGCCAGCCGCTGGAGGCGGGGCACCGACATCTTGCGCTCGCCCCGCTCGTAGGCGCCGAGCACCGAGGCCTTGAACTCGTTGTGCGACACCGCCTCCACCGCCTGCAGCGACAGGTGCTTCTGCTTGCGCACAAGCCGGAGCCGCGCACCCACCCGCTTGGCGTAGTCGGAGAACACTTCCTCGTCGTTCACGCTCACTCCTTCGGAATGCTAGCACACTAGCCCGCACCGCTGCGGACGTGAACGATAACTGCCCACGCCCCGTCGCAAAAAAACCACCTCGGGTGATTCTAGGCAGATCCGGCCCCTTCGTGTTGGATCAGGCGGGAGCGAAGGCCGCAGAGCAGCACACCAGCGGCGATGGCGGCGGTCTCGGCCCGAAGCACACTGGGCCCGAGGTCGACGCCGGGGAGCCCGAGGGCCAGCTCCGCGGAAGACCACCCGCCCTCGGGCCCGATGAGGACGAGGGGGCGGTCGAGCCCGGGGCGCGCCCCCCCGGCCTCGGCCAGGGCGGGGCTCGGTCCCGGGGCGGCCCCCAGGTCGGCCACCAGCTCGGGCAGGGCCCGCACCTCCTCCACCGCCGGCAGGCGCACCTGCCGGCTCTGCATGGCCGCCTCCCGGGCGACGCGGCGCCACCGGTCGGCCTGGCGCAGGGCTCGCTCGCTCCCGGCGTCCCAGCGCACCACCGAACGTTCGGCCACGAAGGGCAGGAGGCGGTCCACGCCCAGCTCGGTCAGCTTCTGCACCACCCAGTCGCTGCGGTCGCCCTGCAACACGGCGAAGCCCACCACGACCGCGGGCTCGGGAGCGGGCTCGGTGAGCACGGGCCCGGTGGGATCGAGGCGGCCGCCCGGCGCCCACTGGCAGGCCCGCCACCTCCCGGCGCCGTCGGAGGCGACGACGGGCTGACCCGGGCGCAGGCGGAGCACGCGATCCAGGTGGTGGCGGTCGGCGTCGCCGACGGTGAGCGACGGGGCGTCGAGTTGGTCGGGATCGACGAAGGCGTGGGCCGCGGCCCGGCGACGCTGCTGGTCCACGGGCCGGCCGGGCCCGCCCTACTTGAAGGCGCTGCGGATCTTGGAGAACAGCCCGGTGTCAGCGGGTGAGACGGCCTCGTCCCGCTCTGCCGCCAGCTCCCGCAGCAGGCGCTCCTGCTCGGCGCTGAGGCGGGTGGGGGTGTCGACCACGATCTGCACGAGGAGGTCGCCCCGGCCCCGGCCGCCGACGTGGGGGACGCCCCGGCCCCGGAGGCGGAAGACCCGCCCGGTCTGGGTGCCGGCCTCGAGCGCGAGGCTCTCGGTGCCGTCGAGGGTGTCCAGCTCGACTTGGGCGCCCAGGGCGGCCTGGGTGACGGGGACGTGGAGGTCGTGGATGAGGTCGAGGTTCTGGCGGGCGAACCGGGGGTGGTCCTTCACCTCCAGGTGCACGTACAGGTCGCCCGGCGGGGCGCGACGGGGGCCGGCCGCGCCCTGGCCCTGGATGCGAAGGGTGGAGCCGCTGTCCACGCCGGCGGGCACCTCGACCATGAGGCTGCGCTCGTCGAGCACCCGCCCCTCGCCCCGGCAGTCGGCGCAGGGCGAGGCGATGTGCTCGCCCTGGCCGTTGCAGCGTGGGCACGGCCGGGACGTGACCATCTGGCCGAGGATGGACTGGCGCACGGCCCGCACCTCGCCGGCGCCGGCGCACTGCAGGCACGTGGTGGACGAGGTGCCGGGGCTGGCGCCGGTGCCCGTGCAGGTCTCGCAGGTGACGGCGGTGCGCACCGACACCTCCTTCTGGGCGCCGAACACTGCCTCTTCGAACTCGAGCACGAGCCCGACCTCGTGGTCGGAGCCGCGCGCCGGGCCCCGCCGGCTCCCACCGCCACCTCCGCCGCCGAAGAAGGCGTCGAACAGGTCGCCCAGGCCACCGCCGAAAAAGGCGCCGGCGTCGGCGCCGGCCCCGGCCCGCAGGCCGTCGGCGCCAAAGGCGTCGTAGCGGCGCCGGCGCTCGGGATCGTTGAGGATCTCGTAGGCGGCGGTGACCTCCTTGAAGCGCTCCTCGGCGCCCTTGTCCGGGTTGGTGTCGGGGTGCAGCTCGCGGGCCAGCTTGCGGTAGGCCCGCTTGATGTCGTCGCCGTCGGCGTTCCGGGGGACGCCGAGCACCGCGTAGGGGTCGCGGGGCGCCACGTCAGCCCTCGCCCTCGCTCAGGTGACGACCGAGGCGCTGGCTGACCATGGCCACCGCGGCCAGGGCCTGCGAGTAGTTCATGCGGGTGGGCCCGAGCACACCGACGCTGCCGGCGGCGTGACCCTCCACCTCGTAGGGCGAGACCACCACCGCGCACTGGGCGAGGGGAGCTACCCCGTGCTCGGCGCCGATGGCCACCGACAGGCCTCGGGCCAGCACGTCGCGCAGAAGGGTGACCACGACGTACTGCTGCTCGAGGGTGGTGAGCACCTGGCGGACGGCCTCGACCGCGTCGAAGGCGCCGGCCATGCGGGCCACGCCACCGACGAAGACGTGGTCGGGCTCGTCGGCGTCGACGACGCTGAGGGCCCGCACCGCGGCCAGCACCACGGCGTCGGCCGCCTCACCGGTGGGCCGAAGCTCGGTGGCTTCGGCCACCTCGGCCAGCTCGTCGAGGGCGCGATGGGCGGTGAGCGTGGCCACGCGGGTGGAGGCGAGGGCCAGCTGGGCGTCGTCGACGACATCGGCCAGCTCCAGCGTGCGCTTCTCGACGGTGCCATCGGAGAGCACGGCCACCACCAGGGCCAGCCGCGGGGCCAGGCCCACCACCTGCGCGGTTCGCACGGTGGCGGCTTCGCGCCCGTGACCGATGACGACGGCGGCGTAGTCGGTGACGGAGGCCAGCAGCTGGGACGTCTGGTGCAACTTGCGCTCCAGCTCGCCATGGGCGGTGCTGAAGAACTCCTGGACGGCCTGGCGCTGGGTGGGGCCGAGGACGCCAGGGCCGGTGAGCTGGTCGACGAAGAAGCGGTAGCCCTTGTCGGTGGGGATGCGCCCGGCACTGGTGTGGGGCTGCACGAGGTAGCCCTCGCGCTCGAGCACGGCCATCTCGTTGCGTACGGTTGCCGACGACACGGCCACGCCGGCGGTTCGCACGACGTGGCCGGACCCCACCGGCTGGGCCGTTTCGATGTACTCCTCCACCACGGCCCGCAGGATGGCCGCCTTGCGTTCGTCGAGCATCATTGCCACTCGATTGTACCGACGCCCCGTGCCTACGACCCCGCTGCTGGCTCGCGGCGGAAGGGCCGGTGGGCCCGCACCGCCTGCCGCTCCGGACGGTCGCCGAGAGAGTCCATCTTCTCGGCCAGGGCGGTGAGGCGGCCGTCGGCCCTGTCGGTCGCGTCCTCCACGGCCTGGGCCAGCCCCGGCTGGTCGGCGATCAGGGCGGTGCGGAGGGCGGCCAGCCGGGTCATCTCGTCGCGCAGCTCGCCCGCCGACGCCTGCACCTCGACCAGCGACCGGCGAAGCTCGGCCGCCACGGCGTCGACGCGGTTCATCATGGCGCCCTGACCCGGGCGCACGATGGCGCGGACAGCCTCGTCGATGTACCCGGGGAGGACCCGGCGCAGCTCCTCGCCCATCTCCTGGGCCGCGACCGTGGCGTCGACGCCCGGAGCGTGGGTGGGGGCGGCCACGGCATCGGCCACCGCGGCGCGGACGCGATCGGGCAGGGCCTCGGCCAGCTCGACCAGGTGGGTGGTGGCGGCTCGAGCCTGGGCCAGGGTGGTGAGGGCCTCGTGCTGGCGGCCGACGGCATCGATGACGAGTGCGAGGTCGCCGCGAACACCGTCGAAGGCGGACTGGAGCCACTCGAGCACCTCACCCCGCCCGTCGTCGGCGGGCTCGGGCACGGCCGCCGGCTCGGCTGGGATCACCGGCCCCCCGCCATTGGCCTGGGCCCTGACCGCCGGGCGGGGAGCGATCACGGGGCTGGCCAGGGTGACGTCGCGGGGACCTCGTGCCCACACGGCACCGCAGGCCGAGAACCTTCCCGTGCAGACGACGCCGCAGGTGGGACAGGCGCACGACGTGTCGCCTGCGGTCATCGGGTGCCCGCACCCCTCGCGAACCTGCGAGCCGAACTCGTGGCACCATCCCATCGCCACCATCGTAGGGCCGGCCGGTGGTGTGCCCTAGCCTTCGCCGCCATGGAGCGTCAACGCTGGGCGCTGGTGCTTCTCGTGGTCGTCGGGGCCGGCCTGGGAGTGGTCATCGCCGGCGTGCCCGACCGCGGCGAGGACGCCCCGCTGCGGATCAGGACCGACGCTCCGGCCACCACGGCCACCACTGCCACCACGGCCATCGCGACCACGACCACGCTGACGCCGCCGGAGCCCGCCACCACGGTCGGGGCCACCACCAGGCCACCGGCCCGTCGCCGTCGCGCCGGGCCACCCGGCGCCGCGGGCACGGCCGGCACAGGCGTCGAAACCGTCACCCCGTCGACGACCGCCGCCCCCACCACCACCGGCCCCGATCCCACCACCGCCGCGCAGGACCCGGCACCCGCCTCGTCGGCGCCGTAATGCCTCGGCGCACCGGGGAGGGGGGCTACTTCTTGGCCGCTGACGCCTTCTTGGCCGGCGCCTTCTTGGCCGCGGGCTCCTTCTTGGCCGCCGCCTTCTTGGCCGGCGCTTCCGGCTTCACCGGGATGTCGTGGTCGTGGTCGTGGGCCTCGCCGTTGTGCTCCTGCTCGAAGTTCTCGTGCGGGTAGTGGGCATGGCTCAGCTCGGCGTGGTCGTGCTCGTGGTCGTGCTCGGAGCTCAGGTGGTCGAACCCACCGGCCATCCGGTTGTGGTTGTGCGTCACGTGGTAGTGGGTGTGGGAGTGCACGATCGCATCGTGCGTGTGCTGCTCCCACTGCTCATGCTGTTCGTGGCCCTCGGCCATCGCTCCTCCTTGGTTGGTCGCGTCGAAATGAAGTCAACCAGCAGACGCGAGTTGAGGCCTACCCAACACCGCGCCGGGGGATGCGCACGCCGCCGGCCGCCCGGCGCTACCTTCGATCGGTGCAGCACTACCCGGTGCCGGCGGCGAGGGACATGGGCGACGGCGCACCACACGCCCAACACGATCAGGGGCCGCCGCGGCGCGACCGGCCCGTTCGCATCCTGAGCGTCTCGGAGGCGGCCGCTCTCTACAACTTCCCCGAGGAGCGCCTGCGCCGCCGCCTCGACGCCGGCGGCGTGCCCGGCGCCTTCAAGAAGGCGGAGAACGGCACCGCCGTGTGGTGCATCCCCGAGCCCAGCCTGGCCGCCCTCGGCTACGCCCCGGCAGGGGCGGTCTCGGCGCCGGCGAGGACGCCGTCGCCGCCGGTGGGCCCTGCGCTGCCAGTCGCGGGCGGCGCGGCCCGGCGGCCGGCG
>PJQG01000053.1 GCA_002861595.1 Actinomycetota bacterium
GAGGCACTTCGTGAACTTGTGAAGCGCGCAAACGTTGCCTGACGCGGCACTAGCTCCACGAGATGGTCTTCCGGCACGGCCGATCCTCCTTGAAGTTAGTGGTGCGGCGAACTGGGAGTGCCAGCCCCGCTTGTGAGGACACTGTGAAGTGTCAGGTCAAAAAAGGGCCGCGAAGAACTGGGGCGTTGATGGTCGCGCTCTTGCTTCCCTCGTACACCAGGTTAGGCACCTACCCCTGCAACACGTCGTAGTAGGCGACGACGTGTGCACCTCCACCCTGGTGTCGGGTTCGGAAGCGATAGTTGACCCCAAACTCCTGCTTTGCGGGCGCAGCCGCCAGCTGCGCAAGCCGCTTTTCCATGAACAACCTCGTCTGGTAATGATCGACCATATCGTCGTCAAGTCGAAGATGTAGTTGACGATTTCGGGTATGCGGTCCGACACGGCCTCTGGCAGCGTGAACTCGGTGCCCTCGGCGAGGTCCTCGACGGCCTTAGCCCACTTGGCGATTCCCTGAGTAGTGGCATCAGCATCGCCGAAATCCTCCTCGTACAGCTGCGTCCCGACGACGACTTTCCGGGCTGGCCCGCTGTAGAGAAGGACCTCTGTCTTGCGGGACTCGCCGTCATCTACGTCGGTGAAGACGCTACGGTCACCAGGCACCTTGGTCGTCTTGCTCGTGACCTTATTTCCGCCGAGATCAGCCCAGACCGTCGTGATGAGATAATACTCGTCGGAGTTGCTCGCCTGGTCGGATGTCATCTCGGAATCACAATAGATTCCTTTGAATATGATGGAATAGTTTCCCACTTACCCGCTCCTTTTTTTTTAGGTTCCTCCAAAGACGAGACTCGACACCAGCACCGCGAGAATTACGCAGGTGATGCCTCCTCAGACCCCTCCCCGTGTTCCCCGCTGACGTTCCATCGACTCGCCCTCCCGCCGGTCCGATTTGGCCGGTTACCGCGAGCACATTTTGGCGTTCCATGCTGAAGCGGACAAGGGGGCAAGCCGACCGATTGGTGGCGGAACAGCGCCATCGTGGTGTCGCAGGAGCGACGGTGGGCTCCGCCCCGGGCGAGCGAGACAAACCCTGGGGGGAGGCGCGGGTGTGAGGCTATGTGTGCTCGGACAGGAGCAGCAACAGCGCCTTACCCTCCGGTGGACGTCGTGCTCTTCGGAAATACCCAGCTTCATGAAGATTGCGTTGATGTGCCGCTCGACAGCTCGGAGCGACAGGAACAAGGATTTGGCCACGGCGGGGTTGTACTTCCGTGGGCCATCTCGACGAGAACCTCCCGCTCGGGTGCCTGTTAACGCCGCGAGTGGCGACTCCCTCTGCCCGCGGGGCGCTCGCCGCCGACGGAGGTACGCAAGCGGCGTTACGGGCGATCGCGTCAAGCATCTTCTGTTTCGACGCGGTCGAGTAGCCGGTCGAAGAGCGTGTGGGTACGTCAAGGTTGGCTGACGACGACGAGGGCTGCTCCCGGCCGACCAGGCCGGGCACCTAACTCGATGGCGCTCGTTGATAGTGGAGCCCTGAACATGACGCGTCGGATCCCGGCTGCGGCAGTATCCCGTTACCCAAGCAAGGCTCAGGGTCGCACCATGGCGCCTCGGTCGTAACGGGGGTCGCCGGCGGCAAAATGCGATCCGTTTGGTCGTATGCCGGCCATCTGAACGACCGGCTGGAACCAGGTGTCGTACTGGCCGATCTCTTCGAAGGTGTGGCCTCGAGCGGCCAACGCTTCCCGTTCCGCTGACGGAACACGGTGGTGCTCCAAGCGGAGCTGGCAGCAGAGGCTACCGCCAACAGTCGCCGGGTCGCTACGGGCGACATCGAGTGCGAGCCCCTCCTCCATGCCGTAGTCGAGGACATTGGAGACGGCCTGGATGACTCCCATGGGGATGCTGGGCCCGCCGAACCCGCCGAGCACCAGCCGCGGGCGGCCGTCGGCAACGACGATCGTGGGGCTCATCGCGGAGCGCGGGCGCTTGCCCGCCTCCGGCGCGTTCTTGTTGGCCGCCGGGTTATCCGCGACGGGCGTGACGGGGTCATCGAAGTCCGTCAGCTGGTTGTTGAGCAGGATCCCGGTACCGGGGACCACCACGGCGCTGCCGAAGGCCTGCTCGATGGTGCAGGTGACGGCCACGGCGTTGCCGGCGGCGTCCACGACCGAAAGGTGGTGGGTGTTCGGGCCGTCGGGCTCGCCGGGCGTCGGTGCCGGCTCGAACCCGGCGATGCTCCCCGGCCGTGGGTTGTTGGCCTTGTCCATGTTGATGAGTTTCCTGCGCTCGTCGGCGTACGCCTTGGAGATCAGGGTGTCGGTGGGGACGGCGACGTACGCAGGGTCGGCGACGTACCCATTGCGGTCGGCCCACGCCAGCTTCTTCGCCTCGGCCAGGAGGTGCAGCTGGTCAGCCGAGCTGTGTTGGAAGCCGTCGATGGAGCGCCGGCCCGTGGCATCCGTGCGCTGCGGCCACCCCTCGATCAGGTTGAGGGTCTCCAACGTCACGATCCCGCCGGCGGTGGGAGGCGGCATGGCCAGGACCTCCTTGCCGCGGTAGGTCCCCCGCAGCGGCGTCCGCCACACGGCCTGGTACTTGGCCAGGTCCTCCGCTGTCATGACCCCTCGGTCCCCCTCGGGCATTGCCTGTGACCGCTCCATCTCCTCGACGATCATGTCGGCGATGGATCCCCGGTAGAACGCCTTGGGGCCGCCATTGCCGATCGCACGCAGGGTTGTGGCCAGATCACCCTGAACCTGCGGTGAGCTCACCGGGTAGGGCGCCGGGACCTGCGGGTTCCCCGCTGCGTCCTTTGCCAGGAACTGCTCCTTCGAAGCGGGGTAAAGGCTGAGCCGGTCCTTGTTGATCGCCAACAAGTCGGTCTGCTTGGGGCTCCACCGGATGCCACGCTCCGCTAGGGCGATGGCCGGCTTGAGCAGGTGCTTGAGCGGCTTGGTCCCATAGCGGCCGCGGGCGGCGGCCATGCCGGCCACCGTGCCCGGAACACCCACCACGGCGTGCCCGGTGCCCCACCTCGTCGTTTTGGCCTCGAAGTCGATCGGCAACGCCGCCGGGGCCGTCTCCCGGAAATCCAGCGCAGCAGTGGTGCCGTCTGCGCCGCGGTACAGCAGGAACCCGCCCCCACCGAGGCCACACGACTCCGGTGCCACTACACCGACGGCGAAGACCATGGCAACGGCGGCGTCGACCGCGTTGCCCCCACCGGCGAGCACACCGATCCCCACCTTCGAGGCCTGGGGCGCCGACGAGGAGACCGCCCCATAGCGGCCCTCGACCGCCCGCTGGTAGCGGTTGCCCGCCAGCCCGTATCCAGAGCCCACGCCATACGCTCGACACACCTGGTTCGGGTCCCTCCACCCGCCCGCGATCACCACGTCGTCCCGGATCACCGCGCCGCACGGGGGGTTGAGGTCTCCCCCCACGTACTCCTTCACGTGCCAGCCTCCACCGAGGCAGGTGGCGGTACGGTCGTCGATGGACGACTTCCACGATCCGTTGTAGTCGCCGGTGGCGCACTGCATCGGCGACGGGATACAGCCGTCGAGACCGCCCAACTTTGGCTCGCACAGGTTCCCCTCCGGCGAGACGTATTTCAGTGACTCGGTGGTATGCGCCACGAGCTCGGTGGGGAGGTCGATCGGTGCCTGCAAGCTCGACAGCAAGGCGAGCAGAACGCCAACGAGCAGCATCCTGCGGACGGCGGCGTCCTTTCGTGAGCTACGGCGCTTCGCCCCTCCCCAGAGTCCGGGTCGTTCGCGGTCGGGTCCGCCCATCGGTGTCATCGCCACCCCTTTCAACTGGACGGCGGTGCCGGCCGGCACCACCAGGACTGCACTCTGACGCTCGGTTCCGGCAAGCACAAGGGAGCACCCCGACTGATTGTGGCGGGATGCCGCCAGCGTGGTGTCGCAGCAGCGACAGCCTCACCCGCCGGAGCACCGTCCAGACGGGTACAGAACCGGAAGAAAGACGGCCGCTAGCTCCGCTCCGACAGGAACAGCAGGACGGCCCGCACCCTCCGGTGGATGTCCTGCTCCTCGGAGATGCCGAGCTTCATGAAGATGGTGTTGATGTGGCGCTCGACCGCCCGGAGTGACACGAAGCAGGCCTTGGCGATGGCTGGGTTGTCCTTGCCCTGCGCCATCTGGTCGAGGACCTCCCGCTCCCGCTCGGTCAGGCGCCCCAGCGGTGACTGCCGGTCCCTCAGCCGTTCGGCGACGAGCAACTCGGTCGCTTTCGGGTCGATCATCGACCCTCCCTGGGCGACTGCTTGGACTGCCGCGACGAGTTGGTCGGGATCGTAGATCTTCTCTTTGAGCAGGTAGGCCCGGCCGTCGGAACCGTTCTCAAGGAATGCGACGACGTAAGCCGGTTCGAGATGCTGGCTGAGGACGACGACGCCTACCTCCGGGTGGGTCTTCCGCAGGTGCCGGGCGGCCTGGATGCCCTCGTCCGTCTGGGTGGGCGGCATGCGGATGTCGGTGAGCACCACGTCGACGTTCGACCCTTCGACGAGCTGCAACAGCGAGTCGAGATCGCCACAGGTGCCGACCAGCTCGATCTCGGGCTCGGACTCGATCACGTTGACCAGACCTTGCCGGACGATGTAGTTGTCCTCGGCCAGCACCACCCGGATCGGCACGCGGAAAGCCTACCCGGCCAACTTTCGGCAGCCTCTCGGGGGCAGAGAGATGCGTCTCGGCGCGACGCCGAAGCAGGCCTGTCGTTTTGCCGCCAAAATGGTGCGGCCCACTTGTTTGCCGCGATCGGAGGGCGGGATGAACATCGGCACCATGATCAGGCGGTCTCGGCTGGCATTCGGCCTGTGGGTGATCGTGGTGCTGCTCGAGGCCCCCGGTGCCATCCTCGGCCTGCAGAATCCGACGTGGCCGCTCGTGTTCGTCCTGCTAGGGGTGTTCTCCTATCCCGCCCTGGGCGCCTTTCTTGCCGCCCGTCGTCCGGACAACCCGCTCGGGTAGCTGTTGCTCGCCGGCGCGGTCGTCACCTCCTACGTCGGGTTCGCCTACACCTACGGGCTGTACCCCGATCAGACCTCCGCCCTTCCCGGCGCCATAGCCGTGATCGCCTCCGGGCTTGCACTCAGCGAGGTCCCGTGGGCGATCTTGATCTTCATCCTCTTGCTCTTTCCCGAGGGGCGGCTTCCTTCACGAAGATGGCGGCCCTACGTGTGGATCACGGTGGCGCTGTCGGTCTGGTTTTTCGTGATCGTGCTCACGACACTGGAGGCCACCTACGGCACTGACATCGCCGCCCGCATCGCCGGCCGGTACTACGGGCTGGACTCACCGGTCGGAGCGGTGACCTTGGTGGCCGAGCGGCTCTTCCGGTTCCTCCTCCTGTTTGCGCCCCTCGCCCTCGTGGCCAGGTACCGCCGGGCGCCGCGCGAGGAGCGGCTGCAGATCAAGTGGGTGGCGATCACCGCTCCACCGCTCGTCCTCGTCGGCGCCGGGCTGACGCTGCTGAACGACGCCGTACCGCTTCCGCGTTGGTTGGGCATGATCATGACCCCGCTCGTACTCTGGGCCTTCACTGGGGCGATCGTCGTTTCCGTTCTCAAGTACCGCCTCTACGACATCGACGTCATCGTCAACAAGGCTTTGGTCTATGCCGGGCTGGCGGGGTTCGTCACGGTCCTCTACGTCGGAATCGTCGTCGGCATCGGGCAGCTGATCGGCAGCAGCGGGGAGCCCAACCTGGTGTTGTCGGTCGCTGCCACCGCGGCGGTGGCGGTTGCCTTCCACCCGGTCCGGGACCGGCTCCAGCGCCTTGCAAACCGTCTCGTGTACGGCCAGCGGTCGACGCCGTACGAGGTGATGGCCGACCTGGCGCGGCGGCTCTCCGGTGCATACTCCGTCGACGAGGTGCTCCCCCGGATGGCAGAGGCGGCGGCGCGCGGCGTCGGGGCCGAGCAGGCACGGGTGCGCGTGCTGCTGCCGAGCGGGCGGGAGCGGTCGGTTAGCTGGCCGGAGGATGCGCCGGTGGACAACTTCGACCGGGTGCTGGTCGTGACGCACCGCGAAGAGCCAGTGGGGGAGATCGCCGTGGCCAAGCAGCGAGGTGACCGGGTCACGCCGGCCGAAGACAAGTTGCTGGCCGACCTGGCCGCTCAGGCGGGGCCCGCGCTTCGCAACGTAGCCCTGGTGGTCGAGCGGGAGGACCGCCTGAGAGACTTGGCCGCCCAGGCCGAGGAGCTTCGAACATCCCGGAACAGGATCGTGCGTGCGCAGGACACCGAGCGCCGGCGCCTGGAGCGTGACCTGCACGACGGTGCGCAGCAGCAACTGGTGTCGCTGGCCGGGCAGTTGCGTCTCGCGAAGCGGATGACCACAAAGGATGTGGACCGAGCCGCTTCCCTTCTGGACGCCTTGGTGGTCGAGGCGGACGAGGCGTTGGCCGGCGTTCGGGACCTCGCACGAGGGATCTTCCCGCCGCTCCTCGCCGACCAAGGGCTGCCCGCTGCACTGGACGCCCGGATATCGAAGTATTGCCCCGAGGCGAAGCTCGCCTGTGACGGCGAGCTTCGGCGGGAACGGCTCGATGCGCGAGTCGAGGAGAACGTCTACTTCTGTTGCATTGAGGCGCTGCAAAATGCCGCCAAGCACGCACCGGGAGCGCCTGTCGAGGTGAGACTCCAGAGGCGCCGCGACGAGCTGGTGTTCAGCGTGGCGGACGAAGGTCCGGGCTTCGACACCGAGACCGCCAGGAGCGGCGGTGGCCTGGAGAACATGGCGGACCGGATGGCGGCACTGGGCGGTGACATCGTCGTGGAATCCTGCCCGGGGTCGGGAACGATCGTGGCTGGGAGCGTCCCCCTCCATCTCGACGACGTTCCGGAACCGCTGCTCGACCTCGACGTGGAGTCCCGTAAGCAGACGACCGAAGGGGGACTCAAACTGTGACACCGAGGACGGAGCTTGGCCAAGCCCCCTGCGGGGCCGGCAGCTTCGCCCGACTCCGGCACCAAGGTGGCGCGCGCTAACGACGGGATCGCTGC
>PJQG01000017.1 GCA_002861595.1 Actinomycetota bacterium
CCGCGACAACGCCGCCGCCCGGCCCTCCGGCTGAGCTCCGCCCGCGCTCCTGGGCGGCCACGTTGAGGAGCATGCCGACTGCCGCGAGGAGGATCACCAGTGAGGAGCCGCCGAAGGACACGAACGGCAGGGGCACGCCGGTGACGGGAACCACGCCGGTGACGGCGCCGATGTTGATCATGGCCTGGCCCACCACCCACGCGGTGATGCCGGCGGCCAGGAGCGTGCCGAAGCGGTCCGGTGCGCGCAGTGCGGTCCGCACGCCGAGCACGGCGAAGCCCATGAACAGCGCCAGGACGAAGAGCGTGCCGACCAGTCCCAGCTCCTCGCCGATGATGGCGAAGATGAAGTCGGTGTGGGCGTTGGGCAGGAACCCCCACTTGGCCCGGCTGGCGCCGAGCCCCACCCCGCTCCAGCGCCCGGTGCCCAGGCCCACCAGCGACTGGACCACCTGGTAGCCGGTGTTGCCGGCGTCGGCCCAGGGGTTGAGGAACGACACCATGCGGGCGCGGCGGTAGGGCGCGGCGAGGCCGACCACCAGCGTCACCGCCAGGGCGCCGGCACCGAGCGCGGCCATGGCCCGCAGGGGGGTTCCGGCCACGAAGAGCAGCGCCAGCACGATGCAGCCGAGCACCAGGGTGGTGCCCATGTCGGGCTGGCGCATGACGAACAGGCCCACGGTGGCGAACACGCCGAGCACGACCCGCACGGCGAGGCGGTCGATCGGCCCCTGAGAGACGCGTGCCAGGTAGTAAGCCGCGAACACGAGCACGGCGAGCTTGGCCAACTCGGATGGCTGGATCCTCCAGCTCGAGGTGCCCAGCCAGCGGGTCGACCCGCTCACGGTGATCCCGACGCCCGGGACGAGGACGAGGGCCAACAGGACGAGCGAGGCGACCAGCATGGGCAGGCCCAGGCGGCCCCAGCGGTGGTAGTCCACCCTCGAGGTGACGACGAGGGCGGCGGCGCCGAGGAGCAGCCACAGCACCTGGCGACCGAAGAACAACCACGAGGTGCCGTACTCCCGCAGGGCCAGGACCGACGACGCGCTCAGCACCATCACCAGGCCGATCAGGCACAGCACGGCGACGATGGCGGCGAGGATCGCCCTGGACGTGGGGCCTCGTCGGTCTCCGCCCCGGGAAGCCACAGCGGTCCGGGCCGTCACGGCGCCGTCAACCTCCCGACCTCTTTGCTGAAGTCCGCGCCACGCTCCCTGTAGTCGGCGTACCAGTCCTGGGAGGCGCAGCCCGGTGACAGCAGCACGACGTCGCCGTCCTGGGCCGTGGTCGCCGCCGACGAGACCGCGGCTCGCATCGAAGACGCCTTGGTCACGGGTACCGCGCCATCGAAGGCCGCCTCTACCTCTGCGGCGGCATCGCCGATGGCGACCACCGCTCGGAGGTGGCGTGACGCCTGGCGCAGGACAGTGAGGTCGAGGCCCTTGTTGCGGCCGCCGGCGATGAGGACGGCGGAGTCGAAGCCCCGGAGGGCGGCCAGGACGGCGGCAGGGGTGGTCGCCTTCGAGTCGTCGTACCAGCGCACCCCTCCAGCCTCCCCCACCAGGGCCACGCGATGGGGGAGCCCCGCGAACCCGGCCAAAACGGCGGCGCACGCCTCGATCCCTGCGCCCGCCGCGGTGGCCGTCGCGGTGGCGGCGAGGGCATTGACGACATCGTGGGGAAGCGAGCGGCGCAGCTGGTCGACGTCGAGGATGATTCCCTCGGGAGCGCAGAGGACGCCGTTGTCCACCCGGAAGTCGCTGGGCCGGGTGGCGCCGAAGGTGGTCACGCGACTGGCCACAGCGGCGGCCGCGCCCATGACGGAGGGGTCGTCGGCGTTGGCCACGGCGACGTCGTCGCTGCGTTGGCGAGCCCAGATGCGGGCCTTGGCCGCCGCGTAGTGCGCCATGTCCGGGTGCCAGTCGAGATGGTCCTCGGCCAGGTTCAGCCAGGTGCCCACGTGGGGCCGGAACTCCTGGGTCCACTGGAGCTGGAACGACGACACCTCGGCCACCACCACCTCGACGTCGTCTCCCACGGCGTCGATGAGGGGCAGGCCGATGTTGCCCGCCGCCACCGCGGGGCGGCCGGAGCGCACGAGCATGGCGGCGACCAAGGTGGTCACCGTCGTCTTGCCGTTGGTGCCGGTGACGGCGACGATCTGCTTGTCCCCGGCCGACTGCCACGCCAGCTCCACCTCGCTGACGACGCGGGCTCCCGCGACGCCGGCCCGGAGGAGAGCCGGGTGGTGGGGCGGCACGCCGGGGCTCGGCACCACGAGGTCGGCGCCGGCGACATCGGCCTCCGTGCCCAATGTGGCCCCCCACGCCGCGACCTCCTCGGCGACGCCGTCATCGGGCCTGTCCTCGACGACGACCAGCCTCCACCCGTCGGCGGCCAGATGACGAGCGACGGAGCGCCCCGTCACGCCCATGCCCACGATCACCGCTCGACCCCTCGCCCCGCCCGTTCCCGTCATCGTCACCGTCCCCCCTTTCAGTCCAGGACGCCGAGGGAGATGAAGTCGGCATAGAACAGGCCGAGGGCCAGGGCCGTGCAGAGGCCGGCGAGGATCCAGAAGCGCACGATCACGGTGGTCTCCGGCCAGCCGGCCAGCTCGAAGTGGTGGTGGACGGGAGCCATGCGGAAGATGCGGCGGTGGAAGATCCGGAAGCTGGCCACCTGGACGATCACCGACACCGTCTCGAGGACGTACAGGCCGCCGATGACGGGCAGGAGCAGCTGCAGGTTCATCAGCAGGGCCAGCGCGGCGAGGCCGGCGCCGATGGCGAGGGAGCCGGTGTCGCCCATGAAGATGCGGGCGGGTGCGGCATTCCACCAGAGGAACCCGGCGCAGGCGCCGGTGAGGGAGATGGCCAGGAGGGCCAGGTCGAGCGCCTGCGGCACCTGGTAGACGCCGAAGTGGCGGAACTGCCAGAACCCGATGATGGCGAAGGCGGAGAACGAGAACGTCGCCGACCCCGCGGCGAGCCCGTCCAGGCCGTCGGTGAGGTTCACGGCGTTCGACGTGCCGATCATCACCACCACCGTCCAGACCACCCAGCCGACGGTGCCCAGGTCGAGCCCGATCGAGTCGAACCGGGTGAACGACAGGTCGGTCTTGACGTCGGCCAGCTCGAGGGCCAACAGGGCGAACCCACCGGCCACCAACAGCTGGCCGGCGATCTTGGCCCGCTTGTTGAGACCGAGGCTGCGCCGGCGGCGGACCTTTATCCAGTCGTCGACGAGGCCGACCAGCCCCGCCCCGGCCACGGCGAAAGCCACGAGCAGGCCCCCCCGGGTGAAGATGGCACCCGAGCGCAGGTGGCCGGCCAGGTAGCCGGCGAGTGCGCCGATGACGATCATGAGGCCGCCCATGGTGGGCGTCCCCGCCTTGGTGATGTGCCCCTCGGGGCCGTCCTCCCGGATCTGCTGGCCGATCCCCTCGGCCTGGAGCCAGCGGATGAACACCGGCGTGGCCACGAGGGACACGATGAGGGCCACCCCGCCGGCCAGCAGGAGGGCGATCACGAGGACGCCCGGGTGGCGGCCGCGGCCCGCGCCACCTCACGGTCGTCGAAGGGCAAGGTCCGGTCACCGACCGTCTGGCCCGTCTCGTGGCCCTTGCCCGCCACCACCACCACGTCACCCGGCTCGGCCCGGGCCACCGCCTCCTCGATGGCCGCGCCGCGATCGGGCTGCACCACGAGGCTGGCTTCGAAGGCGGTTCCCACGCCCGTGAGCACCTCGTCGATGATGGCCAGCGGGTCCTCGTGGCGGGGGTTGTCGGAGGTCAGGATGGCCAGGTCGGCCAGGCGGGCCGCCACCTCTCCCACGAGCGGCCGCTTGGCGCGGTCGCGCCCGCCGCCGCAGCCGAACACGACGATGACTCGGCCGGGGGATCTCGTCGTGCCCGTCATGCCACGGGCCGCGGTGAGCACCTTCTCGAGGGCGTCGGGCGTGTGGGCGTAGTCCACGACGAGCGCGAACGGCTGGCCGGCGTCGATGCGCTCGAAGCGGCCCGGCACGGTGGCCACGGCGGACAACCCGGCGGCGGTGGTGGCGGCGGGGACGCCCAGCTCTCGGGCCATGGTGGCCGCGCACAGCGCGTTGGCGACGTTGAACTTCCCGCTCAGGGCGAGGCGGACGGGCTCGCCCTGCCAACGGAAGGTGCTGAGCGCGGTCTTCGGGTCGAAGGCCAGATGGGCGGCATCGGCGAGTCGATAGGGGACCAGGCGAAGGCGGCTGTGCTGGAGCAGTCGCCGCCCGAAGCGGTCGTCGGCGTTGACCACCCCCACCTCCGCTCGCTCCGGCTCGAACAGCGACGCCTTCGCCGCGAAGTAGGACTCCATGTCGCCGTGGTAGTCGAGGTGGTCCTGGGTCAGGTTGGTGAAGCCGACCACGGCGAAGTGCACGGCCTCGGCCCGCTGCTGGGCCAGGGCGTGCGAGGAGACCTCCATGGCCACGGCGTCGCGGCCGGCGTCGAGCTCCGCGGCCAGGCGAGCCTGCAACTCGGGTGCTTCGGGCGTCGTGCGCTCGGCGCCGATGGTGCCGATGACGGCGGTGCTCCAGCCGTGGGCTTCCAGCACGGAACGAAGGAGGTACGCGGCCGTGGTCTTGCCGTTGGTGCCGGTGATGCCGGCGACGCGCAGGGATCGGGACGGATGCCGGTGGAAGGCCGCGGCTGCCGCGGCCAGGGCGGCGCGCCCGTCGGCCACCACTGCCTGCACGACGTGGGGGGCGAGGTCGAGCGGCCGTTCGCAGATCACCGCCGTCGCCCCGGCCGCCACCGCGGCAGGTGCGAAGTCGTGGCCGTCACTCTTCGTCCCCCGGACGCAGCAGAACAGCGAACCTGGGGTGACGGCCCGTGAGTCGGCGGTGACCCCGCTCACCGCGACGCCGCCCGCCTCGCCCCGGACGTCGAGGACCTGGAGCTCGGCCATGAGCAGGTCGAGGCGCGCCGGGGCCGGCGGGCGGCCCCGCGGGGCGGAGGGCACAGACGGCACCACGAGGCGACCTTACGGCGTTGTGCCTGGCGGGCCTGAGGGCTTGGCCGCCGGAGCGGCGGCGGGCTCGGTGGCAGGAGGGGCGGTGGGCGCGGGCGCGGGCGCCGGCGGCGCCTGTCTGGCGGGCGGCGAAGCTCCACCACCGGCTTCGCCCACGCTCCTGGCATTGTCGGGCGCAGCCTTGGGCACGGCGGCGGCCGCGGTGGGCGGCGCCGCCGGGGGCGGGGGGAGCACCTGGAACTGGCGCAGGCCGTAGCGGGCCACCTCGGCGAACACCGGCGCGGCGACGAGGCCGCCGAAGATCGGGGTGGGCTCGTCCAGGATCACGATGGCGCTCAGCTCCGGGCGCTCCGACGGCACGAAGCCGGCGAAGCTCGATACGTAGGCGCCCTGCTTGTAGCCGCGAGCGCCTTCGAGGGGCTTGCGGGCGGTGCCGGTCTTGCCGGCGACCGTGTAGCCCTCGACTGCCCCGTGGGTGCCCGTGCCGACCCGCACCACCTCGTTGAGCATGGCCGTCATCTGCTGGGCGGTGCGGGTCGAGACCACTCGGTGGCGCGCCGATGGCGGCGTGGGTTGGCGGCGTCCCTCGCTGTCCACCGTCGCCTTCACCAGCTTGGGGGCCACGTACGTGCCGCCGTTGGCCACCGTGTTGTAGGCGGCCAGCATCTGCATCCCGGTGACGGCCAGGCCCTGGCCGATGGCCACCGTGGCAATGGACGTCCCTGACCACCTCTTGGGATCGAGGAGGATGCCGGCGGACTCGCCCGGGAAGCCGAGGCCGGTCTTGGAGCCGAGGCCGAAGGCCCGCACGTAGCGGTCGATCTTCTCCTTGCCCAACTGCTGGCCGATCATGATCGATCCGACGTTGGAGGAGTTGGCCACGATCTCGGTGATCGACCACCGCTGCACCGGATGGGGCTCGTGCTCGGAGAACACGTGGTCGGCCACCTTGATGGTGCTGGGCACGACGAGGGAGTCCTCAGCATGGATGATGCCCTCCTCCAGGGCACCGGAGACGGTGATGACCTTGTTCACCGACCCGGGCTCGAACACGTCGGTCACGGCCATGTTCTTGGTCGCCTGCCTGGGCGGGCCGCCCCGAGGGTCGGCCGAGAGGTTGGCCAGGGCCAGCACCTCACCCGTGCGCGTCTGCATGACGACGGCCATCCCGCCCCTGGCGTGGGACTCGACGACCCGGGCGGCGAGGGCGCGTTCGGTCTCGTACTGGAGGGCGCGGTCGAGGGTGAGCACGAGATCGTCGCCCTTGACCGGCGAGGTCACCTTGCGCACGCCGCCGGGGATGTCGCGCCCCTGCGGGTCGCGCTCCACCACGGTCTGTCCCGGCCGGCCCGCCAGCTCCTGCTCGAACTGGCGCTCCAGCCCGGCCAGACCGTTGTTGTCGGTCCCCACCCGGCCTACCACCGGGGCGGCGAGGTCGCCGGCGGGCAGGAACCGCTCCGGCTCCTCGATGAGGCTGAGGCCCGGCAGTCGCAGCGCCTTCACCTGGGCGGCCACGCTGTCGTCGACCTTGCGGGCCAGGTACACGAAGGCCTGGTCCTTGGTGAGCAGGGCCTGGAGATGCGCCGGCTCCCTGCCCAGCAGCGGAGCGAGGGCGTCGGCGGTGGCGAGGGGATCGCTGACCAGGCGGGGGTTGGCGACAACAGTGGACTGGCGGATGCTGAGGGCGAGCTCGCGACCGTTGCGGTCGAACAGCGACCCCCGCTCGGCCGGCAGGTCGATGGTGCGGATGCGCTGTGACTCGCCGAAGGCGGCGTAGCGGTCGGCGGACAGGCCCTGCACCTGCACCAGCCGAGCGCTGAGGAACCCGAAGGCGACAAGCATGGCGAGGAGGACACCGATCAG
>PJQG01000034.1:0-17800 GCA_002861595.1 Actinomycetota bacterium
AGGCCCGGTTGCGCAGCCCGTAGAACCGGCCCTGGCTCCCGGTCAGGCCCTGCACGACGACCCTGGTGCGGGCATCGACGAAGATGCTCACGCCGACGCCGACCCTCCTCCGCTGCCCGCCGCGCCGGCGGCCAGCGCCACCGCCGTGCGGGCCGCGTCGAGCATGGTCGGCCGGCTCACGAGGCGGGTGGACTCGTGCCCGGCCAGGATGGCCCGGCCATCGGCGGCGTTGGTGCCGTCGAGGCGCACCACGATCGGCGACGACAGCTCCACCCGCCCCAGCGCCTCCACGATGCCCTTGGCCACCTCCTCGCCTCGGGTGATCCCGCCGAAGATGTTGACGAAGATGCTCCGCACCTTCGGGTCGGCGTTGACCACCTCCAAAGCGCCGGCCATCACATCGGCGCTGGCCCCCCCGCCGATGTCGAGGAAGTTGGCGGGCCGGCCCCCAACCTGGTGGACCACGTCCACGGTGCTCATGGCCAGGCCGGCGCCGTTGGCGACGATTCCCACCTCGCCGTCCAGTCCCACGTACTGCAGGCTCCTCTCCCGGGCCAGGCGCTCGCGGTCGTCCAGCACCTCCATGCCCCGGAACTCGTCCCACTCGGGATGGCGGAAGGCGGCGCTGTCGTCGAGGGTCACCTTGGCGTCGAGAGCCAGGACAGCGCCGTCGGTGGCCACCACCAGGGGGTTCACCTCCACCAGGTCGGCATCGCCCTCCACGAAGCACCGGTAGAGGTCGAGGAGCAGGCTGACAGTCACGTCGCCGGCGGCGGGAGCGATGCCGGCAGCCGCCACCCAGGCCCGGCACTCCGACTCGGGGAGGCCGTCCACCGGGTCGACGTGGAGCCGGGCGATGGCTTCCGGCCGCTCCACCGCCACCTGCTCGATGTCCACCCCGCCCTCGGTCGAGAGCATCCCCAGATGGGCCCGGGCGGCCCGGTCGAGGGTGAAAGAGGCGTAGTACTCCTCGCCGACGTCGGTCGCCGGCTCCACCAGCACCCGGGTGACGGTGTGGCCGCGGATGTCCATGCCCAGGATCTGCGACGCGCTCGTCCGCACCTCCTCGGCGTCCGCCGCCACCTTGATGCCGCCGGCCTTGCCCCGCCCGCCGACGGCCACTTGGGCCTTCACCACCGCCGGGTACCCGCAACGCTCGGCGGCAGCCACGGCCTCGTCCACGCCGGTGGCCACGCCACCCAGGGAGACGGGGACGCCGAAGCGGGCGAAGTACTGCTTGCCCTGGTACTCCAGCAGGTCCATCGGCTTGCCTCGCCCTCGCCTCGCCTGGGTGCCACAGCTCCGCGCCCTGGGGCGATACTACGCACGTGGACCTTGATCCCTCACGGACGCGGGCCGAGCGCAGCCGGGCCCTGGTCGTGGGGACCGTGGTGGGCCTGGCCCTGGCCGCGCTGCTCGTGGTCGTGGCCGTGCGCTTTGCCGCCCAGAACCCCGAGCAGGCGAACCTGGGATCGTCCGTGCTCTCGCTGGACGCCGAGCGCCTGGCCCGGGAGGTGGCGAAGCGAGGCCCGGTGCTGTTCAAGGACCCCCTCAACCGCGACCGGGAGATCTACGTCCAGCACCTCGGCACCGACGCCGACAAGGGCTGGGTGGCGGTCAGCGCCTACGCCTCGCGCGCCAGCCTCGACTGCCTCCTGCGCTGGAACGCGGGCCGGCGACGCTTCGTGGACCCGTGCACCGGGCGCTCCTACCCGGCCGACGGGCAGGGCCTGGCGACCTACCCGGCGCCGGTGACCGGGGGGATCGTGCGCATCGACCTGCGCACGCCCAACCCCGGCCCCGGCTGACGCGACTGCGCCGGCGTCAGGCCTCCTGGACCTTCTTCAGGTGGCTCTCGGCCTCGTCACCGTCCTCGCCGTAGATCCAGACCTGGCCGGTGGTGCGCACGTCGGGCTCGAGCGAGCGGGCCTGGCCGAGCAGCCGCTCGACCTTGCGCCGGGCCGACCCTTCGTCGGCGGCGTTCACGGCCAGCTTGGTCTCGATGAGCAGTTCGAACGACTGCTTGTGGCTGGAGATGGTCTTGAGCCGCGCCTGGAGGTACCGGACCAGGTTGGGGTCGAGGAACTTCATCTGCTTGCGCAGGCTCGTCGCCGCCACCTCGAGGACCTGGCGACCGGAGGTGGACAGCTCGTACACCCGCCGGGCCGGCCCCACGCCCGTGGTCTCCCAGTTGGGGGCCACGTAGCCCGCCGTCTCCAGCCAGCGGAGGGCGCGGTAGATCCGGCCGGGATTGCTGCGGTCGTAGCCCAGGGGCTCGAGCCGGGTCAACAGGTCGTACCCGTGGCCGGCCCGCTCGTCGAGGAGGATGAGCAGGCAGGCCCGCAGCACCCCCCGCTTGGACCCGAGCTCGTCCTCGAACCGTCGCATCGTTGCTTCGTCTTGCACCATTTTGAGGTCACCCTTTCACCCGAAAGGTCCCCCACCCGTTGCGGGAGACCGTGACCACTGGCCGGCCCCCGAAGGTCGTCGGCCAGTAGACGCACTCTAAAACCCGGCCCTAGGGGCCAAGTCAAGTCGAAGTGCCAAGAATTACCGAACTACGTGCGCCCGGGCGCGCTCACGCCCGCTTGAGGCCGGCCCAGGCCAGGAGGAGGCGCCTCTCACCCGCGTGCGGGAAGCGCACGACGGCCTCGGACCGGTCGCCCGCAGCCATCACCTCGAGCACGACGCCTTCGCCCCACTTGGCGTGCACCACGTCGTCGCCGGCCTTGAGGTCGGGGATGTCGGAGACCGCCGCGCTCGCCGGGGAGGTGCGGGGGCGGCCGGTCTTCAGCGCCGACTCCACCACCTGCTGGCGGTGGACGAGCGGGGTGCGCCCGGCCGGCGGTCGCTTCCCACCCTCGGCGATCCTGGTGAGGTCCTCGGGGATCTCGGCCAGGAACCGGCTCGGCCGGTTGTACTGCGTGGAGCCCCACAGCGTGCGGCACCACGCGTGGGTGAGGTAGAGCCGCTCCCTCGCCCGGGTGATCCCCACGTAGCAGAGCCGCCGCTCCTCTTCGAGCTCGTCGGGGTCCCCCAGTGACCGGAGGTGGGGGAAGACCCCGTCCTCCATGCCGACCACGAAGACCACCGGGAACTCGAGGCCCTTGGCGGTGTGGAGCGTCATGAGCACGACCTTGGACTCGTCGCCGTCCAGCTCGTCGACGTCGGAGACGAGGCTGACGGCCTCCAGGAAGGCGGGGAGGTCGTCATAGCCGGCGGCCACGCCCATCAGCTCGGCCACGTTCTCCACGCGGCCGGCCGACTCCACGGTGCCCTCGGCCTCGAGGGCCGACACGTAGCCGGTGCGCTCGATCACCGCCTCCAGGAGCTGGAGCGGCGGGACGCCGGAGGCCGCCAACTCCCGGAGCTCGGCGAGCAGGGAGAGGAGATCGCCGATGCCGCCGAGCGCCTTCCCGGTGACGCCGGCCCGCTCGGCCGCAGCCAGCGCCTCGAAGAACGCCGCACCCGAGGAGGTGGCCCACCTGTCGAGGCGGCCGACGCTGGTGTCGCCGATGCCCCGCTTGGGCACGTTGAGGATGCGCTTGAGCGACACCTCGTCGGCCGGGTTCGACACGGCGAAGAGGTAGCCCAGCAGGTCCTTGACCTCGCGGCGGTCGTAGAACCTGGTGCCGCCCAGTACCCGGTAGGGCGTGCGCCGGCGTACCAGCTCCTCCTCGAGCGCCCGGCTCTGGGCGTTGGTGCGGTAGAAGACGGCGATGTCGCCCCAGCGGACGCCGAGGCGCTCCTTGAGCCGGGCCAGCTCATGGGCCACCCAGGCCGCCTCGTCCCGCTCGTCCTCGGCGTGGTAGCGGGTGATGAGCTCGCCGCCCGCCTGCTCGGTCCACAGCGCCTTGGGCTTGCGCATGGCGTTGTTGGCGATGACGGAGTTGGCGGCGTCGAGGATGGTCTGGGTGGACCGGTAGTTCTGGTCCAGGACGATGGTGGTGGCGTCGGGGAACGCCTCCTCGAACTCGAGAAGATTGCTGATATTAGCGCCCCTAAAGCGGTAGATTGACTGGTCGCTGTCTCCCACCACGCAGACGTTGCGGTGCTCCTGACCGAGGAGCAGGACCAGCTCGTTCTGGGCCCGGTTGGTGTCCTGGTACTCGTCCACCAGCAGGTGGGTGAAGCGCCGGCGGTAGTGGGCCAACACCTCGGGCTCGGCCTGGAGGAGGTTGACGGCGACCATGAGCAGGTCGTCGAAGTCCATGGCGCTGGCGGCCAGCAGCCGGCGCTGGTACTCCCGGTAGACCTCGGCCATCCGCCGCTCGTAGGGGCCCCGGGCCCGGGCGGCGTAGGTCTCGAAGTCGACGAGCTCGTTCTTGGCCGTGCTGATGGCGGCGTGCACGGCGCGGGGCGGGAACTTCTTGGCGTCGATGTTGAGGTCACGAAGCACATAGCCGGTGAGGCGCACGGCGTCGGCCTGGTCGTAGATCGAGAACGACGACCGGTACCCCAGGCGGGCCGCGTCCCGGCGCAGGATGCGCACGCAGGCGGAGTGAAAGGTGGACACCCACATGCGCCGAGCCACGGGCCCCACCAGGGCCGCCACCCGGTGCTTCATCTCGTCGGCCGCCTTGTTTGTGAAGGTGATGGCCAGGATGGAGAAGGGCGACACGCCTCCCTGGGTGACGAGGTGGGCGATGCGGTGGGTCAGCGTCCTGGTCTTGCCCGACCCGGCGCCGGCCACGATGAGCAGGGGGCCCTCGCCGTGGAGGACGGCCTCCTGCTGCACGGGGTTCAGGCCGGCGAGCAGGTCGTCCATGACCGCCTCAGGCTACCGGCGGGATGTGACGCGGCTCGTGACTCCGGCGCCCCCCTCCGCAACTTGGTGAGGAATCCGGCGCCAGGGCGCCGCATTCCGCGACAGGTTCGCCGGCCCCTCTCAACCTGTGCCGGAAGGCGGCGCTATGGCGCCGCTTTCCCAACCAGGTTCGCTACTCCCACTCGATGGTGCCAGGGGGCTTGGACGTGATGTCGAGGGCGACCCGGTTGACACCGGGGACCTCGTTGATGATGCGGGTGGAGAGGCGCTCGAGCACGTCGTAGGGGAGGCGGGCCCAGTCGGCGGTCATGGCGTCGTCGGAGGTGACGGCCCGGATGACGATCGGGTAGGCGTAGGTGCGTTCGTCGCCCATGACGCCCACGGTGCGGGCGGCCACCAGCACGGCGAAGCTCTGCCACAGCTCCCGCTCGAGGCCGGCCCGGCGCATCTCCTGCAGCACGATGGCGTCGGCGGCCCGCAGGATCTCCAGGCGTTCGGGGGTCACCGTGCCCACGATGCGCACGGCCAGGCCGGGGCCGGGGAAGGGCTGGCGCCACACGATCTCCTCGGGCAGGCCCAGCTCTTCGCCCACGGCCCGCACCTCGTCCTTGAACAGGTTGCGCAGGGGTTCGACGAGGTCGAAGTCCATCTCTTCGGGGAGCCCGCCCACGTTGTGGTGGCTCTTGATGCGGGCCGCATCCTTGGTCCCCGACTCGATGATGTCGGGGTAGAGCGTGCCCTGCACGAGGAAGCGGGCGTCCTTCAGGTCACGGGCCACCTCCTCGAAGACGCGGATGAACGTCTCACCGATGATCTTGCGCTTGCGCTCGGGGTCGATGACGTCGTTCAGGGCGTCCACGAAGCGGTCGGCCGCCTTGACGTGCACGAGGTCGACCTGGAACTGGCGGCGGAAGGTGTCCTCCACCTGTTCCGCCTCGCCTTGGCGCATGAGCCCGGTGTCCACGAAGACACAGGTGAGCTTGTCGCCGGCGGCCTTGTGCACGAGAGCGGCGGCCACGGCCGAGTCGACGCCGCCCGACAGCCCGCAGATCACCTTCTCACCGCCCAGCTGGGCGCGCACGGCGTCGACCTGCTGCTCGATGATCGAGGTCCTCGTCCAGGAGGGCCGGCACCCGGCCACGTCGTAGAGGAAGTGCTTGAGCACCTCCTGGCCGCGGGCGGTGTGGGCCACCTCGGGGTGGAACTGCACCCCGTAGATGCGCCGGTCGGGGTCCTCGAGGGCCGCCACCGGGGCCTCGGCCGAGGAGGCCACGACCCGGAACCCCGCCGGTACGGCAGCGATGGAGTCGCCGTGGCTCATCCACACGTCCTGGCTCAGCGGGAGGTCGGCGAACAGGGCCGAGGCGGCGGTGACCTCCATGGCCGTGCGCCCGTACTCGCCGCGGCCGGTGCGGGCGACCTCGCCCCCGAGCTGCTGGGCCAGGAGCTGGGCGCCGTAGCAGATGCCCAGCACGGGGATGCCGGCGTCGTACACCTCCGGGTCGATGTCGGGCGCGCCGGGCACGTGCACCGACTTGGGACCGCCGGAGAAGATGATCGCCGCCGGGCGCCGGGCCGCCATCTCCGCCGCCGGCATGGTGTGGGGCACGATCTCGGAGTACACGTGGGCCTCCCGGACGCGCCGGGCGATGAGCTGCGCGTACTGGGCCCCGAAGTCGACGACGAGGACGGTGTCGAAGGCCGGTGGCGTCAGTTGCACATGCCGATCTGCTGGTCGCGCTGCAGGGTCTTGCCCTCGGTCTGGAGGGCGGGGGCGACCATCACCTCGGCCTTCTGGAAGTCCTTCACCGTCTGGTAGCCGCAGGTGGCCATCGACGTGCGCAGGGCGCCGAACAGGTTGAGGCGCCCGTCGTTCTCGTGCGCCGGCCCCACCAGGATCTCCTGCAGGCTGCCCCTGACCGGCGTGCGGACCCGCGCCCCACGCGGCAGGGTGGGATGGAACGTGGCCATGCCCCAGTGGAACCCGCGACCGGGGGCCTCGTGGGCGGCGGCGAGGGGGGAGCCGATCATCACCGCGTCGGCCCCGCAGGCGATGGCCTTGGCGATGTCGCCCCCCCGGCTCATGCCCCCGTCGGCGATCACGTGCACGTAGACGCCGGTTTCGTGGAGGTGGCGCATCCGGGCGCCGGCGGCGTCGGCGATGGCGGTGGCCTGAGGCACGCCGATCCCGAGCACACCCCGGGTGGTGCAGGCGTTCCCGGGGCCGACGCCCACGAGCACGCCCACCGCCCCGGTGCGCATGAGGTGGAGCGCGGCCTGGGCCGAAGCGCAGCCGCCGACGATCACCGGGATCTCGAACTCGCGAATGAACTTCTTGAGGTTGAGCGGCTCGACGGTGCTCGACACGTGTTCGGCGGACACGACGGTGCCCTGGATGACGAGCAGGTCGAGCTCGGCGTCGATGACGGCGGCGGCATACTGCTCGGCCCGCTGGGGCGTGATCGACGCGCACGACGTGACCCCCGCGTCGCGGATCTCCCGGACGCGCCGGGTGATGAGCTCCGGCTTGACCGGCTCGGCGTAGATCTGCTGCATCCGGGCCGTGGCCTTGTCGTTGTCGAGCGTGGAGATCTCCTCGAACAGCGGCTCCGGGTCGTCGTACCGGGTCCACAGCCCCTCGAGGTTCAGCACGCCCACTCCGCCCAGGCGACCCACCTCGATGGCGGTGGCGGGGCTGACGACGCCGTCCATGGCGGCGGCCATGAGGGGGAGGTCGAAGCAGTAGGCGTCGATCTCCCAGGAGATGTCGACATCCTCGGGGTCCCGGGTGCGGCGGCTCGGCACGATGGCGATGTCGTCGAAACCGTACGCCCTGCGTCCGGACTTGCCGATGCCGATCTCGATCTCCGCCATCAGTGTCTCCCTGTCTGCTCGGCGAGACCTGATTGTACCGCCGGGCCGCCGCAGCCCCCGAAGGGGTGTCAGCGGGGCTGGAACAATGGAGCCAGCTGGTCGAGCTGGGGCTTGGACGGTGGGGGCGCCAGCCGCGAACGGAAGGAGCCGGGGCCGAGGAGCCAGTAGGCGAAGGTCTCGGCGAAGTCGCCGGCGGGAGCGGCGAAATCCGAGCAGCGCCAGCAGGGGAACCAGTCCGTCCCCTCCTCGAGTCCCCGGATCCTGCGGTACTCACTGCGCCGCAAGGCCGTGCCGAAGGTGAGGTCGACGGCGTGGCCGATCTCATGGGCGAGGGTGAACACCAGCTCCCTGTGCGTGTCGCTCGAGCTGACGTAGACCTCGATGCGGCGCGAGGCCGAGATGGTGAGCGCCTCGTAGTCGGGGTTGCCGGGCAGGAACACGATCTCGTACCCGGTGGACACCCACGGGAAGTGGATGTCGGCCAGAGCCGCCTCTCCCCGCCGCTGCTCCAGGCTGGTGTCGTCGGAGGCAGCGGGTTCCTGGGCGGGGCGACGGGGGGTCGGGGAGGCCGGCGCCGTGGCCGGCCGTGCAGAGACCGCGGTGGCGGGCTCGGACGAGGCCGCCGCTGCCGGCGGGGCGGCCGGCGGTGACGTCTGCGGCGGTGACGTCAGTGGCGACGCGGCCGAGGCGAGAGGATCGCCTGTGACGGGAACGGGAAGCGGTGGTGGCACCGGCTCGGCAACGGGTGACGGAGCTTCGGCGGCCGGCGGCGGCGCCAGAACCGCGGGGCGCCCTGCGCGGAGCGGGCTCACCGTCCCGACGGCCGGAGCCATCGACGACTCCCGGCGTTCGGACGCGGGCGGCTGCTCGATGCTCCGCGTGCCGACGGCGAAGGCCGACCCGTTCACCAACAGGACGAGGAAGGGTGCGCCGAAGAGGGTCAGCCTGCGAAGGGTGCTCGCCAGTCTCATCCAGTCTCCTCTTCGGTGGAACGGGCCCCCCGACGGCACGCTCGGAGACGGCTGTATCCCGTTCTGGGACTCCGCCGGATCTACACGACGCCTGTTCGGTCCTCACGTCTCCGCATGCCGGGCAGCGCCCCCGAGACCGTGGACGCGGCCTGGGAGCCGAACACGACGGCATCTGCTTCGCGCCCGGCGAAGGCGTCCGGGCGCCGGGCGTAGAGATTCAGCGCGCCCACCGCCTCGCCTCCAACCGTGAGGGGGACGGCGAGTGTGGTGAAGATGCCCCTCGCCGCCGCCTCCTCGCTGAAGCGTGGCCACGACCTGGCGTCGGCGGCGGTGGCGACGTTGAACACCTGGAGCTGGCGGATGGCGTCCAGGCAGGGGCCTTCGCCGGTACGGCACTGGGCCGAATCAAGCTCCCGGGCAACATCGGCGGTGCTCACCACCGCCATGGCCCGGCCAGCGCGCATCAGCGTCACGCTGGCTGCGTCGCAGCCGGCGATCCTCGCCTGGGCCAGCGCGACGACCCGCTTCAACGCCGCCTCCGGGCGCTCGGCCGTCCGTTCGCTCCATCCCGTCAGATCCCCGTCCATCTGCCCTGCATACCCTTGCCGCCGTCGCTCCCAACCCTGGGGGAGGGCCGTCTCTCCGCCAAACGGCGGGGACCGTGTCGGCGCCAACCGAGCGTCGCAAAGGGCGCGCACGGTGTCGGGCGCCACCGTGTGGCGGCTCGGGGTCCCTGGGCTCAGGCGCCGCTGACCTCGAGACGGGCCTGCACCGTCGACTCGAGCAGTTCGCGGAGCCCGCCCTTCTTGAGATCGGCCATCACCTTGCCCGGAGGCAGCTCACCCCGCTCCCACTGCATCCACGACGCCAGCAGCTTCTCGGGGTCGGGCGGGGGGATGTCGGCGGGCATGGCGGGCATGGCGGGCAAGCTACCGAAAACGAAGAAGGGCGCCGCCCGCATGGCGGCGCCCGTTCGCGTTCCACGCCTCGTTCGGAGCTACATCCCTCCGAGCCCGCCCATGCTGGCCATGCCCTGGCGGGCGTAGTCGGCGGCGTGCGGGTTCACGAGCGACTCGTTCTCGGGCTTGTCGGAGACCAGCACCTCGGTGGTGAGGGTGAGAGCGGCGATGGACGCCGCGTTCTGCAGCGCCGAACGCGTGACCTTGGCCGGGTCGATGACCCCGGCCTTGAGCAGGTCCTCGAACTCGCCGCTCTGGGCGTTGAGGCCGATGTTGCCGGTCTCACGCTCCGCCTGCTGGACCATGATCGAGCCCTCGAGGCCGGCGTTGATCGCGATCCACTTGAGGGGCTCCTCGAGCGCCTTGCTCACGATCTTGGCGCCTGTGGCTTCGTCGCCCTGGAGGCTGGACGCCAGCTTGTCCACGTCGGCCCGGCTGCGCACCAAGGCGAGGCCGCCGCCGGCGACGATGCCCTCCTCGATGGCGGCGCGGGTGGCCGACAGCGCATCCTCGATGCGGTGCTTCTTCTCCTTGAGCTCCACCTCGGTGGCGGCGCCGACCTTGACGACGGCAACCCCGCCGGCCAGCTTGGCCAGACGCTCCTGGAGCTTCTCGCGGTCCCAGTCGGAGGTGGCGTCCTCGATCTCCTTGCGCAGCTGGGCGGCGCGCCCCTTGATCTCCTCGGGAGAGCCGGCACCCTCGATGATGGTGGTGCTGTCCTTGGTGACGACGACCTTGCGGGCCCGGCCGAGGAGGTCGAGGCTGACGCTCTCCAGTGTGAGGCCGATCTCCTCCGACACCACCTGGCCACCGGTGAGGATGGCCATGTCCTGGAGCTGGGTCTTGCGCCGGTCGCCGAACCCGGGGGCCTTGACGGCGGCCGAGTTGAACGTGCCCCGGATCTTGTTGACCACCAGGGTGGCGAGGGCCTCGCCCTCCACGTCCTCGGCGATGATCAGCAGCGGGCGGCCGGCCTGCATGACCTTCTCCAGCACGGCCAGCAGGTCGTGGGCGGCGGAGATCTTGGAGCTGGTGAACAGGATGAAGGGGTCCTCGAGGACGGCCTCCTGGCGCTCCTGGTCGGTTACGAAGTAGGGCGAGAGGTAGCCCTTGTCGAACTGCATGCCCTCGGTGAACTCGAGCTCCATGCCGAAGGTGTTGGACTCCTCCACCGTGACGGTGCCGTCCTTGCCCACGCGGTCGATGGCGTCGGCGAGCACGTTGCCGATGGCGGCGTCGGCGGCGGAGATGGAGGCCACCTGGGCGATCTCGCTCTTGTCGTCGATGTCCTTGGCCTGAGCGCCGATCGACTTCACCGCCGCGGCGACGGCCTGCTCGATGCCCCTCTTGAGGGCCAGGGGCGAGGCGCCGGCGGTGATGTTGCGCAGGCCCTCTCGCACCAGCGCCTGGGCCAGCACGGTGGCCGTGGTGGTGCCGTCACCGGCGATGTCGTTGGTCTTGGTGGCGACCTCCTTCACCAGCTGGGCGCCCATGTTCTCGAACGGGTCGTCCAGCTCCACCTCCTTGGCGATGGTGACGCCGTCGTTGGTGACGGTGGGAGCGCCGAACTTCTTCTCCAGGACCACGTTGCGGCCCTTGGGGCCGAGGGTGACCTTGACCGTGTTGGCGATCTTGTTCACCCCCGCCTCGAGGGCCCGCCGGGCCTCCTCGTTGAACCTCAGGACCTTGGGCACTACTTGCCCACCTTGGCCAGGACGTCGCGGCCGGTGAGGATCAGCAGGTCCTCGCCGTCGATCGTGATCTCGGTGCCGCCGTACTTCGAGTAGACGACCTTGTCGCCCACCTTCACGTCGAGCGGGATGAGCTCGCCGGTGTTCTCGGCCCGCCGGCCCGGCCCTGCGGCCAGGACCTCGCCCTGCTGGGGCTTCTCCTTGGCGGTGTCGGGGATGACGAGACCGGAAGCAGTCTTCTCCTCGGACTCACTCGGACGGACCACGATGCGGTCATCAAGGGGTTGCAGGTTCATGTCTCAAGCCTCCAAAGACGGTTAGCACTCTCGGGTGTCGAGTGCTAACGATAGTTCCGCCAGGGAACCTGCGCAAATCGCCTGGTGCGGTGCGCCCGGGCACGCTTCCCCCCTTCGAGAGATGGCAGTTGCCGCTGTGATCCGGCCGCTCGCCGGCGAAATCACGACGGCAACTGCACAGTGCGGACACGAGGAGAGCGATGCGCCGGCTGTTCACGACGCGAGGGTCAGGTCGACGGCGGCGCGCACGGCGGCTTACGGGTCGGTGGCTTTGAGCTGGCACTGCGTGCTGTCCGGCCGGTAGCGACACTACGTGCCCGTCGCGCGGGCTTCGCCATCGCATCGACGGAATGTGCAGGAAGCGTCGTGATCCGGGCCGTCGACGCCCGGATCACGACGCCAAGTGCACAGTGACGACCTCGGCCTGCTACGCCGGTGCGTGAGACGCCGGCTGCCCAAGGCCGAGGGTGGGGTTGCCGCCGGCGTCCAGCGGCGTCGGCCCGTCGGAGCGCAGCCGCCACCAGCCGGCAGCGGCCACCATGGCCGCGTTGTCCGTGCACAGGGAGCGGCTGGGGAGGAAGGCCCGCAGGCCGTCGGCGATGCACGCGTCCAGGACCCTCTCGCGCAGCGACGAGTTCGCGGCCACTCCACCCGCCAGCACCAGGCCCTTGGCCCCCACCGCGGCTGCCGCCGCCCGCGCCTTGCTCACCAGCACGTCCACCACCGCCTCCTGGAACGAGGCAGCGACGTCGGCCACGGCCACGTCCGGGTGCTTGCGCACGTAGGTGATGACCGAGGTCTTGAGCCCGCTGAAGGAGAAGTCGTAGCCTTCGCCCGCCATGCCCCGGGGAAAGGCGATGGCCGTCGGGTCGCCCTCCATGGCCAGGCGGTCGATGGCCGGCCCGCCGGGGTACCCGAGGCCGAGGAAGCGGGCGACCTTGTCGTAGGCCTCGCCGGCGGCGTCGTCGAGGGTGGTCCCCAGCACCTCGTAGTCCCCGTGGCCGGCCATGTGCGCGACCATGGTGTGGGCGCCGGAGGCCAGCAGCACCAGGAGGGGCGGTTCCAGGTCGGGCTCCTCCAGGAAGGCGGCGTACAGGTGGGCCTCGAGGTGGTTGACGCCGACGAAGGGGACGCCCCACACCATGGCCATGGCCTTGGCCGCGCTGAGCCCTACGAGCAGGGACCCGATGAGCCCGGGGCCGACGGTGGCCGCCACGGCATCGACGCCGTCACCGTCGAGGCCCGCCTCGACCATGGCCTCGGCCACCACGGGAGGGAGCAGCTCGAGGTGGGCCCGGCTGGCCAGCTCCGGCACCACGCCGCCGAATCGGGCGTGCAGGTCCACCTGGCTGCTCACCACCGACGACAGCGCGTGCTGGCCGTCGACCACGACGGCGGCGGCCGTCTCGTCGCACGACGTCTCGATCCCGAGAACCCGGAATGGCGAAGCGAGCTCGGTGGTGCCACCGCTCATCGCCCGGCCTCCAGCGCGGCCAGCCTCTCGGCGTAGGCCGGCGTGTCGATCTCGTGCGCCCACATGATCAGTGCATCCTCGTTGGTCTCCACGTAGTAGTTGCGGCGCACCCCTTCGGGGCAGAACCCGAACCCGCGGTACAGCGCCTGGGCCGCGGCGTTGCTGACCCGCACCTCGAGGGTGAGGTGGCGGGCGCCGCGCTCGACCGCCACCCGGGCCAGATGGGCCAGCAGGCGGGTGCCGACCCTCCGGCGGCGCCAGGCGGGGTCCACGGCGAGGGTGGTCACATGGGCGTCCTCGCCGGTGACCATGAGCCCGCCGTAGCCAATGACGTCCCCGCCGGCGCGCGCCACCACGTAGGACCGTGTGCCTCTCAGCGTCAGCTCGCCCAGGAACAGGCTCAGCGACCACGGCCGGGGGTACACCTGGGCCTCGATGCGCAGCACGGCGCGGAGGTGGCGGCGGCGCATCGCGACCAGCTGGACGTCGGGCGCGTCGGGGGCAGGAACGGGGAGGCGGAGAGCCATGGCGGTGCCGCGCTCAGGCGCTGCGGCGTCCCTCCCAGTTGATCTCGGCGTCGGACTTTCGCAGGTACATGGGGAACAGCTCCGACGGCTGCACGAACTCCTCGCGGATGGCGCGGGGATGGGCCAGCTCCACCAGGGACGACGCCGAGGGGTAGGCGAAGCCGGCGTCGGCCAGCACAAGGTGGCGGGCGTCGTCGAACACGTCGCGATAGCGGATGGCCCCGTCGCCGACGAGGAGGCAGTCCTCACCCATGGCCATGAGCTCGGAGGCCAGCTCCTCCGGGGAGCAGACGCGGGCGGGGGTCACCCGCTGGACGCCGCCGGGGACGGGCCGGTACAGGGCGCAGAAGACCTCGCTACGGCGGGCGTCGACCACGGCGGCGATGAGCCCGGTGCCGTGGCGCTGGGGAAAGGCCAGCAGATCGAGACTGGAGAGCCCGATCATGGGCACACGCAGGGTCTGGGCGACGGCCTTGGCCGTGGCGATCCCCACCCGCAGGCCGGTGAACAGGCCGGGCCCGACGTCGACGGCGACCACGCTCACCTCGCGCCACTCCACCCGGGCCTGGGCGCACACGAACTGGATGGCGGGCGCCAGGGTCTCGGCGTGGCGCCGGCCCCTGGTGGCGTGAAAGGACGCGATGGAGCCCTCCACGCCGCCGAGGGCGCAGCCGACCTGGCTCGTGGCCGTCTCGACGCCGAGGATGATCACGCCGTCCACCTGGCCAGGGCCGCGCCCAGAGGAGCCACCCGCGCCGCCCACGACGGTCCCACCACCTGCAGGTCGAGACGCCGGTCGTCGTCCCCGTCGCCCAGCTCCAGGCGCACCACCAGGAAGTCCGCGGCCAGGCTCGGCGCGATGGCGTCGCCCCACTCCACCAGCGCCACGGCGCCGTCGTCGAGCAGCTCGGGCAGGTCGAGGTCGGCGACCTCCTCGAGGCGGTCGAGGCGGTACACGTCGCAATGAACGAGGGGCAGGCGGCCCCGGTAGGTGCGCACCAGCGTGAAGGTGGGGCTCACGATGGGCTCGGTGACGCCGAGGCCGCGGCCGAAGCCCTGGGCGAAGGTCGTCTTCCCCGCACCCAGGCCGCCCGAGAGCAGGATGACGTCCTGGGGCCGGGCCAGCGCGGCCACGGCCGCGGCCAGCTCCCGGGTGTCCTCCGCCGACTTGGTCAGCGCCGCCATCACGCCGCGACCGCCAGGTGCTGCTTGGCCCGGACGAGGTCGGCCCGGATGCCGGCCATGGCCTCGCCACCGGAGCCGCTGCGCAGGACGTAGGAGGGGTGGAAGGTCGGCACCACCGCGATCGTGTCCCGGTCCCGGTACGGGTACGAGCGTCCCCGCAGTGAGCTCACCCCCGCGGTGGTGTCGAGCAGCAGCCGGGCCGCGAAGTTCCCCAGCGTGACGATCACCCGGGGGTCGACGAGTTCGATCTGGGCCTCCAGGTACGACCGGCACGTCGCGACCTCGACCGGGAGCGGGTCGCGGTTGGCGGGCGGGCGGCACTTGACCGTGTTGGTGATGTAGACACGGTCGCGGGCGAGGCCCATCTCCTCGGCCAGGAGACGGTCGAGCAACTTCCCGGAGCGCCCCACGAAGGGCTCCCCCTGCAGGTCCTCGTCGTGGCCCGGGCCTTCACCCACGAACATGAGGTCGGCGGAGGGGTCGCCCGCCCCGAACACCACCGTCGTCCGACCGGCGGCCAGCGGGCAGCGCGTGCAGCCGCTCGCCTCGCCCGCCAGCTCCGCGAGGGTGAGCACGACTCCGATCGTAGTTCCCTCCGGTCGACGCGAAGTCGCCCGTCAAGAACCTCCTCCGAGGTAGCGGCGGGGGACGCGGGTCGAGATGGCGCAGAGGATCTCGTAGGGGACGGTGCCCAAGCGCTCGGCCCACTCGGCGGCGTCGATCCGCTCGTCGCCCTGGCGGCCGAGGAGGACGACCTCGTCGCCGGCGGCCACGCCCGAGTCGGGGCCGCAGTCGACGAGCAGCTGGTCCATGGTGACCCGGCCCGCAATGGGAAGACGGCGGCCACCGATGAGGGCCTGGCCGCCCATGGCGGAGAAGCGACGGGGCACGCCGTCGGCATAGCCCAGGGGCACGGTGGCGACGACGGAATCGGCGTCGAGTTGGTACTGCAGCCCGTAGGAGACCCGTTCGCCGGCGCTGAGCCGGCGCACGAAGGACACACCGGCCTTGAGCGACATGGCCGGGCGCAGCTCGGCCCGGCCGGCCAGCGCCGGCGACGGCGGGTAGCCGTAGGCGGTGATGCCGCACCTCACCAGGTTGTTGCGGGCGCCGGGGTGGGCGAGCAGGGCCGAGGAGTTGGCGGCGTGAACGAGGTCGGGACGGATGCCGGTGGCGGCGAGGCGGTGGCGGACCTCGGCGAAACGCCGGAGCTGGCCGGCGGTGAACTCGTCGTGGTGGGGTTCGTCGGCTGCGGCCAGGTGGGTCCACAGGCCCTCCAGATGGAGCTCGGCGGCGTCGTCCACAGCGAGGGCCACGGCCAGCACGTCGTCGGGGTCGGCGCCGACCCGGTGCATGCCCGTGTCGACCTTGACGTGGACGCGCAGCGGCGCCCCGCCGGGTACGGCGGCGGCGGCCTTGCGGGCGGCTTCGATCCCGCCGGCGGTGTACACGGTCGGGGTGAGGTCGCCGGCCGCAGCCGCCTCCATCACCTCGGGCGGCGGTTCGGACAGCAGGAGGATCGGCGCCTCGACCCCCGCTTCCCGCAAGGCGATCCCCTCTTCGACCAGGGCAACGGCCAGCCAGGTGGCCCCGCCGGCGAGGGCCGCCCTGGCCACGGGGACGGCGCCGTGGCCGTAGGCGCCGGCCTTCACCACCGCGCACAGGGCCGCGGGGCGGGCCAGGCCGGCGAGCACCGAGCAGTTGGCGGCGATGGCGTCGAGGTCCACCTCGGCCCAGGCCAGGCGCGAGGAGCCGACGGCGCTCTCAGCCACCGAGCCCTCCCGCTTGCGAGTACATAGGGGGCGGAAACGGCCCGCCATGTACTCGCAACGGATGGCGTCCCCGAGCGTCAACGTCGGAGAGCCAGCGCGCGATGAGCTCGGGCAGGTCGCCGGCCACCAGACCGCGGGCGAAGCCGAGCGAGGCGCTGGCGCCGTGCACGTGCGCCCCCAGGGCGGCCGCCTCGAGGGGCGACAGTCCCTGGGCGAGGAAGGAGACGACCACGCCGGCCAGCACGTCGCCGCTGCCGGCGGTGGCCAGGCGCGGGCTGCCGCTGTCGGAGACCAGCACGTCGCCCTGCGGGGATGCCACCACCGTGGTGGAGCCCTTGAGCAGCACCGTCGCGCCCGTGCGCCGGGCCAGGGCGCGAACGTCGCCGATGCGGTCCGGGCCGGGCTTCGAACCCGACAGCCGTTCGAACTCGCCCTCGTGGGGGGTGAGCACCAGCGGCGCCCTGCCGGACGGCACGTCGGTCCCGCCGGTGAACACCCCCAGGGCGTCGGCGTCGACGACGATGGGCACCGGCGAGGTCGCGACCAGCCGGCGCACCTCGCTCAGCACCAGGTCCGAGCGACCGAGGCCGGGCCCGACCACGATGGCCTTGCAGCGGCTGGCGGTGTCGAGCACGGTGGCGGCCCATCCCTCGTCGGGCAGGGCGATCCCCACCGCCTCGCTGGCCGGAAGGTCCTCGAGCAGCGCCCCCGGCACGCCCAGGCGCACCGTGCCGGCGCCGGCCCGGAAAGCGCCGCGGGCCACGAGCTGCGGAGCCCCCGTCATCCCCGCCGAGCCGGCGGCCACGAACACCGCGGCGTTCCACTTGTGGCTGTCGCGGGAGCGGCGGGGCAGGCCGGTCGCCACGTCGGCGTCCTCGACGACGTGCATGGAGGCGGGGCCGACGTCGAGGCCGATGTCGGCCACCTCCACCGGCCCCGCCCGCTCTGGCCCGGCGCCCAGGACCAGCCCCGGCTTCATGGCCGCGAACGTGACGGTGAGCTGGGCCGACACCGCCCCGGGGCCCGCCTCCCCGGTGAGGCCGTCGACCCCCGACGGGATGTCCACCGCCAGCACCGGAGCCTCGCCGGCATCGGGCGCGCAGTACTCGCCCCGAAAGCCAGTGCCGTAGGCGGCGTCGATCACCAGGTCGCAGGGGGGCAGGGCGGCGGGTGCGCCGGCGGCGTCGATCAACGCCACCCGAGCGCCGGCCCGGCGCAGGCGCGCCGCCGCGGCAAGGCCGTCGGCGCCGTTGTTGCCCTTGCCGGCCACCACCACGACCCGC
>PJQG01000034.1:17835-29385 GCA_002861595.1 Actinomycetota bacterium
ACGCGCCACCGCGGCCCCGGCCCGGCCGACGAGCACCTCGGCGGGCTCGGGAGCGGACTCGTCGAGCGCCTTCATCTCCGCCGGTGTGACCAGCGCGATCACAGGGTGGCCACCACGGCGTGGGCGCTCAGATCGGTGTGGGTGATGGACACCCGGAAACCGGTGACTCCCTGCTCGCCGGCCAGGGCCGCCGCCGCCCCGCGGACGGTGAGCGAGGGCGCGCCACTCGGATCCCGCACCACCTCCACGTCATGGAAGCCGAAGGCGCCGAGCCCCACGCCCAGCGCCTTCATCGTCGCCTCCTTGGCCGCGAACCGCCCGGCCAGGCGCGGTGCGGAGTCCGCGAAGCGAGCGGCGTAGGCCCGCTCGTCGTCAGTGAACAGCCGCCGGGCCAAAGCCGGCGTGCGGGCCAGCACGCGCCGGAACCGCTCGATGTCCACGGCGTCGATCCCGATCCCGATCACCCGCCGACCGTCGCCAGTCGCCGCTCCGGAGTACATGGCGTACCGAACCGGTACGCCATGTACCCCGGATGAGAACAGGTCGTTGCCGGTGTCACGCGTGCCAGCGGTCGGCGAGGACGTGGACGGGCGCCGACAACAGGTCGATCACCGGCACCTCGCCCAGCACCTCGGCCCGAAAGACGGGCTCGGTCTCGGTGACGGCATCCACCAGCGCTTCGTAGCGGTCGCGGTAGCCGAGCAGCACGCGCTGCGCCTCGGCCGGCGGGAGGCGGTGGTGGAAGCGTGCGTGCAGCAGCGTCATGCCCACCACCTGGGTGTCCTTGGTCTCGGGGACCAGGATCACGGTGCGGCCGTCGTTGCGCCCGCGGGCCACGGTGACCTCGCGCTCGGTGGCCGCCCGGTGTTTGGTGCCCCGCAGCCGCGGCTGGGTCTCGGTGCGGGAGGGGATGCCGCGGGCCAGCCCGCCGCGGTCGACGACGTGTGCGGTCGCCGTGCCATCGGCCAGGTCTCCCTCGATCCGGTACCTGGTGTAGCCGAGCACCTCGGCCACCGCCTCGTCGAGGGCGGCGAGGGTGCGCAGGGCGCGGTAGCCGAGCCGGTCACGGGCGGCGCCGGCGGCCAGCAGCTCCTTCACCAGCGGCACCGCGAACAGCGCCTCCTCGGAGCGGGAGATGCCGACGGTGACGGTCTTGGCCTGGTGCTTGATGGCGTCGACCGGGCGGGTGAGCTCCTCGATGGCCCGGGTGAGGGCGTCGGTGAGGTCCTGGATGACCACGCTGGGCGTGCCCAGCTTCCCGAACTCGAGCTCGTAGGCATCGAGGGAGGTGTGCTGCAGGGCGTAGCGGAGGAGCGACGTCACCCGCACCGCCGTGCTGGCCTCGAGGTGGCCGTCGTAGGCGCCGGCCCGGAGGCCGTCGAGGAACGCCGCCGCCGCTGTCCGGAGCCGCGGGGCCAGGGCAGGGAGCGGGTCGAGGCCGTCGAAGGACGAGGCCACCGCCTCGATGGCGGCCCGGGCCTCACGGAAGGGCCTCGCCTGGGCGTCGATGGCCAGCGCCGCCTCGTAGGCGAAGAGGTGCCCGGCCATGGTGACCAGGACGAAGGCCAGTGCGGGGTGGGCCGACGGCACCTCGAGCACCTGGACGGCGGCCGAGAAGCGGTCCTGCCCGTCGGTGGCGATGACGATGGGCGCCGCCTTGTGGGCACGGTAGATGGCCACCTCCTTGGCCACGTCGTCGGCATTGGCGTCGCTGAGACCGGCGGCGCACACCACGATGAGCGGCTCCGAGGACAGGTCGATGTGCTTCTTGTCCTCGGTGTTGTCGCAGGCGATCGACTTGTAGCACAGCTCCGACAGCTTGATCCGCAGCTCCGACGCGGCGATGCGGTTCGGCCCGTTGCCGACCACCGCCCAGTGACGCCGGGGCGGCGCGTGGCGCTGGGCCGCCTGGGCGATGACGTCACGGCGGGCGAGGACCGCCTCCATGGCCTCGGGCAGGCGCCGCAGGGCGGCGAGGAGCTCCGAGGCCCGCCGGCGGTCGGCGTGCCCCGCCTCCTCGGCCAGGGCCAGGGCCAGGAGGTGGCCGGCCGCCACCTGGGCGTAGAAGGCCTTGGTGGACGCCACGCTCATCTCCACGTCGCGGCCGTCGGAGGTGTAGAGCACCCCGTCGGCCTTCTCGACCAGATCGCTGTTGCGGCGGTTGACGATGGCCAGCACCGCGGCTCCCCGGCTGCGGACGAGATCCACGCTGCGATTGGTGTCGGTGGTCGTGCCCGATTGGCTGACGGCCACCACCAGGGTGTCGCTCATGTCGTCTTCGAGCCCGAAGCCCGACAGCTCCGCAGCGGACAGGGCCTCGACGACCACGGGCGACGCGACGAGGAAGCCGGACAGGGTGGAGGCGAGCGTCTGCCCGGCGACCGCGGCGGTGCCCTGGCCGATGACCAGCACGCGCCGGAAGGCTCCGGTCCGCAGGCGGACGCGAACCGACAGGGGCAGCGCCTCGGCGGGCAGGACGACGCGGAGCTGGCCGTCCTCGCCGGCGATCTTGCCCCGCAGCGTCTTGCGGAACGACGCCGGCGCCTCCGAGATCTCCTTGAGCAGGAAATGGGGATAGCCGCCCCGGTCGATGTCGCGGGTGGTGATCTCCGCGGTGGTGACCTCGCCGGGCTCCACCGCCAGTGCCCGCCCGTCGTAGGCACGCCGGTCGATTCCTTCGAGGGTGCCGGCCCGATCGGCGTCGAGGACGACGAGCTCGCCGCCGCCCTCGCCGTCCATGCGCAGGTAGCGGGGCGTCTCCTCCACCACGCCGTAGGGTTCGCTGGCCACGACGAAGGCGTCCTCGGCCAGCCCCACGTACAGCCCCTGGCCGCTGCCCCGCAGGGCCAGGTACAGCCGGCCGGGCTCGTCGGCGGCGCTGGCGGCGACGGCGACCGACCCCTCGAAGGAGCCCACCGTGGACCGGAACGCCTCCCCGGGCTCCATCCCGTCGGCCAGGCGGCGCGACACCAGCGTGGGGATCACCTTGGCGTCGGTGGTGACCTCGGCGTGGATGTTCAGCCCGGCTGCCGCCCGCAGCTCGGCGTGGTTGTCGATGTCGCCGTTGAGGGCGGCGGCCACGTAGGGCCCGTCGGCGTCGCCTTCCTCCTCGTGGTTGAGCGGGTGGGCGTTGGCCTCGGAGATGATGCCCACGCTGGCCCAGCGGGTGTGGCCGAGCACGGTCGCTCGCGCCGTCTCGGCCGTCAGGGCCCGCCGCAACAGCTCGTCGGCCGACACCGCCTGGCGCAGGCATCGCGAGTTGTCGCCCAGCTCGCCGATCTCGGCTGCCGCCTTGTACACGAAGGCCAGCGCGCCGGCGGGCGCCGGCGCCCGCACGGCCAGGGAGGTGAACAAGCGGTTCTCGGTCCGCTCCGCCAGCAGGGCGGCCACCTCCGGGTCGGCCAGGTGGAGGCCGTGGCCCTCCACGAGGACGTGGAGCCCGGCCGAGTCACGCCCCCGCACCTCCAGACGGTCGAGGGCGGACAGGGCGACCTGGATCGAGCAGTAGGCCTCGACGGCGGCGGTGCCGGGACCTGTGCCGGCCAGCTCTCCCACGGCGCGCGCCGCCCGGAGCCGGTCGTGACCGATGGACCAGGCCGCGTCCTTGATCCGCACGAGGGCGGCGTTGACGAGCTCGAGGTGTTCGGCGTCGAGGGGGAGCTCGCCGGCGTCCAGTGCCGCCTCCAAGCGGGCGACGCCGTCGCCGAACCTGGCCATGCGCCGCTCGACCTCCGTCGCCAGCGCCACGTCGCCCAGCAGGCAGCGCACGCCCGGCGTGCCGCCCAGGGCGCGGTCCACCTCCTCGAGTCCTGCCGCCGCGGCCACCAGAGACGTCGGACCGCCCACCGCCGTCCACGCCGCGTCGAGCCCGGCCAGAACCTCGTCACTGGACGGCGGCCGGCGCGAGCTCGGCCTCCGCAGGATGGCGATGATCCCGCACATGGGTGGGGCGGAGTCTACGGGGCTGCGCCTTCGGCGTCCTCCCGGTTCAAGGCGCGGCTACACCGAGCAGGCCCGCTCGACTTCGACGGCGACCCGGCTCGCCACGTCCTCGGCCAGCTCCTCGGTTGCGGCCTCGACCATGACGCGGACGAGGGGCTCGGTGCCGCTGGGGCGCACCAGCACCCGGCCCGCTTCTCCCAGCTCCGCTTCGGCGGCCTCGACGCTCGGGCGGACCAGCGCCATCACCTCCGCAGTCCGGCCAGTGGGCACAGCCACGTTGCGCAACACCTGGGGCATCCTCTCCATGGCTGCGGCGGCGAGCTCGGCGAGCGTCCTCGGGCTGCGGGCCACGAGGTCGAGGAGCTGCAGACCGGTGAGGATGCCGTCCCCGGTGGTGGCCAGGTCGGCGAAGATGATGTGGCCCGACTGCTCGCCACCGAGAGACCAGCCACCGCGCTCGAGGGCTTCCAGCACGTAGCGGTCACCCACCGCCGTCTCCTCCACCTTCACGCCCGCGGCCGCCATGGCCCGTCGGAACCCGAGGTTGGCCATCACCGTGGCCACCACCGTCGCCTCCCGGAGCCGTCCCCGGGAACGGAGGTCGAGGGCGCACAGGGCCATCACCTGGTCCCCGTCTACCAGTGCGCCCAAGTGGTCGACGGCCAGCACCCGGTCGGCGTCGCCGTCGAAGGCCAGGCCGGCGTCCGCTCCTGCGGCCACCACCGCTCGCTGGAGGGCGGCGGGAAAGGTGGAGCCGCAGCCGTCGTTGATGTTCACTCCGCTCGGCGCGTCGGACAGGGACTGCACCTCGGCACCGAGCGCTTCGAGCACGCGCGGGCCGATGTCGGAGGCCGCTCCGTTGGCGCAGTCGACCACCACCCGCAGCCCCTCCAGGCTGCGGCCCTCCAGCGAGCCGGCAAGGTGGTCCTCGTAGTCGGCCATGACCCTGCCCGCCGGCTCCAGACGCCCCACCGCGGCGCCGACCGGGGCCACGACACCGTGGCGGGCGGCCAGCACGTGGTCGAGCGCGGCTTCCAGCGACGCCTCGGTGACGTCGTCCAGCTTGCGCCCGCCGGCGGCGAACAGCTTGACCCCGTTGTCCGCAAACGGGTTGTGCGACGCTGAGATCACCGCTCCGGGGCACCCCTCGGCCGCCGAGGCGAATGCGATCGCCGGGGTGGGAGCCACGCCCACGTCAATGACGGTCGCTCCCTCCGCAGCCAGCCCGGCCGAGAGCGCGGCTTGGATGAGGGGACCCGAGAGGCGGGTGTCGCGGCCGACCACGAAGTGGTCCCGGCCGAGCACCTGGGCCGCGGCACGACCGAGGGCGAGCACGAGCTCGGGCGTGAGCTCGGTGTTGGCGACCCCCCGGATGCCGTCGGTGCCGAACCGCAAGCCCACGCGGCCGGTGCTCAGCGCTTCGAGTACTGGGGCGCCTTGCGGGCCTTCTTGAGGCCGTACTTCTTGCTCTCCTTCTCACGGGCGTCCCGCGTGAGGAAGCCGGCCCGCTTCAACGCCGTCCGCTGCTCGGGGTCGAGCCCGGCCAGGGCCCGTGCGATCGCCATACGCAACGCACCGGCCTGGCCGGAGACCCCACCACCGTCGATGCTGGCGTCCACGTCATAGACGTCCTCGACGTCGGTGAGGCGGAGGGGCTCGGTGGCCAGGGTCGACTGGACTGCGGAGGGGAAGTACTCCTCGAGGGGCCGACTGTTGATGGTGACCACACCGGTGCCGGGGCGGAGCCGTACTCGGGCCACGGCCTCCTTGCGCCGGCCGGTGGCCTGTGTGAGGGGCTTGGGCATGGCCGGCGTCACGCGCCTTTCGATGCGAGGGGACGGGCCGCGGCCAACTCGAGGGGCTTGGGTGTCTGGGCCTCGTGGGGATGGGTGGGCCCTGCGTAGATCTTCAGCTTCTTGATCATGCTGCGGCCCAGGGGGCCCTTGGGGAGCATGCCCCGTACCGCCCGGCGCACGGTCTCTTCCGGCTTGGTGGCGAGCAGGACGTCGTAGCTCTGGCTGCGCAGCCCTCCGGGGTAGCCAGAATGGCGGTAGGCCAGCTTCTTGGTCGCCTTGCCGGCGCTCATGGTGACCTTGGCCGCGTTGACCACGATGACGTGGTCGCCGGTATCGAGATGGGGGACGAACATCGGCTTGTGCTTGCCCCGCAGCACCCGGGCCACCTCAGAGGCGAGGCGACCGAGGACGGCGCCCTCGGCATCGACCACATGCCAGGCGCGGTGGATGTCGGACGACTTGGGGGAGAACGTGCGCACGAGGAACCTTCCGGTCGGCCCGGGACGAGGGCTCCTCAGGATAGGGCGCCCGCCGCGGCAGCGGCAACCGCACCCCGACCTCCCGCCGTCGTCGCCTCCGGGTCAGGCTGCGGCAGAGACGGCGTGTGAGGCCGACGGCGCCGGCCCCGCACCGCCGGCGGTGAGGCGGCCGTGCTCGGCGATGCAGGCGGCGAGGGCGCGGCAACCGACCTGCTGCTCCGCCCATGTCGGCTCGGCCGTGGTGACCCAACGCTGCAGGGCGCGGCCGCCGGCCAGGAGCAGACGGCTGGCCAGGGCGCGAGGCCGACGGGCGGCCAGGGAGACGATCTCGGCGCCGGCGCCCAGCAGCAACAAGAAGGCAGGGACCTGCACGACGGCAGGCACGGCGGCGACGGGGACGGCCAGCACCATGAGCAGGAACACCAGGTTGGTACCGCACCGGTTGTGAACACGGGGGCTGCGCAGCACGGCGTCCACGTCATCGACGTCCACCCCCGCCTCGTGGGCCGACACCGCCTTGTGCTCGGCGCCGTGATAGCGCCACAACGCCGCCGGCGCGGCCACTCGCAGGAGGACCAGCGTGGCCAACCACGGAGCGACCATGGCCGGCACTGACGCTGCCCCGCCCACGGCGGCGCGGTCGACGGCGAACGAGAACGCAATGGCGACGAGCTCGACGACCGCCAGCACCCAGAGGAACCGCCGGTTGGCACCGCGGGCACGGGTGCCACCTCGCCGCCCGAGCAGGCCCCTCCCGACGGCCAGGCGCAGCGCACCGCCCAGGGCAGTGACGACCCGCAGCACCGGCATCCGCGCCGCTCGCCTCGGCCGCACCGAACCGACCTCGATCGATCCGTCGGCCCGGGCGATGGCCCAGGCGCGGTCAGTGCGCATGAGCACCCCGTCGGCCAGCGCCTGGCCACCCACCTTCACGTTCTGCGCCATTGCCGCCGCCCCCTTGCTGTCGAAAGGAGTGTACGGCCCAGGCCGGGGCGACAGGGCGAGCGGCCTGGAGCTGGAGTACGAAGCCGGCGCCTTCCGCCGGCTCCGGCGTCCAGTTCGGCGGGTTCTACCGGGACTCGGGCTCGTAGAGCGCCTCCCACAGGCACAGGCCGTGCGGCGGCGCCGGCTGGGCGGCCAACGACCGGTCGCGGGAACGGATGATCCACGCCAGGTCGCCGGCGCGGAGGCGCCCGCGGCCCACGGCGACGAGGGTGCCGACGAGGGAACGCACCATCTGGTGGCAGAAGGCCGAGGCCTCGATGTCGAAGCGCAGCACCCCGTCTCCCAGCTCGAGCCACCGGGCAAACCGCACGATGCGCACCAACGAGGCCTCCGGCACGGCGCCGGCGGGGCTGGGGTCCCCGCTTCGGCGAGGAGGGTGGGGTTGGGGCCCCGCCCGGGGAGACGGCACGGCGCCGGCGGGGCTGGGGTCCCCGCTTCGGCGAGGAGGGTGGGGTTGGGGCCCCGCCCGGGGAGACGGCACCGGTTTCCGGCAGAACGAGGACCAGTCGTGCTCTCCGATGAGGGGGTCGCACGCCAGCTGCATGGCCCGCACGTCGAGCGGTTCGGCGACGTGCCATGCCGTGGCGGCCAGGAAGGGATCCGGCAGGGGCTGGTTGAGAACGGTGTAGCGGTAGCGCCGGCCCGTGGCCGAGCGGCGGGCGTCGAACCCGGGCGCCGCCACGTCCAGCTCACGCACGACGATCCTCGGCGCGAGCATCCGGTTCAGCGACCGCTGGAGCTCGATCACGCCCTCGGCCGCGGCCGCACCCTCGCCCACGTCGAAGTGCACGACCTGGCCCCACGCGTGCACGCCGGCATCGGTGCGCCCGGCGCAGGTCAGGTCGACGGTCTGCCCCAGCACCTTGGCCAGCGCCTCCCGCAGGGTGCCGCCGACGGTGACCACACCCGGGTTGTGGGCGAAGCCGCGGAAGCCGGACCCGTCGTAGGCGACGGTCATCCGCAGGCGGACCAGCGCCGATGGCCGAGCCGGAGCAGGGTCGTCCTCGGCGACGCTCGAGGGCGGGTCTCCCGCATCCTCGGCGTCGAACAGCGTCACACGTCAGACGTCAGACGAGCTCGATGCGAGCCATGGGTGCGTTGTCGCCGTGGCGCGGGCCCAGCTTCAGGATGCGGGTGTAGCCACCCGGGCGGTCGACGTAGCGGGGCCCGATCTCCTCGAACAGCTTGTGGGCCATGTCCTTGTCCCGGATGAAGGCGACCACGAGGCGGTGGCGATGCACTCCGCCCTTCTTGGCCTTGGTGATGACCTTCTCCATGATGGGGCGCAGCGCCTTGGCCTTGGCCTCGGTGGTCACGAGGCCCTCGGCGGCGATCAACGAAGCGACCAGGTTGCCGAACATGGCTTTCTGATGGGACGCGCTCCCGCCGAAGCGAGCCCCCTTCTTCGGAGTCGCCGGCACGGTTCTCTACTCCCCGCGGCCGCGCAGGCTGAGCCCGCGCTCGTCGAGCTTCTGGAGCACCTCGTCGAGCGACTTCTGCCCGAAGTTGGTGATGGCGAGCAGCTCCTCGTGGGTCTTGTTGAGCAGCTCGCCGATCGTGTTGACCTGGGCCCGCTTGAGGCAGTTGCGGGGCCGCTCGGACAGATCGAGGTCCTCGATGGCCAGGTCGAGATCGGGCGAGCCACGGGTGGACGAGTTGACCTCGCCCAGCTCCAGGCCCCGCGGCGTCTCGCTCATGTCGGCCACCAGGCCGACCAGGGAGCGCAGCGTGTCGCCGGCGGAGGCCAGCGCCTGGGCGGGTGTGAGCGAACCGTCGGTCTCGACATCGATGATGAGCCGGTCGTAGTTCGTCGACTGCTCGACCCGGGTGGGCTCGACGGTGAAGGCGACCCGGCGCACCGGGGAGAAGATCGAGTCCATGGGGAGGACCCCGATGGTGGCCGAGTGCTTGTTCTTGTCGGCGGACACGTAACCTCGGCCGATCTCGACGGTAAGGTCGGCGGCGAGGCGGCCCTTGCCGCTGACGTTGGCGATGTGCAGCTCCGGGTTGAGGATCTCCACGTTGGCGGCCGGCTGGATGTCGGCAGCGGTGACCGTGGCCGGTCCCCGGACGTCGAGGCGCAGGACGACGGCGTCGTCGGTCTCCACCCGCAGCACCAGGTCCTTCAGGTTGAGCATGAGGTCGGTGACGTCCTCCTTCACGCCCGGCAGGGTCGTGAACTCGTGCAGGGCGTCGTCGAAGCGGACCTGGGTGACGGCTGCGCCGGGGATGGACGACAACAGCGTGCGGCGAAGCGAGTTGCCCAGGGTGTGCCCGAAGCCGGGCTCCAGGGGACCGATGGCGAACCGCTGACGGTTCGCCTCCGCCTCGCCGACAGCCTCGACCGTGGGACGTTGGATGATCAGCAAGGAATCTCCTACCGCTACTTGGAGTACAGCTCGACGATGAGCTGCTCACGAACAGGAACGTCGATGTGCTGTCGCATGGGGAGGTCGCGCACGGTGACCTCGAAGCCGTCGGCCCGGGCCTCCAGCCACGGCGGCACCTGGCGATCGAGGGTGTCGACGTTGTGGCGAATGACGATGAGGCTGCGCGACCGCTCCTTCAAGGACACCACCTCGCCCTTGCGGAGGCGGTAGCTGGGGATGTTGACGCGCTTGCCGTTGACCAGCACGTGGCCGTGACGCACGAACTGACGGGACTGGTTGCGGTTCGCGCCCCAACCGGCGCGGTACACCACGTTGTCGAGGCGCAGCTCGAGCATGCGCAGCAGGTTCTCGCCGGTGATGCCTGACTGGCGGGTCGCTTCCACGTACATGTTGGCGAACTGCTTCTCCAACACGCCGTAGATGCGGCGAGCCTTCTGCTTCTCCCGCAGCTGGTTGAGGTATTCCGACCCCTGGCGCATGCGGTCGCGGCCGTGCTCCCCGGGGGGGTACGGGCGGCGCTCGATTGGGCACTTCATCGTGTCGCACTTGGCGCCCTTCAGGAACAGCTTCATCTTCTCACGGCGGCAGAGGCGGCACACCGGGCCGGTGTAGCGGGCCATCAGACCCTCCGCCGCTTCTTCGGGCGGCACCCGTTGTGGGGAATGGGAGTGACGTCCTTGATGCCGGAGACCTCCAGGCCGATGTTCTGCAGCGAGCGGATGGCGGTCTCCCGGCCGGAGCCCGGGCCCTTCACCAGCACTTCGATCTTGCGCAGCCCATGCTCCATGGCCCGCTTGGCGCACTGCTCGGCGGCCAGCTGGGCAGCAAAAGGCGTCGACTTGCGGGAGCCCTTGAAACCCACGTTGCCGGCCGACGCCCAGGCGATGACGTTGCCCTCGGTGTCGCTTATCGACACGATGGTGTTGTTGAAAGAGCTCTTGATGTGAGCCACGCCAACGGTGACGTTCTTGCGCTCACGGCGACGGGGGCGCCGGCCTCCCGGCTTCGGCTTCGCCATTACCGCTTCCCGACCTTCTTCTTCCCGGCCACCGTCTTCTTCGGTCCCTTTCGTGTCCGCGCGTTGGTGTGGGTGCGCTGGCCCCGGACGGGCAGGCTGCGGCGGTGGCGAATGCCCTGGTACGAGCCGATCTCCATCTTCCGCTTGATGTCCTGCTGGATGTCGCGGCGGAGGTCGCCCTCCACCTTGAGGTTGGCGTCGATCCAGCCCCGGAGCTTGGCCACCTCGTCGTCGGTGAGGTCCCGGACCCGCGTGTTGAGGTCGACTTCGGTCGCCTCGCACACCTTCTGGGCCGTCGTGCGCCCCACGCCGAAGATGTAGGTGAGGGAGATCTCGAGCCGCTTCTCCCTGGGGATGTCGACCCCCGCGATTCGTGCCATGTCGCTCTTCTTCCTCAGCCTTGCCGCTGCTTGTGACGCGGGTTGGAGCAGATCACCGTGACCACGCCGTGACGGCGGATCACCTTGCACTTCTCGCACATCGTCTTCACGCTGGGGCGTACTTTCATCGGCTCGTCACTTGTAGCGGTAGGTGATACGGCCCCGGGAGAGGTCGTAGGGGGTGAGTTCCACCTGCACCCGATCTCCGGGAAGGATTCGGATACGGTGCATGCGCATCTTGCCTGAACTGTGAGCCAGCACCTTGTGGCCGTTCTCCAACTCGACTTTGAACATGGCATTCGGCAGGGGCTCCACGACCGTGCCTTCGAGCACGATGGCATCTTCCTTGGGCTTGGGCAGGTGGGCTCCTTGTACGACCTTGCAACGGCGGGGCTGCGACTTCGAACGACGGACTGCGGTGGTCCCGCGCCAGGCGCGCACGCGCGCCGGGGGACGAAAGATCATAGCACGAGGCCTGCGGGCGACGACAAGGCGAGCCTAGCCGGGCGTGGGGCAGGGGCCCCCACGCTCCGGAGGAGG
>PJQG01000034.1:29425-59728 GCA_002861595.1 Actinomycetota bacterium
CCGGGCGTGGGGCAGGGGCCCCCACGCTCCGGAGGAGGACGGGGTTGGGGCCCCGTCCGGGCCGAACAGCTCAGACGGCCGGGCGTGGGGCAGGGGCCCCCACGCTCCGGAGGAGGACGGGGTTGGGGCCCCGTCCGGGCCGAACAGCTCAGACGGTGAGCACCTCGGGCCCGTCGTCGGTGATGGCGATGGTGTGCTCGGCGTGGGACGACAGGCTGCCGTCGGCCGTCACCACACTCCACCCGTCGTCGAGAACCCTGGTGCCGACGCCGCCCATGTTCACCATCGGCTCCACCGCGAACACCATCCCGACGCGCAGCTTCGGGCCCTTCCCCGGCGGCCCGTAGTTGGGGACCTGGGGCTCCTCGTGCATAGCGGTGCCGATGGCATGGCCGACGTACTCGCGCACCACCGAGAAGCCGGCGGCCTCGGCCACCGACTGCACCGCGTGGCCGATGTCGGAGAGGCGGTTGCCGTCCACCATCTGCTCGATGCCCTCGGCCAGGCTGTCCTCGGTGACGGCGATGAGGCGAAGGGCCTCGGGGTCCACCTCACCGATGCCCATGGTGAAGGCGGCGTCGGCGTGGTAGCCCTCGACGATGGCGCCGCAATCGATGGAGATGATGTCGCCGTCCTTCAGGCGGTAGTCGCCGGGGATGCCGTGCACGATCATGTCGTTGGGCGAGGTGCAGATCACCGCGGGGAACCCGTGGTAGTTCAAGAAGTTCGAACGCGCCCCCCGGCGCTCGAGCACCTCCCTCGCCACCTTGTCGAGCTGAAGCGTGGTGACACCCGGCCGGGCCGCCTCGCGGGTGCGTTCGTGCATCTCGGCCACCACCCGCCCGGCCCGGCGCATCTTGGCGATCTCCTCGGGCGACCGCCTCACTTCTGGGTGCCCTCGCCCGGCGTGCGGCGCAACCGCCGATCGACGGCGCCGATGAGGCGAGCCGTGACCACGTCCGGGTCACCGACGCCGTCCACGACGACCAGCTTGTCGCGCGTCAGGTACCACACCACCAGCGGCTCGGTCTCCTTCTCGTAGAGCTTCAGGCGGCGTTCGATGGCCGCAGCCGTGTCGTCGCCCCGCTCCACCACCTCGCCGCCGCAGAGGTCGCAGGTCCAGTCCACCTTCGGAGGCACCCCGACGCCGTAGTTGAACCCGCACTCGCGGCAGACCCGGCGGCTGGCCAGGCGCTGGAGCACGACCTCGGTGGGCACCTGGAGGTCGATGGCGATGTCGATCTCCAGGGGGTCGAGCATCTTGGCCAGCGCGTCGGCCTGGTTGGCGGTGCGGGGGAAGCCGTCGAGGATGAACCCCCGCTGCGCGTCGTCGCGCTGGAGGCGCTCGACCACGAAGGCCACGACAAGCTCGTCGGGAATGAGGTCCCCGACCCGCATGTAGCGGGCGAGCTCCTGGCCGAACTCCGAGCCGGACTTCTCCGCGGCACGGAACATCTCCCCGGTGGAGATGTGCGGTACGGCGTAATGGCGAGCCAGGCGGGCGCACTGGGTGCCCTTGCCCGCACCCTGCTTTCCGAGGATGAGGAGCCTGACGCTCGGAACAGGTGCCAAGGTCAGCCCTGACCGCTCGCTCTCATCTGAACGGGCCTCACTTCAAGAAGCCCTCGTAGTTGCGCATCATCAACTGGCTGTCGATCTGCTTCATCGTCTCCAGGGCCACGCCGACGGCGATGAGCAGCGTCGTCCCTGCGAACGGGTAGTTGTCGATACCCCAGACGGCCAGGAACAACGACGGGAGCAGGGCGATGAAGGCGAGGAACAGCGCTCCGGGCAGCGTGATCCTGTTCAGGATCCCTGCCAGGTGCTTCTCGGTCTGCAGCCCGGGACGGATGCCGGGGATGTAGCCGCCCTGCTTGCGGATGATGTCGCTCTGCTGGTGGGGGTCGAAGGCGATTGCGGTGTAGAAGTAGGCGAAGAGGATGATCATGAGCCCGTAGAGCACGATGTAGGTGAGGCTGGTGGGCTGGGCCAGGTTGTTGTCGATGAACGAGGCCACGCCGCTCCAGGGCACGACGTTGGACAACAACACCGGGAACGACAGCACGGAGCTGGCGAAGATGATCGGGATCACGCCCGACTGATTGACCTTGAGGGGGATGTAGGTGCTCTGGCCGCCGTACATCCGCCGCCCGACCACGCGCTTGGCGAACTGCACGGGGATTCGGCGCTGGCCCTGCTCGATGAACACGATCGACACGACGATGGCCATGGTGAGCAGGAGGATGATGGCGAACTTGACGTCGCCGCCGGTGGCCCGCACCGCTGCTCCACCAGCGGGGAGGCCGGAGACCACGCTGGAGAAGATAAGGATCGACATGCCCTGGCCGATCCCCCGCTGGGTGACCAGCTCGCCCAACCACATGATGAACGCCGTGCCCGCGGTCATGGACAGCACCACGAGCAGCACGCGGGGGACGGTGAAGTTCGGGATCAGGTCGACGCCCTCGGGGATCCCCAGCGCGCTGCCGCCCCGGTGGAAGGCGAAGGCCAGGCCGGTGGACTGCATGATGGCCAGGGCGACCGTGAGGTAGCGCGTGGTCTGGGTGATCTTCTTCTGCCCGACCGCGCCCTCGTTGCGCCACTGCTCGAGCTTGGGGATGACGACGCCGAGGAGCTGCACGATGATCGAGCTGGTGATGTAGGGCATGATCCCGAGCCCGAACACGGCGAAGCGGGTGAGCGCGCCGCCGGAGAAGAGGTTGAGGAACCCGAGCACGCCACTGGCCCTGGCCTGGTCCTGGAGGACCTGGACGGCCTGGAAGTCGATGCCTGGCACCGGCACGTGGGAGCCGAACCGAAACAGGATGATGATGAACAGGGTGAAGATGATCTTGTTCCGGAGGTCCGGAACCTTGAACATGTTTTTCAGGCTCGAAAGCATGGGGCTCCTGATGCGGCGGGCCAGCTAGCGGTTGGTGAGCGCGTTCCCCTTGGCGGGCGGTCGCCCGTGGCCGAAGGGCGGTGGAATGAGCTCCACGCTACCTCCGGCATCGGTGATCGCCTGTTCAGCCGAACGGGAGAACCGGTGGGCCTTGACCCGCACGGAACGAGTGAGCTCGCCCCGACCGAGCACCTTGACCAAGCCGTGCTTGTGCACCAGGCCCTTGGCCCGAAGGGTGTCGGGCGTGACCTCGTCGGCCTCGAGCGCCTGGAGCGCATCGAGGTTGACCACGGCGTACTCCACGCGAAAGGGGTTCTTGAAGCCCTTCAGCTTCGGCACCCGCTGGGTGAGGGGCAGCTGGCCGCCCTCGAAGCCCGGCTTCACCTGGCCGCGAGCGTTCTGGCCCTTGGTGCCCCGTCCGGCCGTCTTGCCCCCCTTGCCAGCCGTGCCGCGACCGACGCGACGCCGCCCCCGCCTGGAGCCGGCGGGGGGCTGCAACTCGTGGATCCTCATGGCTGCGCCGTCTCCTCGGTCGAGGCCTCCCCCACCTCGATGAGGTGGGGGACGCGGGCGATCATGCCCCGGATCTCGGGACGGTCGGGCAGGACGTTGGTCCGGCCGATCCGTCCCAGCCCGAGGGCCCGAAGCGTGCCCCGGTGCTTCGGCTTGGAGCCGATGGCCGACCTCACCTGGGTCACGCGAAGCATGTGGTTTCCCGGCGGCCGGGGCCCCAACCCCGCCGGCGTGGTCGTCATGCCACCTCCGTCGGTACGGAGTGACGACGCTGGCGCTGGGTCTCCTGGAAGGCGCGCAACATGCCCGCGGGTGCGACCTCCTCGGGCGACTTGCCGCGGAGCCGGGCCACGTCGTCGGGCGACCTCAGGGCCTTGAGGCCGGCGATGGTGGCATGGGCGACGTTGATGGCGTTGGAGGACCCCAGCGACTTCGCCAGCACGTCATGGACGCCGGCCGCCTCCAGGATGATGCGGGCCGCCCCGCCGGCGATGACGCCGGTACCAGGTGCCGCCGGCTTGAGCAGGACCCGTCCCGCGCCCGCCTCCCCGATGACGGGGTGGGTGATGGTGGAACCGGCGAGGGGGACGTTGAAGAGGTTCTTGCGGGCGTCGTCGGCCGCCTTCTGCATGGCCAGCGCGACCTCCTTGGCCTTGCCGTAGCCGAGGCCCACCTTGCCGCTTCCATCACCGACGACCATGAGGGCGGCGAACGAGAACCTGCGGCCGCCCTTGACCACCTTGGCCACTCGATTGGGGCGGCCGATCGGCCGCTCTTCGAACTGAGAATCAGCCATGTGCGCCTTTCAGAGCTCCAGTCCTGCGTTGCGGGCGGCCTCGGCGACAGCCGCCACGCGCCCGTGATAGCGGAAACCGCCGCGATCGAACACGACGCGCGTCACGCCGGCTTCGGTGGCTCGCTCGGCAATGAGGCGACCGACGGCGGCGGCCGCATCACGGTTCCCGGTGGGCCCGGCGCGCAGCGCCGGCTCCACGGTGGACGCCGCCGCCAGGGTGCGCCCGGCCACGTCGTCGATGACCTGGGCCACCATGTGGCGGTTCGAGCGGAACACGGCCAGACGGGGTCGCTCCGGCGTGCCCGCCACCTTCTTGCGAACCCGCTTGTGGCGCCGCTTGCGAAGCCGCTGAACCCGAGACTCAGCCACGGGTGCCTCCCATCCTGATCAAGTCGCGCGCGGGGAGGAAAACGCCGCTGGCCGCCCAAGACGCCGAAGGCGCCCCCAACGGCTGGCGGCCAAAGGAAGACAGCGCCGAAGGCCGATCCGGCAGAGCCGGTCGGCCAACGGCCCGATCAAGCTCGCCGAGCAAGCTCTGCTTGCGAGGCGAAATCACTTCGCGGCCTTTCCGCTCTTGCGGGCCACGAACTCGCCGGCGTAACGGACGCCCTTGCCCTTGTACGGCTCGGGCTTGCGGAGGCTGCGAATGTCGGCCGCCACCTGGCCCACCTGCTCCTTGTCCATCCCCCGCACGGTGATCCGGGTGGGAACCGGGATGTCGAAGCTGATCCCCGGGGGCGCCTCCACGGGCACGGTGTGGCTGAAGCCGAGCGCCAACTCCATCTTCGTGGGCCCCTGTGCGGTGGCGCGGTAGCCGACGCCCACGATCTCGAGGTCCTTGGTGAAGCCGGTCGTCACGCCCACCACCATGTTGTTGACGAGGGAGCGCACGAGCCCGTGCAGCGCCCGGCTCTCGCGCTCGTCGTTGGGACGCTCGGCCAGCAACGTGTCTCCCTCCTGGCGGACGGTAATCTCGCCCGGCAGCTCGCGTTCGAGCGTGCCCTGGGGCCCCTTCACCGTGATTCGGCGCCCGACGACGGAGACCTCGACGCCGGCGGGGAGGGGAATGGGGGAACGACCGATACGGGACACGGCGCTACCAGACGTAGCAGAGGATCTCGCCGCCCACGCGACGCTGGCGCGCCTCGCGGTCGGTCATGAGCCCCTGGCTGGTGGAAAGGACGGCGATGCCGAGACCCCCCAGGACGCGGGGGAGCTTGCCGGCCTTGATGTACACCCGTAGGCCGGGCTTGGAGATGCGGCGGATCCCCGAGATGGTGCGGGCCCGGTCCGGCGTGTACTTCATCGTGATCTCCAGCACCCGTCCCGGACGTGCTGGGTCGTCATGGACTCTGAAGCCGTCGATGTAGCCCTCGCGCTCGAGGATGGCGGCCAAGGCCTCCTTGAGCTTCGACGACGGCATCTTGGTGGTGTCGTGCATGGCCGTGTTGGCGTTGCGCACGCGCGTGAGCATGTCGGCGATCGGGTCGGTCATGGTCATGGTCGCGTCGTTACCAGCTGGCCTTCGTCACACCGGGGAGATCGCCGGCATGGGCGAGCGTGCGCAGGCAGATCCGGCAGAGCCCGAACTTGCGGAACACGGCGCGGGGCCGCCCACAACGGCGGCAGCGCGTGTAGCCCTGCACCTTGAACTTCGGCTTCCGCTCCTGCTTCTCGACCAGCGCCTTCTTTGCCATCCTGGCTCTTGCCTCCCTTGTTCTCTACTGTTGGCCGGTGCGGCGAAAGGGGAAGCCGAAGGCCTCGAGCAGGGCCTTCCCCTCGGCGTCGGTCCGGCCGGTGGTGACGACGGTGATGTCCATGCCACGCGTCGTGTCGATCTTGTCGTAGTCGATCTCCGGGAAGATCAGCTGCTCGGTGACCCCGAAGGTGTAGTTGCCGTGGCCGTCGAAGGAGTTGTCCGGCAGCCCCCGGAAGTCGCGGATGCGGGGGATGGCCAGGCTGATCAGACGGTCGAGGAACTCCCACATGCGGTCGCTCCGCAGCGTGACCTTGGCGCCGATCTCCTGGCCCTCGCGCAGCTTGAAGGCGGCGATCGACTTCCTCGCCCTGGTGACAAAAGGCTTCTGGCCGGTGATCAGGGTGAGGTCGCGAACGGCGCCGTCCCGCAGCGAAGGCTGCGCGGTGGCGCCGCCGACGCCCATGTTCACGACGATCTTCTCGAAGCGCGGCACCTCCATGGTGTTGCCCAGGCCGAGCCGCTCCTGCAGCTGGCCGCGCACCTCGGTCTCGTAGCGCTGCTTCAGCCGCGGCCGCTCCCTGGTGGTCGCGGTGACGGCCATCACAGATCACCCCCGCACTTCTTGCAGATGCGGACCTTGCGCCGCCCGGAACCGGAGTCCTCGAAGCGGTACCCGACGCGGGTGGCTCCATCCGTGGGGCACAGGATGGCCACGGCTGACGCCGGCAGCGGCATGTCCTTGTCGATGATGCCCCCCTGCATGGTCGCACGGGTCGCCCGCTGGTGGCGCTTGGCCACGTTGACCCCGTCGACGATCACCTTGCCGGCGGCGGGCAGGACGCGCATGATCTCGCCCTCCTTGCCCCGGTCCTTGCCGGCCAGCACGCGGACGCGGTCGCCCTTCTTCAGCTTGACCACCTTCGGGGGATCGGGTTGCCGGTTGCCCATCAGAGGACCTCGGGCGCGAGCGAGACGATGCGCATGAAGCGCTTGTCCCGCAGCTCCCGGCCGACGGGCCCGAAGATGCGGGTACCGCGAGGCTGTTGCTGCTCGTTCACCAGCACGGCGGCGTTCTCGTCGAAGCGGATGTAGCTGCCGTCGGGACGGCGCTTCTCCTTCTTGGTGCGCACCACGACGCACTTGACCACGTCGCCCTTCTTCACCGCGGCGCCGGGAATCGCATCCTTGACGGTGGCTACGAACATGTCGCCGATGGAGGCGTAACGACGGCGCGAACCGCCGAGGACCTTGATGCACAGCACTTCCTTGGCGCCTGAGTTGTCGGCCACCCGCAGGCGCGACTCCTGCTGGATCATCGGGCCCGCTCCACGATCTCGACCACGCGCCAGCGCTTGAGCTTGGACAGCGGGCGGGTCTCCTGGACCCGCACGCGGTCGCCCTGTCGGGCCTCGTTCTGCTCGTCGTGGGCATAGAGACGCTTCGTCCGCTGCATCGTCTTGGCGTAGCGGGTGTGGCGGACGCGCTCGACCACGGAGACGACGACGGTCTTGTCCATGGCGCTGGACACGACGGTGCCCTCGCGGGTCTTGCGCCGGTTGGCGGCGCGCCGGTCGCCAGGCGTCGCCTCGACGTCAGCCACTTCAGCAATGTGCTCAGCCACGTGCAGCCTCCGAGTCTCTTTCGGCAGCGGCGATCTCCTGCTCTCGCAGGACGGTGTTGATCCTCGCCACCTGCTTCCTCAGCTGGCCCAGCCGCGACATGTTGTCGAGTTGGCCGGTCACGTGCTGGAAGCGGAGGTTGAAAAGCTCCTGCTTCACCTCGCCGAGGCGGGTCTCGAGCTCGTCGATCCCCATGCCCCGGTAGTCCTCGACCTTGGACCGCGCCATCAGAGCTCGACCTCCTGGTCGCGCCGGACCACGAACCTCGCCTTCATGGGCAGCTTCTGGATGGCACGCTCCATGGCGGCCCGGGCCAGCTCGTCGTCCACGCCGGCCAGCTCGAAGAGGATGCGGCCGGGCTTGACCACGGCGACCCAGTGCTCGGGGTTGCCCTTGCCGGAGCCCATGCGGGTCTCGGCCGGCTTCTGGGTGACGGGCTTGTCGGGGAAGACCCGGATCCACACCTTGCCGCCGCGCTTGACGTGGCGCGTCATGGCGATCCGGGCGGCCTCGATCTGGCGCGCCGTGACCCAGGCCGGCTCCAGGGCCTGGATGCCGTAGTCGCCGAAGGTGACGGCCGAGCCGCCCTTCGCGACGCCCGAGAGCCGGCCCCGTTGCTGCTTGCGGTGCTTGACCTTCCGCGGCATCAACATCAGTCCGTCTCCTTGCGGAAGTGTGGAGCCTCGTGATGCTCGCGGGTGCGACGCTCGATCTCTTCCTCCTCGGCCAGCAGGCGCTCGATGTCGGGGTCGACCTCGGGGATGATCGGCTTGGCCTCGGCGCCGTCGACCTCGTCGGGGACGCCACCAGCCAGGGCTCCCGGCAGTTTGGCACCCGGCTCTCCCTGCTCGGGGCGGCGGCGGCCACCGCCGGCGGAGATGATGCGGCGGGGCCCGCCCTGGCCGGAGGTCTCCCCGACGGCCATGGCTGCTTCCCTGTTGATCTTCTCCTCGCTCGAGACCTTGTAGGGGAGGATGTCTCCTTTGTAGATCCAGACCTTGACGCCGATGCGCCCGAAGGTGGTCTTGGCCTCGCGGAAGCCGTAGTCGATGTCGGCCCGAAGGGTGTGCAGGGGTACGCGGCCCTCGCGGTAGGCCTCCCGTCTGGCCATCTCCGAGCCACCGAGGCGGCCGGCGCACTGGACGCGGATGCCCTGGGCGCCCGCCTTCTGCACGGTTTGCACCGCTCTTTTCATGGCCCGTCGGAAGCTGACCCTGCCCGTGAGCTGGTCGGCGATGCCCTGGGCGATGAGCGCGGCATCGAGCTCGGGCTGCTTGATCTCCTGGATGTTGAGCTGGATGCGCGGGTTCGACGTGAGCTTGGCCAGGTGGGTGCGCAGGCGGTCGGCCTCGGCACCGCGGCGGCCGATGACGATCCCGGGCCGGGCGGTGTGGAGGTCGATACGCAAGCGGTCGCGCGTGCGCTCGACCTCGACGCGGCTCACGGCGGCGCGCTCGAGCTGGCTGCTCAGGTAGTCGCGGATCTTCCAGTCCTCGATCACGTGGTCCTGGTACTCGCGGTCGTTGAACCAGCGCGACTTCCAGTCGGTCGTGACGCCCAGGCGGAACCCGTAGGGATTGACCTTCTGGCCCATTACTCGCCCTTCTCTTCCGTTTGCTCGCTCATGTCGGCTGCGTCGGTGGCCGCCGCCCTTTCGGTGGACTCCGCCGCATCGGTGGTGTCGGCCGTCACGGTGCCCTCGGCCGCGTCCGTCGTCTCCGTCGTCTCCGTCGTCTCCGTTGTCTCGGCGCTGTCGCCCAGCGTGGTTTCGCCGGAGGTCTCAGCCTGCGCCGGCGTCGCCTGTTCCGGTGCCGGCGCCGTGCCCGGCATCCGGGCGTCACGCCGGGTTGGGCGGGCCTTGCGACCGGCTTCGACGCGGCGGGCTCGCCGGGCACCGAGATCGGCGGCATGCCGGGCTCGCGACCGCGCCAGCCTGTCCTCGGGCAGGCGACTGACGATGACCGTGACGTGAGAGGTGCGCTTGCGGATGCGCGTGGCCCGGCCGCGGGCCTGAGGCCGCCATCGCTTCATCGTCGTTCCCTCGTCGGCGTAGCAAGCGGACACGAACAGCTCGTCAGGATCCAGCCCGTTGTTGTTCTCGGCGTTGGCAACGGCGGAGGCCAGGAGCTTGCCCACCAGCAGGGCAACGTCGCGTTCGCAGAAGCGCAGGATGTCGCGAGCCTCGCCCACCTCCCGGCCCCGGATGAGGTCGAGGACGGCACGCACCTTGGTGGCCGAGGTCCGGGAATGGCGCAGGACGGCGCGGGTGCCCTCGCGCTCGTTGGTCTTGGTGCCGACCACCGCTAGCGTCTCCCCGCCCGTTCCTGGCCGGCGTGGTAGCGGAAGGTGCGGGTAGGGGCGAACTCGCCGAGCTTGTGGCCCACCATCGACTCGGTCATGTAGACCGGAACGTGCTTTCGGCCGTCATGAACGGCGATGGTGTGCCCGACCATATCCGGGATGATGGTGGAGCGGCGCGACCACGTCTTGATGACTCGCTTCTCGTTGCGCGCGTTGAGGGCATCGACCTTCTTCAAGAGATGGTCGTCGACGAAGGGGCCTTTCTTCAGGCTGCGAGCCATGGCACCTACCTCCGGGAGCCGCGGGTGCGGCGACGGCGAACGATCAGGCGGGTCGACGCTTTGGTCCTGTCGCGGGTACGACCTTCGGGCTTGCCCCACGGCGACACCGGGTGGCGTCCGCCAGAGGACTTGCCCTCACCACCACCGAGGGGATGGTCCACCGGGTTCATGGCGACGCCCCGGGTCTGGGGGCGCACGCCCTTCCAGCGGTTGCGGCCCGCCTTGCCCACCTTGATCAACTCGGCTTCGGTGTTGCCGACCTCGCCCACGGTGGCCCGGCAGTCGATGGAGACCCGGCGCATCTCGCTCGAGGGCAGGCGGAGGGTGACGAAATCGCCCTCCTTGGCGACCAACTGGATGCTCATGCCCGCGCCCCGGGCCATCTTGCCGCCGCCGCCGGGCTGTAGCTCGACGTTGTGGATGGTGGTGCCCACGGGGATGAAGCGCATGGGCATGGCGTTGCCGGGGCGGATCTCTGCGCCTTGGCCGCTCTCAAGCACATCGCCGACGGCCACCTTGGCAGGAGCCAGGATGTAGCGCTTCTCGCCGTCGTGGTAGTGGAGCAGGGCGATGCGGGCGTTGCGGTTCGGGTCGTACTCGATGGCGGCGACGGTGGCGGGGACGGCGTCCTTGTTCCGGCGGAAGTCGATCCTGCGGTACTGCTGCTTGTGGCCGCCGCCGCGGTGGCGGGCCGTCTTGCGGCCGTTGGCGTTGCGGCCGCCGGTCCTGGGCTTGGCCGCGAGCAGGGACTTCTCGGGATGGTCCCGGGTGATGTCGGAGAAGTCGGACACCGTTTGGAAGCGGCGACCGGCGCTGGTCGGCTTGCGTTTGCGTAGGGCCATGTCTCCTCGTCAGCTCTCGAACAGGTCGATGCGGTCCTCACCGGCGAGGGTGACGATCGCCCGCTTCGTGTCGGCTCGCGTCCCGAAGGTCGCCTGCCTGCGGTTGCGCTTGCGCTTGCCCTTGCGGTTCAGCGTGTTCACGTTGGAAACCCGCACGTTGAAGATGGACTCGATGGCGTGACGGATCTCCGTCTTGTTGGCGCGGGGAGCGACGACGAAGGTGTACACGCCGTCGTCGAGCAGCGAGTACGACTTCTCCGAGACGACGGGGCGCAGCACGATGTCGCGGGGGTCCTTCACGGCTGCACCTCCGCGGCTGCCGGTGGTGGTTCCGCTGACGCCGTGGCCGGGAGGGTCGCCTGGCTGAACACGATCCAGTCGGCGCAGAGCACGTCGTAGGGGTTGAGCTGGCTGGCCGCCAGGAGGTGCACCTCGGGGAGGTTGCGGAACGACTTGCCAGCCGCATCTTCGTCATCGCCGAGGACCACGAGGATCCTGCCGTCGAGGCCGAGGGCGGCCAGCGCCGCCCGAGCGTCCTTGGTCCTCGGGACGGTGAACGCCCAGGCGTCCACCACGACGATCTTGCCCTCCGCGGCTCGGTCGGACAGCGCCGAACGCAGGGCCAGCTGGATCATCTTCTTGGGGGTCTTCTGCTTGTACCTCCGAGGCTTGGGGCCGAGAGCCACCCCACCACCGGTGAAGTGCGGGGCACGGCTGGAGCCCTGCCGGGCCCGGCCCGTCCCCTTCTGCCTCCACGGCTTGGCCCCGCCGCCGCTGACCTCGGCGCGGGTCTTGGTGGACTGGGTGCCGGCTCGAGCTGCGGCCAACTGAGCCGTGACCACCTGGTGCAGCACGGCGGCGTTGGGTGTGATGCCGAAGAAGGCATCGTCGAGGGTCACCGACCCTGACGCCGAGCCATCCACCCTGCGCACCTCGGCAGTGGCCATGGCTACTTCTTCGCCTTGACGGCATCGCGGATGAGCAGCATGCCACCGCTCGGCCCGGGGACGGCACCTCGCACCAGGAGCAGGTCGCGCTCGCCGTCGGACTCGACCACCTCGAGGTTCAAGGTCGTGACCTTCTGCGCGCCGGTCTGGCCCGCCATCCTCATGCCCTTGAACACACGGGCGGGGGTGGCACAGGCCCCGATGGCGCCCGGTGCCCGGTGCTTCTTGTGGTTGCCGTGGCCGGCGCCCTGGCCCTTGAAGTTGTGGCGGCGCATGACACCCGTGAAGCCCTTGCCCCTGCTCACGCCGGTGACGTCCACCCGCTGCCCGGCCACCAGCTGGCCCACCGTGAGCTCCTGGCCCACCTCGAAGCCGCTCACGTCGTCGAGTCGCAGCTCCACCAGCCGGCGCCCGGCCTCGACCCCTGCCCTGGCGAAGTGCCCGGCCTCGGGCTTGGTGAGCCGGCTGGGCTTGACGGTGCCGAAGGTGACCTGGAGGGCGGCATAGCCGTCACGGTCGACGGTCTTGACCTGCACGACCCGCACCGGCGGCACCTTGACAACCGTGACCGGCACGGCGCGGTTCTGGTCGTCCCAGACCTGGGTCATCCCGACCTTCTCTCCGACGATCGCTGTGGTGGCCATGTTGGGGCGTCTGTCTCTTGTCTCTCACGCGAAAGCTCCGCCCGGGAAACCCGGCGGAGCGAAGTTGGTTGTGCCGTGGAGTTCCCGGAGGCGACCACGGACGTCAGTTGGGACCGGCCGCAACCCTAGCAGTCCAGCGGCGACGGGCGCCAAGCGCTGGCTCGCTCGGTCGTACCGTCGCAAGGGCGAGCGCACGGCGCTACCCCACCAGGCGGTAGAAACGCCAGAACTCGTGCTCTATCGGAAGGATCTCCACAGCCGTGAACCCCGCCGCCTTGGCGTACCGCTCCAGCGTGGAAGGTCGCATGACGGTCCCGGTTCCGGTTGCCGGTGGGTCGGCGAGACCGACGGGGAGGCAGTGGAGAGCGCTCCAGCCGTAGTTGAACCGCTCGATGGCGTCTCCTGGGGCGGTGAAGACCTCGGCCACCCGCTCGTCGGCGACCAACACCACCGCGTCGGGTGCGGCGAGCGCCCGCATCGTGCGCAGCGCGCCCACCGGATCCGCCATGTCGTGGATGGTCTCGAAGGCGCACACCAGGTCGTACTGGCCGGCGAGGGAGGGATCGCTGGCGTCACGCACGGCGAAGGTGACCTGATCGGCGACGCCGGCGTGCTCGGCGTTGCCGTTCGCCTGGGCCACCGACGCCTCGTCGAGGTCGAACCCGTCGACGTGGACGCCCGGGTATGCCAGCGCGATGGCGATGCTCGACCAGCCCGTGCCACACCCCAGGTCGGCCACCCTGGCCGGCGGTCCGGCTCCCAGCCGCTCTTCCAGCGTCGGGACCGCCGGCACCCACTCCTGGGCGAGCTGTCCGAGGAACATCGGGCGGTTGAGCCGCTCGATGAACCGGCGCGTGTCGGCGCCGTAGTCGGGATAGGGCAGGCCGGCGCCAGTGCGGAAGGCGTGGGCGACCTTGGGGACCGTGCCGCCGATGCCGACGACCCCCTGGGCCAGCGGCGCGAGGAAGCTCAGGCTGTCAGCGTCGAGGAGCACCTCCGCGTGGGCATCGGGCAGGCGGTAGCGGCGAGTCGCCCCATCGTCGCCACCGTCGTCGACGACCTCCAGGATCCCCGCCACTGCCTGCTGCTCGAGCCACTCCCGGCCGTACCGCTCGGCGACTCCCGCAGCTGCCGCCAGCTCGGCCGGCGTGGCGCCGCCGTGGTCGCGCAGGGCCCGGTACAGCCCGAGCTGATCGCCGAGGTAGACGTGGAAGAGCTCGAGGGCGCCGATCGAAGCCATGAAGAGGCGCTCGACCAACTCGTCGCGACGGGCCACGTCGGGGCCCGAGGTGGCATCGGCTGGAGGTTGTCCCGTGTCCTGCAAAGCATCCACCTCTCAGCCGCCTCGTGCCGCCCGGACGACCACCGAGGTGGCCACCGCCGCCTGCTGCTCGACGGGGATCAACGTGCGCATCAATGCGACGAGCTCACCTTGGACGACCTCGGCCCGGTACCCCTCCGGGACGCTCAGCTGGTCCCATTCGCTGGCCCGGATGAGCGGAGCGACGGCGACACTCACGGCCGCCATGGTACCGGCCGCCCTACTGGATCTTGATCTCGATGTCGACTCCGGCTGGGAGGTCCAGCCGCTGGAGGGAGTCGACCGTCTTGGCGCTGTGCTCCACGATGTCCAGCAGGCGCTTGTGGACGCGCATCTCGAAGTGCTCGCGGCTGTCCTTGTACTTGTGAGGTGAGCGGATCACCGTGTAGCGGTGCTTCTCGGTCGGCAGCGGGACCGGGCCCCGGACCTTGGCCTGGGTGCGCAGCACCGTCTCCACGATCTTCTTGGTGGACTGGTCGACCACCTCGTGGTCGTAGGCCTTCAGCCGGATCCGGATCTTCTGCTTGCTGTCGGCCATCCGCTTACTTCAGGATCTTCGTGACCCGGCCGGCGCCGACGGTGCGGCCACCCTCGCGGATGGCGAAGCGCAGGCCCTCGTCCATGGCGATGGGCTTGCCCAGCTCCACGACCATGGTGGTGTTGTCGCCGGGCATGACCATCTCGGTGCCCTCGGCCAGGGTGATGGAGCCGGTGACGTCGGTGGTGCGGAAGTAGAACTGCGGCCGGTAGTTGTTGAAGAACGGCTTGTGCCGGCCCCCCTCCTCCTTGGTCAACACGTACACGTTGGCCTCGAAGTTGGTGTGTGGTGTGATGGACCCGGGCTTGCACAGCACCTGGCCGCGCTCCACGTCCTCCTTCTTGGTGCCGCGCAGCAGGGCGCCGATGTTGTCGCCGGCCCGGCCCTCGTCGAGGATCTTGCGGAACATCTCCACGCCGGTGCAGACCGTCTTGGAGGTGTTGCGGAGACCGACGATCTCGACCTCGTCGCTGGTCTTGACGATGCCCTGCTCCACCTTGCCGGTGACCACGGTGCCGCGGCCCTGGATGGTGAACACGTCCTCGATGGGCATGAGGAAGGGCTTGTCGGTGTCGCGCGTGGGCTCGGGCACGAAGTTGTCCACCTCGTCCATGAGCTTGACCACGGCGTCGGCCCAACTGGCATCTCCGTCGAGGGCCTTGAGGGCGCTGACTCGCACCACCGGCGTGTCGTCGCCGGGGAACTCGTACTCGTTCAGCAGCTCCCGCACCTCCAGCTCGACCAGGTCGAGCAGCTCCTCGTCGTCCACCATGTCGGCCTTGTTGAGGGCCACCACGATGGAGGGCACCCCGACCTGGCGGGCGAGCAGCACGTGCTCGCGCGTCTGGGGCATGGGCCCGTCGGCGGCCGAGACCACGAGGATGGCGCCGTCGACCTGGGCGGCGCCGGTGATCATGTTCTTGATGTAGTCGGCGTGGCCGGGCATGTCGACGTGCGCGTAGTGGCGGTTGGGCGTCTGGTACTCGACGTGGGCGATGTTGATGGTGATGCCGCGGGCCTTCTCCTCGGGCGCCTTGTCGATCATGTCGAAGGCGGTGAAGGAGGTGGTGCCCGATGTGTCGCGCTCGGCCAGGACCTTGGTGATGGCCGCGGTCAAGGTCGTCTTGCCGTGGTCGATGTGGCCCATCGTCCCGATGTTGAGATGGGGCTTCGTGCGCTCGAACTTCTGCTTGGCCATGTGGCGTTCCCTCTGATCGCTTGGTCGTTACTCGCCTCGTACCCGGGCGACGATCTCTCTGGCGATCGTCTCGGGCACCTGCTGGTAGGAATGGAACTGCATGGTCGAGGTGGCCCGTCCCTGGGTCTTCGACCGCAGGTCAGTAACGTAGCCGAACATCTCCGACAGCGGCACGTGGGTACGGATCACCTGGCTGCTGCCCCGCTGTTCCATGCCCTCCATCTTCCCCCGGCGACTGTTGAGGTCGCCGATGACGTCGCCCATGTACTCGTCGGGCGTCACCGCCTCCACCAGCATGATGGGCTCGAGGAGCACGGGCTTGGCCCGCTTGGCCGCCTCCTTGACGGCCATGGAGCCGGCGATCTTGAACGCCATCTCCGAGGAGTCGACGTCGTGGTAGGAGCCGTAGGTGAGGATGGCCCGCACGTCCACCATCGGGTAACCGGCCACCACGCCCGAGGTCAACGCCTCCTGGATGCCGGCGTCCACCGAGGGGATGTACTCCTTGGGGATCACCCCGCCGGTGATCTTGTCCACGAACTCGTAGCCCCCGCCGGGACCGGTGGGCTCGAGGCTGATGACCACGTGGCCGTACTGGCCGCGGCCGCCGGTCTGGCGCACGTAGCGCATCTCGACCTTCTCCACGGGCTGGGTGATCGTCTCGCGGTAGGCCACCTGCGGCTTGCCCACGTTGGCGTCCACCTTGAACTCCCGCAGCATCCGGTCCACGAGCACCTCGAGGTGGAGCTCCCCCATGCCGCCGATGACGGTCTGGCCCGTCTCCTCGTCGGAGTGCACCTGGAAGGTCGGGTCCTCCTCGGAGAGCGACTGGAGGGCCTTGGACAACTTGTCCTGGGCGTCCTTGGTCTTGGGCTCCACGGCCACGTGGATGACGGGCTCGGGAAACTCGAGCGACTCCAACACGATGGGCGCGTTGGGGTCGCAGAGCGTGTTCCCGGTGGTGGTCTGCTTCAGGCCCACTGCGGCCACGATGTCCCCGGCGAAGACGGCTTCTTTGTCCTCGCGGTGGTTGGCGTGCATCTGCAGCAGCCGGCCGACGCGCTCCTTGCGGTCCTTGCTGGAGTTGAGCACGGCCGCGCCCTTCTCCAGCTTGCCGCTGTAGACCCGGAAGTAGGTGAGCTTGCCCACGTGGGGATCGCTCATGATCTTGAAGGCCAGCGCCGAGAACGGCTCGTCGTCGGAGGCTTGGCGCTCGAGCTCCTCGATGCCCTTGATGTCCATGCCCGTGGTGGGCGGCAGGTCGAGGGGGCTGGGCAGGAAATCGATGACGGCGTCGAGCATGGGCTGGACGCCCTTGTTCTTGAACGCCGAGCCGCACAGGACGGGCACGATCTGGTTGGCGATGGTGCCCCTGCGCAGGGCGGTCCGCAGGTCGTCCGCCGTGATGTGCTCGTCGCCCACGAACTTCTCCATCACGTTGTCGTCCACGGTGGACACCACGTCGATCAGGGCCTGGCGACCTTCTTCGGCCGCCTCGGCCATCTCCGCGGGGATCTCGTTCACCGACCAGGCCTCGCCGTGGTCGGAACCCTCGTCCCACACCAGCGCCTTCATGCCGATGAGGTCGATCATGCCCTTGAAGTGGCCCTCGGCGCCGATCGGCACCTGCACCACGGCGGGCACGGCGTCGAGACGGTCGCGGATCATGGCGACGGCGCGGTCGAAGTCGGCGCCGATGCGGTCCATCTTGTTGACGAAGCAGACGCGGGGAACGCCGTACTTGTTGGCCTGGCGCCACACCGTCTCGGTCTGAGGCTCCACCCCGGCGACGGCGTCGAACACAGCCACGGCGCCGTCCAGCACCCGCAGCGACCGCTCCACCTCCACGGTGAAGTCCACGTGGCCCGGCGTGTCGATGATGTTGATCCAGTTGTCCTTCCACCTGCAGGTGGTGGCGGCGGAGGTGATGGTGATGCCCCGCTCCTGCTCCTGGACCATCCAGTCCATGGTGGCGGCGCCCTCGTGAACCTCGCCGATCTTGTAGTTCTTGCCGGTGTAGTAGAGGATGCGCTCAGTGGTGGTGGTCTTGCCCGCGTCGATGTGGGCCATGATCCCGATGTTGCGGGTACGGGCGAGCGGGAATTCTCGGATCAGCGGCGACATGGTGGGTCCTGGAGAGAAGGAGTCGGTATGGGGGTGAGCTACCAGCGGTAGTGTGCGAAGGCCTTGTTGGACTCGGCCATCTTCTGGAGGTCCTCCCGGCGCTTGACCGAGGAGCCGATCCCGTTGGAGGCATCGAGCAGTTCGTTGGCGAGGCGCTGGCCCATCGTCTTCTCCCGCCGCTGGCGGGAATAGCCGACCAACCACCGGATGGACAGCGTGGTGGAGCGGCGGGGGCGGACCTCGACGGGCACCTGGTAGGTGGCGCCGCCGACGCGGCGGCTCTTGACTTCGAGGGCGGGCTTGGTGTTCTCGACGGCGCGCTTCAGCGTGGCGATCGGTTCCGCGCCCGTCTTGTCCTTGACGATGTCGAGGGCTTCGTAGACGATGCGCTCGGCCGTCGTGCGCTTGCCCTGGCTGAGGATCTTGTTCACCAGCTGGGTGACGACGACGGACTTGTACACCGGGTCGGGCAGGAGCTCGCGGCGAGGAGCCGGTCCCTTGCGGGGCATGGCTAGCTGTCCTTCTTGGCGCCGTAGCGACTGCGGGCCTGCTTGCGGTTCCGCACACCGGAGGTGTCGAGGGTGCCGCGGATGATCTTGTAGCGCACGCCGGGCAGGTCCTTCACCCGACCGCCGCGCACGAGGACGATGGAGTGCTCCTGGAGGTTGTGGCCCACGCCCGGGATGTAGGCGGTGACCTCCGTGCCACTGGTGAGGCGCACCCGGGCCACCTTCCGAAGTGCCGAGTTGGGCTTCTTCGGCGTGGTGGTGTACACGCGTGTGCACACACCCCGCCGCTGCGGCGCGCCCTTGAGGGCGGGCGTCTTGGACTTCGTCTGGTTGGACTGGCGGCCCTTGCGGACCAACTGCGCGATGGTGGGCAACGCTACCTCTCTGGTATCGCCTTCGACCTGCGGCCGACGGCGGTGGGCAATCGTAGGGCGTGGGTGAAGGGCGGGCAAAAAGCCCGCTAGCCGGCCTGGTCCTCCGAACCCTCTGCCTCGGCTTCGCCGGGCGAGCCGATGTGGGCCAGCCAGGCGGCGAGGTCCTCGGTCTCGGTGTCGGACGACCAGCCCAGCATGGGCTCGTAGTCGGGGGCGTCCATGCTCGGCTCCCGGTACCTGCCCATGCCCGTCCCCGCAGGTATGAGCTTCCCGATGATGATGTTCTCCTTGAGGCCGAGGAGCTGGTCGGACTTCCCCTCGATGGCGGCCTCGGTGAGCACACGGGTCGTTTCCTGGAACGACGCCGCCGACAGCCACGACTCGGTGGCCAGGGACGCCTTGGTGATGCCCATGAGCTCGGGGCGCCCTTCGGCCGGGCGCCGGGCGGACTCGACCAGCTCGCGGTTGACCTCGGCGTAGGCCCTTGCATCCACGCGCTCGCCGGGGAGGAAGGTGGAGTCTCCGGGCTCGGCCACCGAGACCCGGCGCAGCATCTGGCGCACGATCAGCTCGATGTGCTTGTCGTGGATGGACACACCCTGGTCGCGGTAGACCTTCTGCACCTCTTCCACGAGGTACTGCTGGGTCTCGCGGATGCCCTTGATCTCGAGCAGCTCCTTGGGGTCCTTCGGGCCTTCCACGAGGGCGTCGCCGGCGATCACCTCGCTGCCGTCTGACACCTCCAGGTGGGCCCGCTGGGACACGTTGTAGCCGTCCTCGGTTCCGTCGTCGCCGACCACGGTGATGCGCCGGCCCAGCTCGTCCTCGCTGATGCGCACCACCCCCGAGGTGCGGGCCAGCACCGCCGCGCCCTTCGGGGTGCGAGCCTCGAACAGCTCCACGACCCGAGGCAGGCCGTGGGTGATGTCCTCGCCGGCGATACCGCCGGTGTGGAAGGTGCGCATGGTGAGCTGCGTGCCCGGCTCCCCGATGGACTGAGCGGCGATGACCCCGACGGCCTCACCGAGCTCGATGCCCTTGAGGGTGGCCAGGGACCGGCCGTAGCAGGCGGCGCAGACACCGTGCTCGGCCTCGCAGGTGAGCACCGACCGGGTGCGGGCCCGGGTCACTCCCGGGTTGTCCCGCAGGGCGGCGAGCTCCTCGTCGCCGATGTCGGTGCCGGCGGGGTAACCGCCGGCGGGCTCGGCCAGCACCCGGCCGAACAGCCGCGTCTCCAGGTAGGACCGGCGACCGGGCTCGTCGGGCGTGAGGCCCTCCAGCCATACGCCTCGGCTGGTCCGGCAGTCGTCCTCGCGGATGATGAGCTCCTGGGCCACGTCGACCAGGCGGCGCGTGAGGTACCCCGAGTCGGCGGTGCGCAGTGCGGTGTCGGCCAGGCCCTTGCGGGCTCCGTGGGTGGAGATGAAGTACTCGAGCACCGACAGGCCCTCACGGAAGGAGGACTTGATGGGCCGGGGGATCATCTCGCCTCGCGGGTTGGACACCAGGCCCTTCATGCCCGCGATCTGGCGCACCTGCTGGGCGTTGCCGCGGGCGCCGGAGTTCACCATCATGTCGAGAGGGTTGAAGGCGATGGTGGACAGCGTGCGGTCCATGGCCCGGCCCACCTCGGAGTTGGCCGACGTCCAGATCTCGATCTCCTTCTGGCGCCGCTCGTCGTCGGTGATGATCCCCCGCTTGAACTGCGACTCCGCCTTCTCGGCCTCCTTCTCGTGGCGGTCGAGTATGGCGCCCTTCTCGGGCGGGGTCTTCACATCGTCGATGGAGATGGTGAGCCCCGACTGGGTGGCGTAGCGGAACCCGAGGTCCTTGATGTGGTCGAGGCATCGGGTCACTGTGGTCTTGGGGTAGGCGTCGGCGATCTCCTCGACGATGGAGGCGATGCTGCGGGCCTTCTTGGACACCAGCTCGTTCACGAAGCCGAAGTCGGCCGGCAGGGCCTCGTTGAACAGCAGCCGCCCGGCCGTCGTCTCCAGCTCCTCGTACTCGGTGTCGCCATTGGTGTTGACGGGAGTACGGACCTTGATGAGGGCGTGCAGGGCGATGTCGCCGGCGTGGTACGCCTGCTCCACCTCGTACAGCCGGCGGAAGACCCGGCCCTCGCCCTTGGCGCCGGGCACCGCCAACGTGAGGTAGTAGGAGCCGAACACCATGTCCTGGGACGGCACCGTGATCGGCCGGCCGGTGGCGGGCGACAGGATGTTGTTGGCCGAGAGCATGAGGACGCGTGCCTCGGCCTGGGCCTCGGAGGACAGCGGCAGGTGGACCGCCATCTGGTCGCCGTCGAAGTCGGCGTTGAAGGCGGCGCACACCAACGGGTGGATCTGGATGGCCTTGCCCTCCACCAGGACAGGCTCGAAGGCCTGGATGCCCAGGCGGTGCAGGGTAGGGGCGCGGTTGAGGAACACCGGGTGCTCCTTGATCGCCTCCTCGAGCACGTCCCACACCTGGGCCCGGCGCCTCTCCACCATGCGCTTGGCCGACTTGATGTTCTGGGCCAGCTCGGCGTCGACCAGCCGCTTCATCACGAAGGGCTTGAACAGCTCCAGCGCCATCTGCTTGGGCAGCCCGCACTGGTGGAGGCGCAGCTGGGGCCCGACCACGATCACGGAACGTCCCGAGTAGTCGACGCGCTTGCCGAGCAGGTTCTGGCGGAACCGGCCCTGCTTGCCCTTGAGCATGTCGGACAGCGACTTGAGCGGGCGGTTGCCCGGGCCGGTGACAGGGCGGCCGCGGCGGCCGTTGTCGAACAGGGCGTCGACCGCCTCCTGGAGCATGCGCTTCTCGTTGTTGACGATGATCTCGGGAGCGCCGAGGTCGAGCAGGCGCTTGAGCCGGTTGTTGCGGTTGATGACACGCCGGTACAGGTCGTTGAGGTCGGAGGTGGCGAAGCGGCCACCGTCGAGCTGGACCATGGGCCGCAGCTCGGGCGGGATGACCGGCACGGCGTCGAGGATCATGGCCCTCGGGTCGTTGGCCCGCTTGCCGTTCTCGTCGCGGCGGTTGAAGGCGGTGACGATCTTCAGGCGCTTGATCGCCTTCTGCTTGCGCTGGACGCTGAGCGGACGGCGACCGTCAGCGGCGTCGATCGCCTCTCGCAGCTTGACCTCCTCGCTGTCGAAGTCGATGCGGTTGATGAGCCGCGCGATTGCCTCGGCGCCCATCCCACCCTCGAAGAACTCTCCGAAGCGGTCCTTCAGCGCCCTCCACAGCAACTCGTCCTCGATGATCTTGCGGGCGTGCAGGTCCCGGAACTCGTCGAAAGCCCGCTGGAGCAACTCGAGCTCGGCCTGCGCCCGCTCTCTGACGGCCGCCGCCTCCTTCTCCCACGCCTTGTGCCGGGCCTTGATCTCGTTGTCCTTGGCCCCGTCGGCCTCGAGCTTCTCCAGCTCCTTCTCGAGCATCTCCGAGCGCTCGGCCAGGTCCAGCTCCAGGCGCCGGTTGATCTCGCCCAGCTCCTCGTTGAGCTCCACCTCGAGGTTGGGCAGCTCGACCTGCCGGCGCTCCTCGTCCACCCACGTGACCAGGTTGGCGGCGAAGTAGATGACCTTCTCCAGCTGCTTGGCCTTCAGCTCCTCACGGGGCTCGATCCCCATCAGGAGATAGGCGAGCCACGACCGGGTCCCCCGCAGGTACCAGATGTGGACCACGGGAGCAGCCAGCTCGATGTGGCCCATCCGCTCCCGCCGGACCTTCGAGCGCGTGACCTCCACCCCGCACCGCTCGCAGATGATGCCGCGGAATCGCACGCGCTTGTACTTGCCGCAGTAGCACTCCCAGTCCTTCGTCGGACCGAAGATCTTCTCGCAGAACAGCCCGTCCTTCTCGGGCCGCAGCGTCCGGTAGTTGATCGTCTCCGGCTTCTTGACCTCACCATTCGACCAAGTCCGAATCGAATCCGCCGTAGCCAGCCCGATCCGAATCTGCTCGAAATCATTCACATCCAGCATGCGTGTTTTCCTTCTCTCTAATTCTCAGTGACCTGGAGGAGGGCGTGTGTGGCGAGCAGCGGGAGCCGAGCGGGTGGCCCGTACGGGAGGGGACCCGGCACCGCAGCCCAGCGAGGATGCCGGGGAGGGTTCCCGTGAGGGACAGGACCCGCTCGGCGGTCAGTGACGATCAAAATCGAGAGGCGCGCTCAGCGGCGCGACGTTCGTCTTCCTCGTCCGAACCGCGTTCCGGCCTGCTTATGTCGATCCCCAACTCCTCGGCAGTCCGGAACACGTCCTCGTCCAGGTCACGCATCTCGATCTCCTGGCCGGTGGTGGACAGGACTTCGACGTTGAGGCACAACGACTGCATCTCCTTGATGAGGACCTTGAACGACTCGGGAATCCCGGGCTCGGGGATGTTCTCGCCCTTGACGATGGCCTCGTACACCTTCACCCGGCCGAGCACGTCGTCCGACTTGATCGTCAGCAGCTCCTGCAGGGCGTAGGCGGCCCCGTAGGCCTCCAGGGCCCACACCTCCATCTCCCCGAACCGCTGTCCCCCGAACTGGGCCTTGCCACCCAACGGCTGCTGGGTGATCATGCTGTAGGGGCCGGTGGAACGAGCGTGGATCTTGTCGTCGACCAGGTGGGCCAGCTTCAGGATGTACACGTAGCCGACGCAGACGCGGTTGTCGTAGGGCTCGCCGGTGCGGCCGTTGTAGAGCGTCGCCTTGCCGTCGGGGCCCATGAGGCGCTTGCCGTCGGGGCCTTCGGGCGTGAGGGTCTCGAAGATGCTCTGGATGGTGGGGTGGCGGCCGGCCTTGTCCTCCTCGTCCCAGTGGGCGCCGTCGAACACCGGCGTGGCGACCCAGACGGCCGGCTCGGTGATGGGCCGGGTCTTGGTCTCGGTGCCCTTGAGCGCCTCGGTGCCGTTGGCGGACCCGTTCCAGCCCCAGCGGGCGGCCCAGCCCAGGTGGGCCTCGAGGACCTGGCCCACGTTCATGCGGCTGGGGACGCCGAAGGGGGACAGGATGATGTCGACCGTCGTGCCGTCGGCCAGATGGGGCATGTCCTCGACCGGGAGGATCTTGGAGATGACGCCCTTGTTGCCGTGACGACCGGCCAGCTTGTCGCCCTCGCTGATCTTGCGCTTCTGGGCCACGTACACCCGCACCAGCTGGTTGACGCCCGGGGGCAGCTCCTGGTTGTCGTCGCGGGAGAAGACGCGCACGTCGATGACCTTGCCGGCCTCGCCGTGGGGCACCTTGAGGCTCGTGTCGCGGACCTCGCGCGCCTTCTCGCCGAAGATGGCCCGCAACAGGCGCTCCTCGGGTGTGAGCTCAGTCTCGCCCTTGGGCGTGACCTTTCCCACCAGCACGTCCCCGGGGCTGACCTCGGCGCCCACCCGGATGATGCCCCGCTCGTCGAGGTCCTTGAGGATCTCCTCGGAGAGGTTGGGGATGTCCCGCGTGATCTCCTCGGCGCCGAGCTTGGTGTCCCGGGCGTCTACCTCGTGCTCCTGGATGTGGATGGAGGTGAGCACGTCGTCGCGCACCAGGCGCTCGGAGAGGATGATGGCGTCCTCGTAGTTGTAGCCCTCCCAGGGCATGAACGCCACGAGCAGGTTCTTGCCCAGGGCCAGCTCGCCCTCGTGGGTGGAGGGGCCGTCGGCCAGGGGTGTGCCGGCCTCGACTCGGTCGCCCTCGTCGACCAGCGATCGCTGGTTGATGCAGGTGTTCTGGTTGGAGCGGCGGAACTTGGCCAGACGCTCCACCTTGCGGCCCCTGCCGTCGTAGTCGACGGTGATGTGGTCGCCGGTGACCTCGGTGACGACGCCGGGGCCCTCGGCCAACATGACGTCGCCGGCGTCGCACGCCACCCGCTTCTCCACCCCGGTGCCGATGTAGGGAGCCTCGGGGCGCAGCAGCGGCACGGCCTGCTTCTGCATGTTGGCGCCCATCAAGGCGCGGTTGGCGTCGTCGTGCTCGATGAAGGGGATGAGGGCGGTGGACACCGAGACCATCTGCTTGGGGGAGACGTCCATGAGGTCCACCTCGGACGGCGGCACGAAGTCCACCTCGGTGCTGGACCCGTAAGAGGTGGCAGTGGCGCCGACGCGCACACCCGCACCCTGGGGGCCACGGCGCACCAGCACCCGGTCCTCGTTGAAGTTCCCGTCGTCGTCCAAGCTGGCGTTGGCCTGGGCGATGACGTGCTCCTCCTCCTCGTCGGCGGCCAGGTAGACCACCTCGTCGGTCACTCGCCCGTCCACCACCTTGCGGTAGGGCGTCTCGATGAAGCCGTACTCGTTGATGCGCCCGTAGGTGGCCAGGTGCCCGATGAGCCCGATGTTCGGGCCTTCCGGCGTCTCGATGGGGCACATGCGCCCGTAGTGCGAGCTGTGCACGTCACGAACCTCGAAGCCGGCGCGCTCCCGGCTGAGGCCGCCCGGGCCCATGGCGGACAGGCGGCGCTTGTGGGTCAGCCCGGAGAGGGGGTTCACCTGGTCCATGAACTGGCTCAACTGGCTGGTGCCGAAGAACTCCTTGATGGAGGCCACGACCGGGCGGATGTTGATCAGCGTCTGGGGCGTGATCGCCTCCACGTCCTGGGTGGTCATGCGCTCGCGCACGACCCGCTCCATCCGGGAGAGGCCGACGCGGACCTGGTTCTGGATCAGCTCGCCCACCGAACGGATGCGGCGGTTGGCGAAGTGGTCCTGGTCGTCGAGGCGGTAGCCCGGCTCGCCGTTGGCCAGGTGCAACATGTACGTGGCGGCGGCCAGCAGCTCGCTGGGGCTGAGCACGCCCTGGCCCGGCACGGGCCGCTCCAGGTCGATGTCCAGCAGCTCGGCGGCCTTGTCGACCTCGGGGCCGAGCTTGCGGTTGAGCTTGTAGCGCCCGACCCTGGTGAGGTCGTAGCGCTTGGGGTTGAAGAAGGCGTTCTCGAAGTAGGCGCGGGCTGACTCCACCGACGGCGGCTCCCCGGGCCGGGCCCGCTTGTAGATCTCCAGCAGGGCCTCTTCCCGCGTGGGTGCGAGCTCCTTCTCCTTGAGCCACTGCCCCTCGAGGAAGTCGAAATGGCGCACGAAGCGGTCGAGGAGGCCGGGGGCAGCCTCCTCGTCGTAGCCGAGGGCCCGGAGCAGCACGAACAGGCTGAGGCGGCGCTTGCGGGCGACACGGGTGCCGGCGGTGATGTCCTTGCCGGGCTTGGCCTCGACGTCGAACTCGATCCACTCCCCCCGGTAGGGGTGGATGGTGCCGGTCACGACGGTCTTGGCATCGCGGCCGGGCTGGAAGATGACGCCCGGGCTACGGACGAGCTGGGACACCACGACCCGCTCGGTGCCGTTGATGATGAAGGTGCCCTTGTTGGTCATCATGGGGAAGTCGCCCATGAAGACCGTCTGTTCCTTGATCTCGCCGGTGGTGGCGTTCATGAACCGGGCCCGCACGAAGATCGGCGCGGAGTAGGTCATGTCCTTCTCCTTGCACTCCTCCATGCTGAACTTGGGAGGAGGCCGGAGATCCTGATCAGTCGGGTCGAACTCCAACTCGAGCCGGAGCTGGCCGGTGAAGTCCTCGATCGGGCTGATGTCGTGGAAGGTCTGAACCAGACCGGAGTCGAGGAACCACTGGAACGAGGCCCGCTGGATCGCCACCAGGTCCGGCAGCGACAGCACCTCGTCGAGGTTGGCAAAAGAGAAGCGTTCCCGGACGGCGGGACGAGACGGCAAGGCCTACTCCTCGTGGAGATGGGGGGGCGGAGGACGCCTGGGCGCGCGCCACCTACGCCTTGAGAACTGCAGGCGTGGAGGGGGCGGCCACGGCAACAGAGGAGTATAGCGCAGGCAGGCCGAAAAACAATCCGGGGACAGCCGGAACAAGCGTAGGGGCGAAGAGCGCTTCCGTCAAGGGCTTACAACTGCTTGCCGAAACGGTGGCCTCGCCAACCGGCCCGTCTTCGCGGCTGACGGCCAGGTTCGACCGCTTTGACGGCAGAACGCCGCGCTATGCGCCGGGTTGTTTCCGTCAAAGCTCCGCTCCGGCGCCGTACCCGGTCGTGCGTCCGGGTGCTACTTGACCTCGACGCTGGCGCCGGCGGCTTCGAGCTGTGCCCTGGCCTTCTCGGCGTCGTCCTTGGAGGCCCGCTCGAGCACGGGCTTGGGAGCGCCGTCCACGAGGTCCTTGGCCTCCTTCAGCCCGAGGCTGGTCAGGGAGCGGACCTCCTTGATGACCTGGATCTTCTTTTCGCCGGCCGCGGTCAGGATGACGTCGAACTCGTCCTTCTCCTCCTCGGCCGGTGCGGCTTCGGCACCGCCACCGGCGCCGGCGGCAGGGGCAGTGGCCACCGGGGCGGCAGTGACGCCGAAACGCTCCTCGAAGTCCTTGAGCAACTCGCTCAACTCGAGGACGGTCATGTTGGCGATGGACTCGAGGATCTCTTCTTTGGTGCCCATGTGGACGCTCCTTACTCTTCGGTTTGTGTGGCTGGGGGATCGGACGGGGCGGTTGGGCCCGGCTCAGCGGAGGGGTTCCGGGGCAGCTGGGCCAAGGCCCTCTTGAGGCCCTCGCTGGGCCCGGCCTCGGGCTCCGGCGTCGGCTCGGGCTCCGCGAGCACGGCCTCGGGCTCCGGCGTCGACTCGGGCTCCGCGAGCACGGCCTCGGGCTCCGGCGTCGACTCGGGCTCCGCGAGCACGGCCTCGGGCTCCGGCGCCGGCTCCGCGAGCACGGCCTCCGGCTCCGGCGCCGGCATCTCAGGCTGCTGCTCGTCGGCGGGCCGGTCGGCTTCCTCGGGCGGCCCACCCTTCTGATCGAGCAGCGCCTTCAGTCCGTAGGCGAAGTTGCGGGGCAGCGCCTGGAGGAGGCCGGCAAACTTGACCATGGGCGCCGCCAGCCCGCCGGCGATGCGAGCCAGCAGCACTTCGCGCGACGGGAGGTCGGCAAGGGCGGCCGCGTCGGGAGCAGAGAGGACGCTGGCGCCGAGCAATCCGCCCTTCACCACCAGAGCGGGGTTCGTCCTGGAAAAGTCGCGCAGCGCCTTTGCGACGGCCACAGCATCGCCGTCGACGAAGGCGATGGCGGTGGGCCCGGTGAGCATCGCCTCCAGCTCGTCGAGACCCAGGTCGCGGGCGGCAAAGCGCAGCAGGGTGTTCTTGTAGATCTTGTAGTCGCCGCCCACGTCGCTGAGGGAGCGGCGCAGGGTGGACAGGTCCTTGACGGCCAGGCCGCGGTACTCGGTGAGGATGGCAGCGCTCGACGAGGAGAGGCGCTCGCGCACCTCGTTGACCACTGCGAGCTTCTCCGGCCTCGGGTTCTCCAACTCGCCTTCGCCTCCTTTCGTCTCCCGCCAGCGCACGCGGACAGCGAACACCCTGGGTGAGAGGAGGTTCACCTCGTCAGGCGGGCCGAAGCCCTTTCAGCGCAAGGAGCGCACCGGATGTCTGCGGCGAGTGGTAGATCGGTTCGACCCGACCCTACTACGACGCGGCCGCCGCCTCAGCCAGGTCGTCGTCGGTGATGCGGATCGTGAGCGGATCCAGCTTGATGCCCGGCCCCATGGTCGACGAGATCGTCACCGACCGGACGTATTTCCCCTTGGATGCCGCCGGCTTGGCCTTCTGCAGCTCGTCGACCACGGCACGGATGTTGTCCAGCAGGGACTGGGCCTCGAACGACACCTTTCCTATCGGCACGTGAATGTTGCCGAACTTGTCGGTGCGGTACTCGACGCGCCCACCTTTGAACTCGGCGACGGCCTTGGCCACGTCGGTGGTCACCGTCCCCGTCTTGGGGTTGGGCATGAGGCCCCGGGGCCCCAACACCCTCCCCACCTTGCCCACGAGGGCCATGAGGTCGGGGGTAGCGATGGCGATGTCGAAGTCGAAGAACCCCTCCTGGACGCGCTGCACCAGGTCGTCCGCACCCACCACGTCGGCGCCGGCGGAGCGAGCGTCGGCGGCAGCATCCCCGGCGGCGAAGACGGCCACCCGGACGACTTTGCCGGTTCCCGCCGGCAGGCTGACCGTGCCCCGCACGATCTGGTCCGCCCGGCGAGGATCGACGCCGAGCCGCACGGCGAGCTCGACGGTCTCGTCGAAGCGCGCCGCCGCCAGGCTCTTGAGCAGCTCGACCCCCTGGCGCGGGCGGTGCAGGTGGTTACGATCGAAGCGCCGGATGGCGTCGGTGTAGCGCTTGCCGTTGGGCATCGACTTCTCCCTAGTCATTGGAGACGGTGATCCCCATGGAGCGGGCCGTGCCCGCCACCTGGCGCTTGGCGGCCTCGAGATCGTTGGCGTTCAGGTCCGGCATCTTGGTCTGGGCGATCTCCGTCAGCTGAGCCGCGCTGATCGATCCCGCCGTCGAGCGACCAGCGGTGGCGGTTCCCTTGTCGATGCCCGCGGCCTGGCGCAGGAGCACCGGCGTGGGGGGCGTCTTCAGGACGAAGGTGAACGACCGGTCCTCGAAAACGGTGATCTCAACGGGGATCACGCTGCCGCGCTGGCTCTCGGTGGCTGCGTTGTACTGCTTGCAGAACTCCGGCGTCGAGACCCCGTGCGGTCCGAGGGCGGTACCGACGGGAGGAGCGGGCGTGGCCTGGCCCGCGGGCAGCTGGATCTTGACGATGGCCGCCACTCGCTTCTTTGCCATCAGAGCTTCGCCACCTGACTGAACTCGAGCTCGACCGGGGTCTCTCGGCCGAAGATGTTGACGAGCACCTTGAGCTTGAGCTGGTCCTCGTTGATCTCGGCGATCTGCCCGGAGAAGTCGGCGAAAGGCCCCTCGCGCACCCGCACGCTCTCGCCCACCTCGTACTCATGGCGGGGACGGGTCTTGCGCACGGACTCCACGCCCTCCTGCTGGACGGGCAGGAAGGTCTCGACGTCACGGCGCGACAGTGGCACCGGGCTCGAGCCCTGGTGCACGAACCCGGTGACGCCGGGCGTGTTGCGCACCACGTACCAGGCATCGTCGTCGAGCTCGCAGCGCACGAGGAGGTAGCCGGGGAAGACCTTCTTCTGGACGACCACCTTCTTGCCACCCTTGAACTCGATCACGTCCTCCACGGGGATGACGACCTCGTAGATCCGCTCCTCCATGTTCATCGAGGAGATGCGGCTCTCGAGGTTGGACTTCACCTTGTTCTCGTAGCCGGCGTAGGTGTGCACCACGAACCACTGGCCAGGACGGTCGTAGGGGCTCTCGACCCGAGGGGTCACCTCCTCGGCGGACTCTTCGAGCAGGTCCTCGGCGTCGATCACCTCGACTTCGGCCTCGGGCTCGTCACCGAGGACATCGGATTCGATGTCGGCGGGCGCCTCGGAGATGGTGGTGTCGGTGGCGTCGGTCATGTCTCGAAGAGGAACAGCACGCTCTTGGCGAAGGCCAGGTCGAGCACGAAGATGAGGGCGACGAGCAGGACGAGGGCGACGAGCACGATGGTGGAGTAGTTGACGACCTCGCCTCTGGTCGGCCAGGCCACCTTCCGGAGCTCGCCGCGAACCTCCCTGAGGAACGTGGCAGGCGAGGTCCGTTCGCTCGGAGGCTTCGGGCCTCTGGGCGGAGGCGGTCGCTTGGTGGCGACGGGTGAGCCGTCAGCGCCGACCTGGCCCTGACGCTGCATCATCCGCTTCGTCTGTCGGTTCATCTGCTACCTCGCGCCAGAAAAGAATCGGCCGAGCAGGGCAGGAGGGAGTCGAACCCCCAACCGCCGGTTTTGGAGACCGGTGCTCTGCCAGTTGA
>PJQG01000083.1 GCA_002861595.1 Actinomycetota bacterium
GGCCTCGCCGCCCGTCCCCCGCGTCGTCCGTCCCGCCGACGAGGCCAGAGCCGCCCTCGGGGCCATCCGGTCCCGTCCGCCGGTGGGGACCGACCGGGCCGAGGAGCGGGCGCCGGCGGCGATCACTCCTCCCGCCGCGGCACGGCCCGCGCCCACGGCCGCCATGCCGTCCCGCGACGAGCTCACCAAGGCCTGGGGCGACACCGTGTACCGATCCTTGTCGGGCAAAGCCAGGGCCCGTTTCTCCGGAGGCCGGTTCTCGGAGGTGAAAGACGGCACGGCGGTGTTCGTGGTGCCCAACGACGCCCATGCGGCGCGCTGCCGCGAGGTGAAGGATGACGTGGAGTCCGCCCTCGCCGCCCACTTCGGCGTGGCCGTGCCCCTGGCCCTGGCGCCGGAACAGAGCCGGCCCTCGCCTGGTGGCCCCCATTCCGGCCCCAGCGCAGCCGGTGCCGCAGGCGTCACGGGCGAGGGCGGCGCGCCGGATGCCGAGGAGGACGACGCCGACCCCTTCGCCCCGGCCGAGGCCTTCGGCCCCGGCGACCCCGCCCCTGCGCCGGTAGCGTCACCGGCCGACCGCCTGAAGCAGGCCTTCCCCGGCGCCGAGGAGGTATCGCCTTGAGTTCCGACGACGCGAGCGGGCAGTTCGACATCGGGGCGCTTCTGCAGCAGGCCCAGGCCATGCAACAACAGCTCCTGGAGGCCCAGCAGGCGGCAGCCGAGGAGATGGTGGAGGGCCAGGCCGGCGGGGGGGCGGTGCGGGTCAGGGTCACCGGTGGGCTGCAGTTCGAGTCGGTGTCGATCAGTCCGGCGGCGGTCGACCCCGATGACGTGGCCATGCTGGAGGACCTCATCGTCACCGCGTGCAACGACGCCGTGGCCCGGGCCCAGACGCTCAACCAGCAGGCGCTCGGCGCCATCGACCCGAGTGCCCTGGGGCTGCCGGGTCTCCCGGGCTCGCCCGGCCCTCCACCTGTCACCGACTGAGACTGAACCGTGATGTACGCCGGCCCGGTGCAGGGCCTGATCGACGAGCTCGGACGGTTGCCCGGCGTCGGGCCGAAGTCGGCCCAGCGCATCGCCTTCCACCTGCTCAAGTTGTCCAAGGAGGACGCCCAGCGCCTGTCGGCCGCCATCAACGAGGTCAAGGAGCGGGTGTCGTTCTGCCGGCGTTGTTTCAACGTGGCCGAGGTCGCGGCCGAGGGCGACGGTGACGCCCTGTGCGAGCTGTGCGGCGACGCTCGCCGCGATGCCACCGTGGTGTGCGTCGTGGAAGAGCCCCGAGACATCGTCGCCGTCGAGAAGACCCAGGAGTTCTCGGGCCGCTACCACGTGCTCCAGGGCGCCATCAACCCCATCGAGGGCGTCGGGCCCGATCAGCTCCGGGTACGGGAGCTGTTGAGCCGCATCGAGGGCGAGGGCATCACCGAGGTGATCCTCTGCACCAACCCGAACATCGAGGGCGAGGCCACGGCCATGTACCTGGCCCGGCTGCTCTCGCCCCTCGGCGTGAAGACGACCCGCATCGCCAGCGGCCTGCCTGTGGGCGGCGACCTCGAGTACGCCGACGAGCTGACGCTCGGCCGCGCCCTGTCCGGGCGCCGGGAGGTCGAGGGCTGACGCTTCGCTCCCGCCTCAGGCGCGTGGCCACGGCCGTCACTGTGGCCGGGAGCCTGGGGGTGGCCGCCGCCGGCTTCCTGCCCTGGAGCCGGACGGGTCGCTCACGCTCGGGGCTCGAGCTGGCTCGCACCCTGCACGAGGTTGGTCTGGCCCCCGGCCGGCCGCTGGGCACCCTGCTCGTCCTGTTCCTCTTCACCCCCCTCCTGGCCGCCGCGGTGTGGATCGCGGCGCTGACCCGCCGGCGCCTCCTCGTCGCCATGCTCGGGACGGCCACCGGCGCTGTCGCCGTCGCCGCCGCGCTCCTGCTCAGGACCTCGTCTCTGCGAACCGATGAAGGAGGGGACGTTGCCATGGCAGCAGGCCTCCTCGCAATGGCGGGAGCTGCGGTCCTGGCCTTCCTGTGGCGAGACGAAGAGGGAGATCGATGACCGGTCGAGGCGAGCCCGAAGCGGAGCTCGAGAGCTACGTAGCTCCCGCGCCCGGCACCCCCCCAACACCGCCGGGGGCGTCGTGGAGGAAGGCGGGCATGGCGATCGGGGTCGTGGTCGCCCTCGTCGCCGGCCTGTTCGGGCTCGCCGCCGTGACCAGCGACGGCGGAGAGGGCAGTCCCGAGGCGGCCGTGCAGAAGCTGGTGGACGCACTGGAGAACGAAGACGTGCTCGGTGCCCTCGAGGCCCTGGTCCCCGCCGAGCGGACGATGCTGCGCGGGCGGCTCACCGAGCTGGGCGAGCAACTGCGCCGTTTGGGCATCGTCGACGAGCGCCTCGACCTGGGCCACGTCCCGGGCGCCGACCTCACCGTGGAGGGCCTCGAGCTCCAGGCGGAGAAACTGGGCGAGGACGTGGCCGTAGTGCGGGCCGGTGCCGGAACCGCCCGTCTCCGCATCAAGGGCGAGGAGCTGCCCATCGGCCCGCTGCTGAACGATCTGGTCGATGACGCCCGCACCATCTCCTCGCCGTCGCCCGCGGACCTCGCCGAGGAGGACGCGATGCTCGTCGCCGTGCGCCGCGGCGGCGACTGGTTCGTCAGCCTCGGGTACACCGTGGCCGAGCTGGCCCGGCGCGAGGGCGGTGCTCCGGTGCCGAAGTTCGGCCGGGGGGTGGCCCCCAAGGGAGCCTCCTCCCCCGCGGCGGCGGTACGGGAGCTGGCCGCGGCGGCGGCCGCCTTCGACGTGCGTCGCGCCGTCGAGCTGGCTCCGCCCGGCGAGGCCGACGCCCTCCACGACTACGCCCCCCTGTTCCTGCCCGCCGCCGAGCGCGCGGTGGCATCGCTGCGGGCCGACGGGGTGCGAGCCGAGGTGCCCACCCTGGATCTGGACGTGGACTCTGCCGGCGAGGGCGAGGCCCGCGTCACGATCAAGCGCCTGGGCGTGAACGTGACCACTGAGGACGGGCGGTTCGCGTTCGACTACGACGGGCGCTGCACCAAGGCGACGGGCCCCGACGGCGAGGTGTTGCCCCAGCTCTGCCGGGACGACGAGGACGAGGAGCTGCCCTTCAGGCGAGCAGCGTTCTCGTATTTCCAGCTCACGGTGGTGGAGCGCGGCGGCGACTGGTTCGTCAGCCCGACCGGCTCGGTCCTCGACGCCGTGCTCGGCTCCCTGCGGGCGCTGGAACGAGACGAGCTGGCCAAGGTCGTGAAGGAGAGCCCGTTCGCCCTCCTCTTCCTCGTCTACCCCAGCCCCTTCCTGCTCGGAGCGGGCGCCTTTCACGGCATAGGGGACATCGAGGACGAGGAGAACGTCTCCATCGGCAGCGACTCCGAGTGCTTGCCGGCGGAGGTCGAAGGCACGTCCGACACCGAGTACGTCGAGGTCCCCTGCCCGAGCCCAGCGATGCCGGCACCCGCTGTCCCGCCCCGAGGCGTCGTCCCTCCTCCCCCTCCTCCGACCCAGCCGAAGGCCACCGGGCTCTCACCACGGCTCGCACCGGCGACGACCACATCCGCGGCGCCGTACGAGGCCCCGCCCAGCGAGACGTCGGCGACCGCGGCAAGGTCGTAACGTGCGCACTATGACGAACTACTGAAGTCGGCACTGCTCGCGGGTTCCCTCCTTTTCATCCTGCCCGCCTGCGGGGGCAAGACCGACGAGGCCTCCCGGGCCGCCGGCATGGGCAGGTTCGACCGCTTCAAGATGCAGGTCACCTTCGAATGATCCAGCTCTCAGCCGCACGTAGCAGTCCGCGTCGTCCTCGACACCGGGGCGGTGCCGGCGCTGCGCCAGTTCTCCTTCTTGGCCTTCACGACGTAGCGGTACTCGGTGGAGAAGGCCAGCAGGCTGTCGGTGAAGCTCTCGGTGGTCCGCCCGGCCACGACGGCATGGGAGCTGTAGGGGTCGGTACCGACGGCGCGGAGGATCTCGTAGCCGTCGGCCTTCACCGAAGCGGTCCTGGTCCACGACACGACGATTTCGTCCCCGACGAGGAGCACGCACGTCCCGGCGGCAGTGGCTGGAAGGGTGGGCGCCTCCAAGGTGCCGGTCGAGAGCTCGTGTGAAGCCGGCGTCGAGTCGGTCATGTGTGCCCATGCCACGGTGGCGACGCTCATCCCGGTGACGCCCAGCACGGCCGCCACGCCGACGCGCCGCCGGCGGGCCCTACCCACGGTTTGGTCTCCGGCCGCCCAGGATGGCCACAACGGCAAGGGCGGCCAGAGCGGCCGATCCCTGTCCCCACCTCCCGGCGGACGCCGCGGGTGGGCCCGAACCCAGGCCCAGGACCGGGCCGGGAACAGGGTCGCGAGCGTGCGAGGGTGCCCAGATGTCGCGCAGCCAGATGAGGGCGAGCAGGAGAGGCACCAGGATCAGCGTCACGCGCTTGGCCTCCGGCTGGCGGAGCGCCTGCAGCGCGTAGCCGAGCTTGGGCACCGACGCCCGCACTCGCCACACCTTGTCCCCCACAAGGCGGGCGACCCAGGGGTCGGGAGAGCGGTTGGCGTCGCCCTTGGTGCGTACCATCGGGCTGCGACCGCCCTCGAGCACCTCCACCACTCGGTGGGTGACCACCCGCTGGTCCTCCACCGGGATGCTGTAGGTGATCACGTCGCCTACTCGCACCTGGCTCAGGGCGGTCGGCGTCTGCATGATCACCGATCCCTCGGGGATGCTCGGCCGCATGCTGGCGGTGAGGACCGTCATGGTTCGGTACCGGCCGGTGCGGGGACCGAGCCCGAGGCCCACGAGCAGCAGAACCGAGAGCGCGACGGCGGCCAGGCCCAAGGCCTGGCCGACCGCCGCGATCGTGTGGAACTTCGTCACTCAGGAGCTGCTACTTGCTGACCGCCGCCCGCTGGGTGGCGTTGAAGGTGTAGCTGACGACCGAGCTCAGCCCCTGGAAGGTGTTGCCCGCCGTGGAAGGCAGGTCGACGGTGATCACCATGTCGTCGACGCCGCCGGCGGTCGTCGACGACGAGCTCGTGAGGGCCAGGGCCGAACCGACGATGGCTCGTCGGGCCAGCATGGTGGTGCGGGTGCCGAGGTTGTCGCCGGCGAGGGTGGAGTCGCACGTGTAGGTGTAGGGCGCGCTGGCCGACTCGGTCCAGCCCAGCGTGCCGCCGCACTTCTCGATCTTCATCTGCAGCCCATCGGTGGCGTCGGTGTCGAGCAGCGAGGAGGTGGTCGCGGCAGTGGTGAGGGTGACCGAAGCCAGGTTCTCGCTTCCCGCGTTGGTCACCTTGGCCCGCCGCTGGAGCGAGTCGCCCGGGACGAGACCCGTGGCACCGACGGTGAGGCGGTTGTTCGCGCCCACCGCCCCCAGGTTGATGTCCACCGTGCCCGAAGCGATGGTCGCGCTGGCGCTGGTGGTGTCGGTGAAGGTGGCGAAGGTGCCGAGAGCAGCCACGCTGGCCGCGGCGCCTACGGCGGCGACGGACAGCAGGACCTTGGTGGGCGTTCTCATTCGTATGTGCCTTTCTGTAGTGCAGCTGTTGTGCAGGAGTTGTGCAGGAGTTGTGCCGGAGTTGTTCGGCCGTTGTGATCGGAAGTCGCAGGCGGGTTCGAGAAACGGCCCGTTCAGGCCAGGCATGGCATCCTCCGGATGTGCGCGTGCACCTGGTCGACGGGACATACGAGCTGTTCCGGCACCACTTCGGCCTTCCTGCCCACGTGCGGGCAAAGGGTTCGCGTACGGCTGCCACCCGGGGCGTGCTCGGTTCGGTCCTCGCCCTCATCGAGGAGGGGGCGACCCATGTCGGCGTGGCCACCGATCACGTCATCGAGTCGTTCCGCAACCGGCTCTGGTCCGGCTACAAGAACGGTGCCGGCGTGGCCGAGGACCTACTGGCCCAGTTCCCGCTGGTGGAAGAGGCGCTGGAGGCCATGGGAGTCCGGGTGTGGGCCATGGTCGATCTGGAGGCCGATGACGCGCTGGCCTCGGCTGCCGCCGTGGCCGCCGAGGACGCCGCCGTCGAGCAGGTCGTGATCTGCACCCCGGACAAGGACCTGGCCCAGTGCGTGGTGGGCGAGCGGGTGGTGCAGCTCGATCGGCGTCGCAAGGTCGTGTCCGGCGAAGCCGGCGTGCTCGACAGGTTCGGCGTGCTTCCGTCCTCGATCCCGGACTGGCTGGCCCTCGTGGGCGACTCCGCCGACGGCTTCCCGGGCCTCACCGGATGGGGGGCCCGCTCGGCGGCGACGGTCCTCCGCCGCTACCACCACCTGGAGGGCATCCCCCGGCTGGCCGACCGGTGGGACGTCGACGTGCGAGGTGCACGCCAACTGGCCAACACGCTCGCAACCGACTGGGAGCAGGCCCTCGCCTTTCGGGCCCTCGCCACGCTCGTGGTGGACCGCAACCTGCTCACCGGGGTGAACGAACTGCTGTGGGCCGGGCCGGCGCCTGGCTTCGACGAGCTCTGCCGCCGCCTCGATGCCCCCCACCTCGCCGACCGAGCCGCCGCCCTCGCCCGCTCCCTGTAGACCGATCGGACTCCTCGATCCTCGACAGAAGCGTCGGATGCTTCTCACGATGTTGCTGGGCGCAGCCGTCACCGACCGGGACTGCCGCGCTCCACGAGCTACGTGACCGACCTTTCCCGAGTGAAAGCGGGCGGCATCGGCCGTCGCAGCGCTCGGGCCAGCCGGCGCAGGTACTCGGCCCGGCTGACCTCCACCGCACCGAGGCGGGCCAGATGGGGCGTCTGCCACTGCACATCGAGGAGTTCTGCACCTCCGTCCCGAAGCAGCTCGACCAGGCCGACCAACGCCACCTTGGAAGCATCAGTTGCCCGGTGGAACATCGACTCGCCGGCGAAGAGACCGCCTACGGCGACGCCGTAGAGCCCGCCGGCCAAGGTCTTGTCACGCCGCGACCACGCCTCCACGCTGTGGGCCCACCCGAGGCGGTGGAGCCGCAGGTAGGCGGCGCGGATGTCGGCGGTGATCCAGCCCAGGGGCCGGCGAGAGTCGGCACAGCCTTCGATGACCTCCTCGAAGGCGGTGTCGACGCGAACCTCGAAGCGCGCGCAGGCCTTGCGCAGCGAGCGGCTGACCCGCAGTCCGTCGAGGGGAAGGATGCCGCGTGGCTCCGGCGACCACCAGCCCAGGGCGCGCTCGGTGCTGTCCTCGCCGAGATGCATCGGGAACAGCCCGGCCCGGTAGGCGGCCAGCAGCGTGCCGGGGGCGAGATCGGCGCCGACCGCGACCACGTCCTCAGGACCGGCCTCCGCCGGGTCGGGGAACACCCACGGCGACAGGGGCGGCTCGATGGGCATCCTGTGATTGTTGCGCCGTAACCTCCGGGCACGATGACGGGGTCGGAGGCGCCACAGTGACCGAGCAGCTCCACCAGCTCGAACAGCTGGCCCAGCGCAAGCACGAGGCCCGCCACGCCGGCTCGGCCAAGGCCGTGGAACGCCAGCACGCCCGAGGAAAGATGACGGCGCGCGAGCGGGTGGAGTACCTGCTCGACGCCGATTCGTTCAGCGAGCTCGACCTGTTGGTCCGCCATCAGGCCCATGGCATGGGACTCGAGAACAGCCGCCCCTACACCGACGGTGTGGTCACCGGGTTCGGCACCGTCGACGGCCGCCGGGTCTGCGTGTTCAGCCAGGACTTCACCGTGTTCGGCGGCTCGCTCGGCGAGATGCACGCCCGCAAGATCCAGAAGGTGATGGACCTGGCGTCGTCGCTGGGCGTCCCGGTCGTCGGGCTCAACGACGGCGCCGGCGCCCGCATCCAGGAGGGCGTCGTGTCGCTCGACATGTACGGCCGCATCTTCTCCCGCAACGTGGCCTCCTCGGGCGTGATCCCTCAGATCAGCGTCATCCTCGGGCCCTGCGCCGGCGGCGCCGTGTACAGCCCGGCCATGACCGACTTCATCTTCATGGTCCGCGAGCTCTCGTACATGGCCATCACCGGCCCCGAGGTGGTCAAGGCGGTCACCGGCGAGGAGGTCACCATCGAGGAGCTTGGCGGCGCCATGACCCACGGCTCCAGATCGGGGGTCTGCACCTTCGTCGCCGAGGACGAGAAGTCGTGCCTGGACCAGGTCCGGCGTCTGCTGGGGTTCCTGCCCTCGAACAACACCGAACCCCCCCCGTCCATCGAGGCGGCCGACGACCCCGCGCGCCCTGCGCCGGAACTGGCGGAACTGCTCCCGGCTGATTCGAACGCGCCCTACGACGTCCACCAGCTGATCAGTGCGGTGGTCGACGACCGGGAGCTGTTGGAGTACTTCGCCCACTGGGCCACCAACATCGTGTGCGGTTTCGCCCGGATCGCCGGTCATCCCGTTGGCATCGTGGCCAACCAGCCCCAGGTCCTGGCCGGGGCCATCGACACTGATGCAGCAGAGAAGGCAGCTCGGTTCGTGCGTACGTGTGATGCTTTCAACCTGCCCCTCGTCTCCTTCGTCGATGTTCCCGGCTTCCTCCCGGGCACCGACGAGGAGCACAACGGCATCGTCCGCCACGGCGCCAAGCTGTTGTATGCGTGGTGCGAGGCCGAGGTGCCGAGGATCCAGGTGGTCATCCGCGACGCCTACGGCGGTGCCTACGTGGTGATGAACTCCAAGTCGCTCGGGGCCGACCTGGCCTACGCCTGGCCATCCGCCGAGTTCGCCGTCACCGGGCCCGAGGGGGCGGTGGACGTCCTGCACCGCCGGGAGCTGGCCGAGTCGCCCGACCCGGCGGCGAGGAGGACCGAGCTGGTGAAGGTCTACCGGGAGCGTCATCTCAACCCCTACGGCGCCGCCGAAGCCGGGTTCATCGACGACGTCATCGCTCCCGCCGACACCCGTTCCGTCCTCGTCCGCAGCCTCGACATGCTCCGCTCGAAGCAGGCGCCGCAGCCGCGCAGGAAACACGGGAACGTCCCGCTGTGAAGCCCGGTTGCCCGCCGTTGACGCCCCAGGCACTGGCTGCCGTCGTGGCTGCCGTGGAGCTGGTGTGGCCGCCGGCGTCACCGGCCTCCGGGCCGTTGCCGGTCGGGCCACCGCCCAGGCGGGGGTCGACGCCGTGGCGCTTTTCCGGGCGCTGGTGGGCGGGGCACCGCCCGGCTCAGGCGAAGTCGGGCTGGGCCACCTCGACCTGACCGAGCCCACGGCCGGCTCCGGCGGCACACGCCCGGGTGAGGGCGGCCTGCGCCCGAGCCAGCACGTCGTCTGCGTCCAGCCCGTGGACGGGGTAGGTGGCCACGCCGGCGGCCAGCCGCCGGGCGACGCCGCCTTCCTGGCCCATGGCGATCTGGATGCGCTCGGCCACCCACACCCCGCCCTCTTCGCCCGTGTCCTCCAGGACCAGGGCGAAGCCGGTCTGGCTGGACCGGCAGACCACATCCGCCTCCCGCAGGGCCCGTCGCAGCAGGGCGGCGAAATCCACGAGGGCGCGGGCCCGCTCGCAGGGGTCCTGGCACTCCGGTCGCAGGCCTACCTCCAACAGCACGATGGTGACCGGCCAGAGGTGGCGCCGGGCGGCGGCGACCCGTCCGTCGATGACCAGGCCGAGGAAGCGACCGTCGGGAAGCCCTGTCTCCTCGTCGATCAGGCTCCGGGCCTGCTCTCGGACCTGCTGGGGCAGGTCGAGCAGGCTGGTGAGGGCGGCCCCGGCCGCGACCTCGGCCTCGGCCCGCTCGAGGCGCTGCACCTGCACGACCGTGGCCGCACCGGCGCCGAGGGCGCAGGCGGCGGCAGCCAAGGCCAGCAGGGGTGCCTCGAAGACGAGGGCCGCGGCTCCGAAGGCCAGCCCACCGAGGCCGGCGCCGAGACCGGGAAGGGCGCGGCGATCCACCATTCCTCCTTCATCGGTTGCCGTCAGGCGTTTCTCAAGGCTGTACCGGCGCATCGCCGTTGATTCTGCCCCTCGCCAGACGTCCCAGACGTCGATGAGTAGCTTGAGTCGGCCATGACCCCCGACCGTTGTCGTCGTCCGTGACCAGGTCCGGGCCCCTCGCCCTGGTCGGTGGCGCCGAGTGGCGCGAGGGCTGTCGCTTCGATGCCGAGCTGCTGAAGGCGTCCGGTGGCGAGGAGGTGCTCGTGCTGCCCACGGCCGCCGCCTATGAGCACCCGGAGCGCTCGGTGGCGACGGCCACGAGCTGGTTCGAGGGGTTGGGCGCCAAAGTCCGCCCCCTGATGGTCCTGCGCCGGCCGGACGCCGAGGATCCCGCCAACGCCGCCGCCGTCGCCGACGCCCGTTTCATCTACCTGGGTGGTGGGTCACCTCTCCACCTGCGGTCGGTCCTCAAGGACTCAGCCGTCTGGGCCGCTCTGGTCGCGGCCTGGAGGAACGGCGCCGTGGTGGCCGGGTCCTCCGCTGGCGCGATGGTGCTCACCGACCCGATGGTCGACCCCCGCGGGGGCGCCTACACGGTGGGCCTCGGCCTCGTCTCCCAGGTCGCCGTCATCCCTCATGCCGACACCTGGTCGCCGGAGAAGGCCCATCGCACCATCGCCCTCGCCCCCAAGGGCATCCCCATCGTCGCCGTCGACGAGCAGACCGCCATCGTCCGCCACTTCGGCACCGAGACGGGTTGGACCGCGGCCGGCACCGGCTCCGTCAAGGTGTTCCTGAACGGCCAGGAGTCGACGCTCGAGTCCCTCCCGGGTTGAACCCCGGCGGCCGCTCGCCTCAGTCGGCTTCGGTGATGGTGACCGATTCGATGACGACCGGCTCCTTCGGAGTGCCCGCACCAGGCGAGCCCACGGCTTCGATGGCGGCAAGGACGTCCAGCCCTTTGACCACCTTGCCGAACAGCGAGTACTGCGGCGGCAGGCCGACACCCGAAGGCCCGCTGACGATGAAGAACTGGCTGCCGTTGGTGTTGGGCCCCGCGTTCGCCATGGCCACCGAGCCCACCTCGTAGCGCCCCGGCTTGGGCAGCTCGTCCTCGAAGCGGTAACCCGGGCCGCCTCGGCCGGAGCCCTCGGGGTCGCCACCCTGGACCATGAAGCCGGGGATGATGCGGTGGAAACCCACGCCGTCGAAGTAGTGGTAGCGGGCCAGCACCACGAAGTTGTTCACCGTCTTCGGCGCGGCGATGGCGTCGAGGGCGATGGTCATCCTCCCCTTGCTGGTCGCCATCTCCGCCGTGTACCGCTTCGACGCGTCGATGCACATCGGCGGGGGCGAGTCGAAGCGCTGCTTCTTGGGGCTGGAGCCGTCGGCGGCCGGGCACTCTGTGGGCATGGTCCGTTCCTCTAGGCCTCGGTGATGGTGACCTTGGTCATCTTGTGCACGACCTTGGGCGTGCCCCCCTCGGTGCCATCGGCCTCGATCTTCTTCACCACGTCGAGGCCCTCGGTGACCTTGGCGAAGAGCGAGTAGTTCGGCGGCAGGTTCACGCCCTGCTGTCCGGTGATCACGAAGAACTGGCTTCCGTTGGTGTTCGGGCCGGAGTTGGCCATGGCCAGAGAGCCGAGCTCGTACTCGCCGGCCTTGGGGAGCTCGTCGGCGAACTTGTAGCCGGGCCCGCCCGTGCCGTCGCCCTTCTGGGCGTCGCCTCCCTGGACGACGAAACCGGGGATGACGCGGTGGAAGGGCACGCCGTCGTAGAAGTGGTAGCGGGCCAGGAAGACGAAGTTGTTCACCGTCTTGGGCGCCCGCTTGGGGTCGAGGGCGACGGTGAAGGCGCCGGCGTCGGTCTCCACCCGGGCCGTGTAGGACTTGGCCGGGTCGATGCACATCGGGGGTACGCCATCGAAGTCGATCTTCTTCTCGGCGCTGCCGTCGGCGGCCGGGCAGGCGGCGCCCGACTCCTTCTCGTCGACAGCCCCGCCGGTGGTGGTGCTCCCCCCGCCGGCGGTGGTGCTGGTGGTGTCCTTGGTGATGACGTTCTTGGCCTTGCTGGTGTCGCCCCGGCTGAACACCGCGGCCATGAAGGCGATGGCGAGCGCGACCCCGAGCCCGAACATCGCCCTCTTCCTGCGCCGGGCGCGCTGTTCCCGGGCCCGGATCTCCTCCTGGCGGGCCTGGCGGCCCTGCTTCTTGCGCTGGCGCTTCGCGTTCGGCACGAGGGGCCAAGGTAGTGGACGGGATGGCCCGGTACGCTGGCACCCCCGTGCCCCTGGTCGTCCAGAAGTTCGGCGGCACCTCCGTCGCTGATGCCGAGCGAATCCGGTCAGTGGCCGACCACGTCGCCCGCACCCGCCGGCACGGCAACGACGTCGTGGTGGTCGTGAGCGCCATGGGGAAGGAGACCGACGAGCTCCTCTGGCTGGCTGGCGAGGTGTCGAGCACGCTGCCGAGGCGGGAGCTCGACATGCTCATCACCGCCGGCGAGCGCAAGAGCATGGCCCTGCTGTGCATGGCGCTGTCCGACCTGGACTGCCCGGCGGCGTCGTTCACCGGCAGCCAGGCCGGCCTCATCACCGACGGCAACCACACCCGGGCCAAGATCCTCACGGTTCGGGGCGAACGGCTCCGCGAGGCCCTGGCCGCCGGCCGGGTGCCGGTGGTCGCCGGCGCCCAGGGCGTCTCCGAGGAGCGGGAGATCACCTTCCTCGGCCGGGGTGGCTCTGACACCACGGCGGTGGCCCTGGCCCATGCCCTCGGCGCCGAAGCCTGCGAGATCTACACCGATGTCTCCGGCGTCTTCACCGCCGATCCCAGGCTGGTGCACAGCGCCCGCCGGGTGGGCCAGATCACCTTCGAGGAGCTGCTGGAGATGTGCGCCGCCGGCTGCCCGAAGCCCGAGATCCGGTCGGTGGAGTACGCCCGCAACCACGGCGTCCGCCTGCATGTGCGCTCCAGCTTCACCTGGGAGCCGGGCACGTGGGTAGTGTCCGACGAGGAGGCCGCCAACCACCCGGAGGATCCGCGCATGGAGCGCCCCATGGTCACGGCCATCGCCCACGACACCTCGGAGGCCAAGCTCACGGTCACCCGCGTCCCCGACCGGCCCGGCATCGCCGCCCGCCTCCTGCGGTCCCTCGCCGACGAGCACGTGAACGTCGACATGATCGTGCAGAACGTCTCGCTCCAAGGCACCACCGACATCTCCTTCACCGTGCCCAAGGCCGACCTGGCCGTGGCCCTGGCTACGGCCAAGGACCACGCCGCCGAACTGGAGGCGGCCGAGGTCCTCGCCGACAGCGAGATCGCCACGGTCTCGCTCATCGGCGCAGGCATGAAGACCCATCCGGGTGTCACCGCCACCATGTTCGGGACCCTCGCCGCCGAGGGCATCAACATCGAGATGATCTCCACCTCCCCAATCCGCATCTCCTGCGTGGTGCGGTCCGCGGTGGTCGAGCGAGCCGTCCAGTCGCTGCACACGGCCTTCGGGCTCTCGTAGTGGCGGGCTCTACTATGGCGCTGTGCGACTAGGGGTTTTCGGAGCCACCGGCCAGGTGGGCGAGGTGATGCGTGCCATCCTCGCCGAGCGGCGCTTCCCCGCCGACGACGTCCGCTTCTTCGCCTCCGCCCGCTCCGCCGGCCGGTCCTTGCCGTGGGGCGACGGCGAGGTGATGGTGGAGGACACCGAGGGGGCCGACTTCTCCGCCATCGACATCGCCGTGTTCTCCAGCGGCGCCACTGCCTCCCGCCGCTACGCGCCGCTGGTGGCCGCCGCCGGCGCCGTGGTGGTCGACAACTCGTCGGCCTGGCGGGCCGACCCCGAGGTCCCCCTCGTCGTGGCCGAGGTCAACGCCGACGCGCTGGCGTCGATCCCCAAGGGCATCGTGGCCAACCCCAACTGCACGACCATGGTCGCCATGCCGGCGCTCAAGGTCCTCCACGACGAGGCCGGCCTGCGCCGGGTCGTGGCCTCCACCTACCAGGCCGTCTCCGGTGGCGGGCGTGCCGCGGTGGGCGAGCTCGACGAGCAGGTGCGCAAAGTGGCCGACGGCGCCGTCGGGCTGGCCCTGCGGGGCGACGCCGTCGACTTCCCGGCGCCGGCGGTGTACCCCGCGCCCATCGCCTTCAACGTGCTGCCCCTCGCCGGCGACCTGGTCGACGACGAGACCGTGGAGGAGCACAAGCTGCGCGACGAGAGCCGGAAGATCCTCGGGATCCCGGGCTTGCTGGTCTCGGCCACGTGCGTGCGCGTGCCGGTGTTCACCGGCCACTCCTTGAGCGTCAACGCCGAGTTCGAGCGTCCCCTCCCCGTGGCCAGGGCCCGGGAGCTGCTTGCCTCGGCGCCGGGCGTGGAGCTGGCCGATCTGCCCAACCCCCTGGCCGCCGCCGGCGCCGACCCCTGCTACGTCGGTCGGCTGCGCCGCGACGAGGGCGTCGAGCACGGGCTCGCCTTCTTCGTGTCGGGTGACAACCTGCGCAAGGGCGCCGCCCTCAACACCATCCAGATCGCCGAGCTCCTCCTCGAACTTGGTTAGCGAAGCGGCGCCAGAGCGCCGCTTCGCGGTACAGCAAGTTCCGAGCACACTCCCAGAGGACTCCAAGGTTGCGATGACAGAGTGATGTCGTGAGCCAGCCCGCGGCCAAGAGCCGGATCCTCGTCGTCGACGACGAGGAGAACATCACCTTCCTGCTCGACTCGGCCCTCCGGCACTTCGGGTTCGACGTCCGAGTGGCGAACACAGGACGAGATGCACTCCGAGAGGTCGAGGCCTTTGCCCCTGATGTCGTCCTTCTCGATGTCATGCTCCCCGATCTCGACGGGTTCGAGATCCTGCGTCGCATGCGATCCGACGGCCGAAAGGTGCCGGTGCTGTTCCTCACGGCTCGAGACACCGTGGACGACAAGGTCCGCGGGCTCACCCTCGGGGGGGACGACTACGTGACCAAGCCGTTCAGCCTCGAGGAGGTGGTCGCCCGGATCCAGGTCGTCCTCCGGCGCCAGGGCGTGGAGGCCGGTTCCTCGAAGCTGGGGCTCGCCGACCTGGAGATGGACGACGATGCCCACGTGGTACGTCGGGCCGGAGCGGTCGTCGAGCTCTCGCCGACCGAGTACAAGCTCCTTCGGTTCCTGCTCGTCAACGCCGGGCGGGTGCTGTCGAAGGACCAGATCCTCGATCACGTCTGGCAGTACGACTTCGGTGGCCACGCCACCGTGGTGGAGACCTACATCAGCTACCTGCGCAAGAAGATCGACGCCATCGGCCCGCCGCTCATCCACACGGTTCGGGGCGTGGGGTACTCACTGCGGGTCAGCTGATGTCGCTGCGGCGACGCCTGCTGCTCGGCCTGCTCGCCATCAGCGCCGTCCTCGTCCTCACCAACTTCACCCTGGCCGACCGCTTCAGATCCGTCCTCCTCGAACGGGTCGACCGCCAGCTGGCCGACACCGCCTCTCGCGACGTCTTCCGCCTCGAAGGGCGGCGCCTCCGGAGGGCTACGGGCGCCCCGCCGACGGCACAGGACGAGACCTTGTCGGAGTACTTCATCGCCGTCGGCGACCCGTCGGTCGGGACCCTGGTCCAGCTCAGCTCCGCGCTGGCCGACGAGGACCAGCCCCCGCCGCGCCTGGCGCGAGCGCGAATCGCCGCCCACCTGACGGGTCGTGGGGAGCCGGCACTGCCCTTCAGCGTGCCGGCCCAGAGCGGCAGCGGGACGTGGCGGATCGTGGCCGTCGCCGAGGGCCGGGGCGGCGTGACGGTCGTCGGGCTGAGCCTGGACGAGCTGGAGTCCACGCTCGACCGTCTCCGGTTGGTCCAGGTCCTCGGCACCCTGGCCGTGCTGGCCACCGTCGGCCTGGTGTCATGGTGGATGCTGCGGCTGGGTGTTCACCCCATCGAGGACATGGCGAGGGCCGCCGGCTCCATCGCCCAGGGAGACCTCTCCGGTCGCGTGGACCATCCCGGTGGGCGCACCGAGGTGGGCCGCCTCGGCACCGCCCTCAACGCCATGCTCGAGCGCATCCAGGAGGCCTTCCGAGCCCGGCAGGCGTCGGAGGCCAAGGTCCGGCGGTTCGCCGCCGACGCCTCCCACGAGCTTCGTACTCCCCTGACGTCCATCATGGGCTACGCCGAGCTGTGGCGGTCGGGCGGGTTGCGCGAGCCGTCCGAGCTGGACGACGCCATGCGGCGGATGGAGCAGGAGGCGAAACGCATGGCCGCGCTCGTGGAGGACCTCCTCCTTCTGGCCCGCCTGGATCAGGACCGGGCTCCGGAGCGGGCGCCGGTACGCCTCGACGAGATCGTCGCCGACGCCGTGCGCGATGCGCAGGTGGTCGAGCCCGACCGGCCCATCGACAGCGCCTCGGCGGCCGTGGTGGTGGAGGGTGACGAGGGCCAGCTCCGCCAGGTGGCGGCCAACCTGCTGGCCAACGCCAGAGTCCATACTCCCCCTGGCACTCCCGTCCATGTCGTCGTCGCCGCTGATGGTGGTGTCGCACGCCTCACCGTGGCCGACGAGGGGCCGGGGATGAGCCCGGAGGTGGCGGCGAACGTCTTCGAGCGCTTCTTTCGCGCTGATCCGTCGCGGGCGCGTGCCGGTGGCGGGACGGGCCTGGGGCTGGCCATCGTCGAGGCGGTCGTCAGCGGCCACGGCGGGGCGACACGCGTGGAGTCCGAGTTGGGCGCCGGCAGTCGCTTCATCGTCGAGCTGCCCGTAGCCCAGCCAGCCGAGACGGCCGGACTGGCATGAACTCCGAAGGCGATCCACAGGAAGCTCCAAGCATCAGCGGTCACACTGCGAGCATGGAACCAACCGAGACCCCCCCTCCCCACGCCCCCCGCACGCGCGGCCGGCTGAGCTCCGGCATCGTCGCCGGTGGCGCGGCGTTGGCCCTGACCTTCGCCGGGCTCGGCGTAGCCGGCGCCCAGGTGTCGTCCACGACGACCGACCCCGGCACCAGCGCCGTCTCGGCCGACGCCCCCGGCCACCATCTGGGCTCGGCCCCTCACCACCACGGCCCCGGCCGGCGTCACCATGCCGGCGGCAAGGCCGGCCTGTCGGTGGCGGCCGGCGCCATCGGCATCAGCGAGACCGACTTGCTGTCGGCGCTGCGCTCGGGTCAGTCGATCGCCCAAGTCGCCGAGTCCCAGGGCGTGGCCGTGAAGAAGGTCGTCGACGCCCTGGTCGCCGACGCCAAGACCAGGCTGGCGGCCAAGGTCACCGCCGGGGAGCTGACCCAGGCCCAGGCCGACCAGAGGGCGGGCACGCTGGCCGACCGCATCACCGCGCAGGTCAACCGTGCCGGCTCGGGCTGCGGGCGCCGCGGCCCTCGCCCACCCCTCGGGTCCGCCTCGGTACGGGGGCCGGCCGATGCCTGAGGTCGAGTCCCTGGAGTCGCTGTCGCAGGTGACCGTCGCGTCGCCGCCGTACCCGCCGCCCGCCGACGCGGTCCCCAAAGGGCCGACCGCAGAGCCCACGGGAGCACGAGAGCCGGCGGCCCGACCCGCCACTCCCGGCAGACGACGCCTCGCCGGGGCGGCAACTCTGGTGATCGTCGCCCTGCTCGGCGGGTCGGTTGGGTCCCTGGTGACGCGTGAGCTCGACCACGAGCGCGCAGCTCCAGCGACCGCGGCAGGAGGTGCCCCGGCCCGTTCCTTGCAACTGGACAGCGAGTCGCTCGACGTCGCTGCGGTCGTGACCAAAGCCGGTCCAGCGGTGGTGTCGATACAGGCGTCGTACGCAGGACGCCGTGGCGGGGGTGCGGGCACGGGCGTCCTGCTCACTGCCGGCGGTGAGATCCTGACCAACGCCCATGTGGTGGACGGAGCCTCGAGTGTCCGCGTCGTCTTGGCCGGCGAGGCCCAGTCCCGGCAGGTGGAGGTCGTCGGCGTGGACAGCGCCGCCGACCTGGCGCTCCTGCGCATCCCCAGGGCGAGCGGGCTGCCGGCGGCCGAGCTCGGCTCCTCGTCGGCGGTGGCTGTGGGCGACGACGTCGTCGCCATCGGCAACGCCCTCGCCCTGCAGGGCGGGCCGACGGTGACTCGGGGGATCGTCAGCGGCCTCGACCGCACCCTCGAGACCGATGCCGGCGCCATGACGGGCCTGATCCAGACCGATGCGTCGATCAGCTCGGGCAACTCGGGCGGGCCGCTGGTCAACGCGGCCGGGCAGGTGATCGGCATCAACACCGCCGTCGCCACCTCACGCGGGGGAACGGCGGCCGAGAACATCGGCTTCGCCATCGCCATCGACGAGGCCATTCCGGTCGTCGAACGGCTCAGGGGCAACACGGCCGCAGCCCGGACCGGGCTGCTCGGGGTTAGCACCACCGACCCTGACGACGGCAGCCGGGGCGCCCTCGTGACCAACGTCGTGGCGGACTCGGCGGCGGCCCGGGCGGGGATCCGGGAAGGCGACCTCATCACCAGCGTCGACGCCAGGACGGTCGCCGGGGCCGCCGCGCTGGGTGCGGCCATCCGGGCACATCAGCCGGGCGAGACGGTGAGCCTCACCCTCGCTCGTGCCGGCGAGACCCTCACGGTGAAGGCCAGCCTCACCGCCTCACCACCGTCCTGACCGCCGAGCTCGCCCGGGCACCACCAGTCTCGCAATTGCGCCGATGATCAGACCGGAAGTTGCCAACGCAACGATGAACGGCAACCAGCCGAAGTTCTGCCGTAACCAGTCAGGTGGTCTGCGGCGCACAAAGGCGCGATAGTC
>PJQG01000046.1:0-962 GCA_002861595.1 Actinomycetota bacterium
GGCCAGCACGAGCAGGTCGACGGCCTCAGGCAGGCCCGCCTCGAGACGGGCCAGGCGCCTGCGCTCCTGGCGACGCGCCTGCGCTCGGGGCCACGCCCAGCCGACGAGGAGCACGGCGGGGGTGAACGCGGGAAGGACGGCGGCGGCCAGGACCGCGGCCACGGCGATCGCTCCGACCCGTCGAGCACGGGCGGGAGCAGCCGCCGGCGAGGACGGGCGGCGACGTGGATCGAGGCGCAGGAGGGCCCGACCCAGCGCCTCGACGGGCATCAACCCGCGCTCTGGAGGACAGGGCGTACCGGATCGGTACGCGCTGTCCTCCAGGTGCGACGGAACCTCCGGCAGGCGGCGCGAGAGAGGGCGATAGCGGCAGGCGGCGGCGAGAACGACGCCGCCCCAGGCCAGGCCGAGCAACATCGCCTTCACGACGCGACCTCGATGCGGGTGAGGCGCGCCATCCAGAGAGCGCCGGCGGCATCGAGGGCGAGCCCGCCGGCCAGGCACAGCAGACCCGCCGGGGTGCGGAACAGGAAGGCCGAGGTACGAGCGTCGGCTACCGACGCGATGGCGGTGAAGGCAAGGGGAGCGGCGGCGAGCACGGCGGCGGAGGCGCGCGCCTGGGTGGCCAGCGCCCTGGCCTCGGTCCGGGCGGCCAGGCGCTGGCGCAGCGTGGCGGCCACGCCGTCGACCGCTCGGGCCAGGGCACCACCGGTCTCGGCCCCGAGGCACAGCGCGCTGACGAGGAGGCGCACGCCCGCTGCCGGCTGGCGTTGCCCCCACGCCTCCAACGCCGCCACCACACTGGCCCCGCGGTCTGTCGCTCGAGCCACCGAGGCCAACTCGGCCCCGAGCGGACCGGGCGTGGCCGTGGCCGCCTCGGCCAGGGCCTGGCGCAGCGACGCCCCCGAGCGCAGGGCACGGGTGATTGCGTCCACCGCGCCCGGCAGTGCAGCCTCCAGGCG
>PJQG01000046.1:1085-6618 GCA_002861595.1 Actinomycetota bacterium
GGACGCCAGCCAGAGGGACCAGGCCTGCCCGGCATCGACGCTGAAGCCCGCCTGGGCCAGGCCAGAGTCGATCCACGCCGGGGCGCCGGCGCGCGCCGGCGCTCCTCCCCTGACCCCGGCACTCGGCCCTGGCCGGGCCTCACGACGAAGGCGAGCGCCAGCCGCACCACGAGCGCGGGCCCGCCCTGCCACCCGAATGGCGGCGGCGGCGACGACCACCGACAGCGCCGACATGAGCGCCGCCCGATTCACGCCGCGCCTTTCGGGCCGGCGGGCAGCGCGGCTGTCGGCAACCGGGACGGGCGGGAGATGCGGCCGGTGACGGCGGAGGCGTCGGCCAGGCGCTGAACCTGACCGGGCCCGGTGATCTCGGCCACCTCCACCACGGCGCGGGAGCCACCGGGCCGGCGCGCCACCTGGACGACGAGGTCGAGGGCGCTGGCGATCTGGTCCCGCACGGCGACGAGGGGCAGCCCGACCTCGCCCATCAGCACCATCGTCTCCAGCCGGCGCAGCGCATCCAGGGGACCGTTGGCGTGGCAGGTGGAAAGCGAACCTTCATGACCGGTGTTCATGGCCTGGAGCATGTCGAGGGCGGCGGCGTCACGGACCTCGCCGACGACGATGCGATCCGGGCGCATGCGCAGGGCGTTGCGCACGAGGTCGCGGACCCGCACCTCGCCGGCTCCCTCCGCGTTCGGCGGACGGGCCTCGAGGCGCACGACGTGGTCCTGCGGGAGTCGCAACTCGGCCGCATCCTCGACGGTGACGATGCGCTCCCCGGCGGGGATCTCGGCGGCCAGCGCGTTGAGCAAGGTGGTCTTGCCCGACGAGGTCGCCCCGGAGACGAGGATGTTCATGCGGGCGTGGACGGCCGATCCCAACAGGGCGGCCACCGGCGGGGGGCAGAACGCGGCCAGGGGGATGGCACGAGCTGCGAACCGACGGATGGTGAGGCAGGGCCCGTCCACGGCCAACGGCGGGACGACGGCGTTCACGCGCGAGCCGTCCGCCAGCCGGGCGTCGACCATGGGCGATGCCCGATCGACGCGGAGGCCGAGAGGTCCCACGATCTTTTCGATGAGGTGCTCGACAGCGGGCCCCTCGAGCACCAGCGGGACGCGGTGCAGGGCACCACCCCGCTCCACCCACACGCGGCCGCGGCCGCTGATCATGACCTCGGTGACCTCGGGGTCGGACAGCAGCGGCTCGAGAGGGCCGAGACCGGTGGCATGGGCCAGGACATCGGCGACCAGCTGTTCGAGCTCGGAGCCGGCAAGCAGTGGCGCCTCTTGCCGAGCGAGCCGGGCTACCGACTCCGCGTCGGGGAGCGTGGGCTCGTGGAGCACTCGTTCCTTCACCCTGGCGGCCAGACCGCCGGGCGGTGTCGTCATCGCGAGGACCTCACGCCGCTCGCCGCAGGGCCCGCTCCAGCGTGCGGGGGACCCTGGCCGCGAGCAGGCCGGCATCGACGGCACGGGCGACGGCGGGGTCCCACGCGACGTCGGCCCGCACCGGCACCCCGAGGACGTCTTCGATGTCATGGCGCCCGAGCGACCGCCCCGGCTCGCTCACGAGGATCACCCCCGAGGGGCGGATGGGGGCGGCCAGGGCCCGGCGGAGGGCCAGATAGCAGGGCCGCAACACCAGGAGCGACAGAGCCGCTGATGCGGCCAGCGCGACCGCGCATCTGTCGCCTCCCGACCCACAGTCGACGACCACGTGGCGGTCGCCGGCCAGGGCCGTGGACAGGCGGTCGGCGCCGTCGGCGTCGAGGCGGCCGGTGCCGGTGGTGATGAGGCGCAGGCCCGGGCGCACCTCGGCTTCCAGGCGGCACAACGAGTCGGCCCCGGCGTCGGGCACCGATGCCCAGTCGGTCACTCCCGGGCCTGTGGGCTCGGGGACGCCGAAGGCGGCGGGAAGGTCTCCGGCCAGATCGACCGCCAATGCCCCACCGGGCATGGAGCGGGCCAGGATGACGGCGAGGCTGGCGGCCACGACGGTGGTGCCACTGCCTCCCTTGACGGACCAGCAGGCGATGAGCACTTCCCCTCCCTCTGCTCCCGAGCGGGCGCGACGAGGCGGACTCCGAGGGGAAGGGGTGCTGAAAACCTAGGGCACGGGGCGCCGCCGCGCAAGAGGCAAACGAGAAGTTTCCGGCGCCACGCCGGTGGTTACGAACTGCTCATGTCCGCCGGCTGGTTGATCGCCACCATCCCAGGCACATTGGTGTTGCTGGCCGCCATCCTGGCCCTGTCGGCACTCGCGGAACAGCATTTCTTGTCGCCCCGATCGCTGGTCCTCGCCGTCGTGCGGGCCCGGCGGAACACGCCCGAGTACGCCGAGGTCTACGTGGCCCGCCAGCTGGAGCAGCTGCTTCGTGACCAGCCGGGCCGCGCCCCCAGCCGGTAACCGCCTACTCGACGCGCAGCTTCTTGGCCGCGACGGCGCCGAGGGCGATCAGGAGCACGAGCAGGAGCAGCTTCTTCATGCCCAGAAGCGTAGTAGGGCACGTGAAAGGCGGGTGCGAGCGAGCTCACGTCTCGCTCCCCTCCACGACCAGGCCGGGCGTGGCGTCCCATCCGCAGAGCTCGAGGACGGTGACCAGCAGTGGGCACGGACGCCGCAGCCGGATCTGCCTGTCAGGCGCCAGTGATGCCGCCAACTCCGCCAGGTCGCCGGCGGCGGCCACGTCGATGAACTGAAGAGGACCTGCGTCGATCACCAGCTCAGGGTCGGCGGACGTCCGTACGGCGGCGGCGAACACGGCCCGAACGCCCTCGGCGTTGGAATGGTCGACCTCGCCGGCCAGGCACAGCCAGTGCGGTGAGTGCGCCGTGACCGTTGCCCTACACCCACCTCGACGGCCCCCACAGGGGCGTCCAGGTCGGTGAGCTCAAGATCGGGCTGATCGCGGCACAGCGGCGCCCGCATCTCACCAACTCGGTGCTCGGCGACCCACGGGTCAGCGATCAGGAGTGGGCCAGGCGAGAAGGGATGGTGGCCTTCGCCGGGTACCCGCTCGTCGCCGGCCGCCGCCTCGTCGGGGTAATGGCCGTGTTCGCCCGCCACGCGTTGTCGCCGAGCGCGCTGACGATGCTCGCGTCCATCGCCGACCAGGTGGCGGTGGGCGTCCACCAGGACCAGCTGTTCGGCGAGCTGCGAACCGCCGAAGCGAGCCAGGGGCGCCCTCATCGACCGGTTGGCTCGGCGCTCCCGGCAGCTCAGGCGACTGGCCGGGGCGGTGTCCTTGATCAACGCCGCCGTCTCCTTGGATGCGGTGTTGGCCGTCGTCACCGAGGAGGCGCGCCACATCATCGGCACCCACCAGTCCGTCACAAGCATCACCCGCGGCGAGGGCTGGTCCCAGGCCATCAATACGGTCTCGCTGTCCGACACCTACGCCGAGTGGCGCGACTACGAGGCGCTCCCGGACGGGTCCGGCATCTACGCCATGGTCTGCGAGCCCAACGCCCGGCCCGCATGACCCAGGGGGAGCTTGCGGCTCACCCCGGCTGGCGCGGCTTCGGCGCAGAGGCGGGCCGGCACCCGCCGATGCGCGGCTGGCTCGCGGCGCCGCTGACCGCGCCCGACGGCGGCGACTTCAGCCTCAGCTGTCCGACAAGCACGGCGGCGCAGAGTTCAGCGAGGACGACGAGGCGATCCTCGTCCAGCTCGCCGGGATCGCCTCGGCGGCCATCCACAAGAGCCAGGTGTACGAAGAGCGGGCGGCGGTCGTCGAGGCTCTCCAGCGCACGCTCCGCCCCAGCCCGCTCCCGTCGATCCCACGCGTCGCCCTCGGGAGCCGCTACCGCCCCTACGGCCATGGCCTGGCCGTGGGCGGGGACTTCTACGACGTGATCCCCGTCGGCCGGCGCCGCTGGGCCGTCGTCCTCGGCGACGTGTGCGGCAAGGGACCCGAGGCGGCAGCCATCACCGGTCTCGTTCGCCACACGGTGCGGGCGGTCGTGCACCAGGCACCGAAGCCCCATGTGGTCCTCGACGCGCTCGACCCCGCCATCCTGGAGGAGCAGTCCGAGCGGTTCTGCACCCTCGTCTACGACCTCCTGGAGGCGACAGCCGACAGAACCACCATGCAGCTCGCCTGCGCCGGGCACCCGCTCCCGGTGCTGCTCAGCTCGAGCGGGGACGCCCGAGCCGTCGGGGCCTCCGGCACCGTCCTCGGGATCCTTCCCACCGTGAGCGCCCCCACCGTCTCGATGGAGTTGCTGGCAGGCGACTCGCTGCTCCTGTACTCCGACGGCCTTACCGAGGGCGGCGGCTCCAACCCACTCAACGACAAGGAACTGCTCAGGCTGCTCCGCTCGCTCGTCCGCCAGCCGGCCCAGCGAATGGCCGACGTGCTCGCGGATGTGAGCGTCGCCCGCAGAGGAGACTCGCTTCGCGATGACCTGGCCGTCCTCGTCGTGCAAGCCGCCTGACGCTCCGGCGCACCACGGAGAACGACTGCACCCGACCAGCTAGTTTCCCACCTGGAGGTGTCAGCTGACCTGGTGGCAGCCCCCGCCTTCAAAGCGGGTGGGACGGGCGATCCCCGTCCGGCGGGTTCGATTCCCGTCCACCTCCGCTACGCCCTCGCTGGCGCTCGGGCTTTCGCCTCGCAAGCAAAGCTTGCTCGGCGAGCTTCCACAATCGTGGCGGCGGCCGACCGGCAAAGCCGGATCGGCCTCCGGCGCTGTTCCTCTTTTCCGGCAGCCGGAGGGGGGCGGCTTCGTCGCCGACTGCGGCCGCCGGATCCTGGCGCCACTGCAAGTTCGGTGCGCCAGCGACGCCGACGGCCGCTCTCGCCGCCGGCGGCGGCCCCTTCGGATGTCAGCGGGAAAAGGAAAAGACAGTGGCGGAGGGCGATCCGGCTTGCCGGTCGCCCGGAGCCCCGATCAAGCTCGCCGAGCAAGCTCTGCTTGCGACGGCGATTACACCGTCAGGAGGTCTCTTGCTCCCGTGTCGCTACTCGGGTGGCGGAGCTTGGACATCGCTCGGGCCTCGATCTGGCGGATGCGCTCGCGCGTCAGGTTGAAGTGCTCGCCCACCTCCTCGAGGGTGCGGGGCTCGCCGCGGTCGAGGCCGAAGCGCAGGCGCAGGATCTCGCGCTCCCGCTCATCGAGGGGGCCGAGGAGACGGGAGATCTCCCCGGGCAGCAGCGCCGTGGCCGCCACCTCGAAGGGCGACTCCGCCGAGCGGTCCTCGACGACGTCTCCGAGCTCGGCGTCCCCGTCCTCACGGAGGGGCTCCGACAACGACAGGGGCTCGGCCGCGAAGCGCAGCGCCTCGCTGACCTTCTCCTCGGGCATCTCGACCTCGGCCGACAGCTCCGACAGCGTGGCCGGGCGGCCGTGCTTGAGCTCCAGGCGAGCCCGCGCCTTCTGGAGGCGGGCCAGGGTGTCGCCGGCATGCACCGGCAGGCGGATGGTCCGGCCCGTGTTGGCGATGCCCCGCGTGATCGCCTGGCGGATCCACCATGTGGCGTAGGTGGAGAACTTGAACCCCTTGCGCCAGTCGAACTTCTCGACGG
>PJQG01000038.1 GCA_002861595.1 Actinomycetota bacterium
GACCAGGTTCTTGCCGATGTCGTGGACGTCGCCCTTCACCGTGGCCAGCACCAGCCGGCCCTTGCCGCCCTGGTCGGTCTTCTCCATATGAGGCTCCAGGTAGGCGACCGCCGTCTTCATGACCTCGGCCGACTGCAGCACGAAGGGCAGCTGCATCTGGCCGGAGCCGAACAGGTCGCCCACCACCTTCATCCCCTCCAGGAGGGTGTCGTTGACGATGGACAGCGCCGGCGTGGTGCCCAGCGCCTCGTCCAGATCGGCCTCCAAGCCGTCCCGGTCGCCGTCGACGATGCGCTGCGAGAGGCGCCGCTCCACGCTCCAGTCGCTGCGGTCCTCGGTCTCCAGGATGTCCGACGAGACGCCCTCGAACAGGGCCAGCAGCTCCTGCAGCGGGTCGTAGCCCGGGCGGCGCCGGTCGTAGACGAGGTCGAGGCACACCTCACGGGCGCGCTCGTCGATGCGGTTGAGCGGCATGATGCGCGCCGCGTGCACGATGGCGGCGTCGAGGCCCGCCTGCTGGCACTCGTGGAGGAACACCGAGTTGAGGACGTGGCGGGCGGCGGGGGTGAGCCCGAAGGAGACGTTCGACAGGCCAAGGATGGTGTGGACGCCCGCCAGCTCGGCCTTGATGCGGCGGATCCCCTCGATGGTCTCGATGCCGTCCCGGCGCCCCTCCTCCATGCCGGTGGAGATGGGCAGCGCGAGGGGGTCGAAGAGCAGGTCGCGGGGCGACAGCCCGTAGCGTCCCACGGCCAGGTCGTGGATGGCGCGTGCCGCCCGCAGCTTCCATTCGGCGGTGCGGGCCTGGCCCTCCTCGTCGATGCAGGTGCACACCACGGCGGCGCCGTACTCGCGGGCCAGGGACAAGAAGCGGTCCAGACGGGTTCCCGGCCCGTCACCGTCCTCCAGGTTCACCGAGTTGAGGATGGGCTTTCCGCCGATCCACTGCAGGCCCGTCTCGATGACCTGCGGCTCGGTGGAGTCGAGCATGAGTGGCGCCGTGACCTGGGTGGCGAAGAGGGAGACGACGGCCTCCATGTCGGCTACGCCGTCCTCGCCGGTGTAGTCGACGCACACGTCGACCACGTGGGCCCCCTCCTTCACCTGCTCGCGGCCCATGGCCACGCACGTCTCCCAGTCGTCGGCCAGCATGGCCTCCCGGAACCTCTTCGAGCCGTTGGCGTTGGAGCGCTCGCCGACGACCAGGAACGACGGCGCCTGGTCGAAGGGGACGTGGTTGTAGATGGACGCCACCCCCGGCTCGGGCTCGGCCTGGCGTGCCGCAGGTGTGAGGTCTCGGCAGCGCTCCACGAGGAGGCGCAGGTGCTCGGGCGTGGTGCCGCAACAGCCGCCCACCACCGAGACGCCGAACTCGGTGATGAAGCGAGCCTGGTAGTCGGCCAGCTGCTCGGGCGTCAAGTCGTAGTGCATCCTGCCCTCGACCACCGAGGGCAGGCCGGCGTTGGGCAGGCAGGAGATGGCCGCGGGGGAGAAGCGGCTCAGGTACCGGAGGTGCTCGCCCATCTCGTGCGGCCCGGTGGCGCAGTTGAGTCCGATGACGTCGGGCCGCAGCGCGGCCAGGGTGGTGAGGGCGGCGCCGATCTCGGTGCCGGGCAGCATGCGCCCGGTGAGCTCCATGGTCACCTGGACCTGAAGTGGCACCTCCCGGCCCACCGCGCCCATGGCCCGCCGGCAGGCCACCAGCGCGGCCTTGGCCTGGAGCAGGTCGAACACCGTCTCCACGATGAACAGGTCGACGCCGCCTTCCAGCAGCGCGCGGGCCTGGTCCTCGTAGGCATCGCGGAGCTCCGTGAAGCGGATCTGGCGGAGGGAGGGGAACTTGGTGCCCGGGCCGATGGAGCCCGCCACCCAGCCCCCGTACCCGTCAGCCACCTCGCGGGCGATGCGAGCGGCGGTGACATTCAGCTCGTGGGCGCGCTCGGCGATGCCGTACTCGGCCAGCACGGGGGCGAAGGCGCCGAAGGTGTCGGTCTCCACCACGTCCACGCCCACCTCGAAGAACGACCGGTGCAGATCGGCGATCACGTCGGGCCGTGTCGCTACAAGGACCTCGTTGCACCCCTCGAGGGCCGGACCACCGAAGTCGTCGGGGGAGAGCTCTCGCAGCTGGAGGTTGGTGCCGGTGGCGCCGTCGAAGATCACCACCCGCTGGCGGACGGCGTCGACGTAACCGCTGGTCATGGTGGTGCGCAGGCTACCGGCGCATTGATCGTGCTCCGGATCCATTCTCCCAGTACCGTCTCCCTGACTATATGAGGATCTACACCAAGCGCGGGGACGACGGAACCACCGGACTGCTCCACGGCGGGCGTCTGGACAAGTCCGCACCCGCGGTCGAGGCCTACGGCACCGTCGACGAGGCCCAGGCTTTCCTGGGGCTGGCGCGGTGCAGGGCCGGCGCCGGCTCGGAGCTCGACGCCGCGGTCATCGAGCTCGAGCGCGACCTGTGGGTGCTGATGGCCGACCTGGCGACCGGTGACGACAACCGCCACAAGCTGGAGGCGGGCCGCACCCTCGTCACCGAAGAGATGGTGGCGCGCCTCGAGGATCGCATCGATGCGCTGGCGGCCCGCTCGCCGCTGCCGACGGAGTTCGCCGTCCCCGGCCAGACCCCCACGGCGGCCCTGCTCGACGTCGCCCGCACCGTGGTCCGCCGGGCGGAACGGCGGGCTGTGGATGTCTGCCCGAGGTCCTCACTCGTCGTGCCCTACCTCAACCGGCTGTCCGACCTGCTCTGGACCATGGCCCGGGCCGAGGAGGCCGGTGACTTCCTGCCCGCCCGGCACCCCGCGCCCGCCGGCGGGGACAGTTGATGGCCCCCTTGACCTGGCCCCACGGGCCGGCCCGTACCGTCGAACCGACCCCTGCGTAGAGAGAGGCTCCATGTCACTCACGTTTGTTGCCGCCAACGAAGTGCCTGCCGACGCCGGCATGGTGGCCGTGCCCGTGTTCGCCGGCTGCGTCCTGCCCGAAGGTTCCGAGGTCAAGCTCGACCTGGCCTTCCTCGAGGGCGCCGGCTTCGAGGGGAAGGTGGGCCAGGCGCAGAGCGTTCCCAACGGCGACCACACGTTGGTCGTCGTCGGCATGGGGACACCCGGAGAGGTCGACGCCGAGACCTTCCGCCGGGCCGCCGCCGCCATGGTGCAGGCGGCGTGGCGGACGCCGGCAGTGGCCACCACGCTCCTGGACGCGCTGCCCCACGAGGGGGTCGAGCGGGACCGCGCCGCCCGCGCCATCGCCGAAGGTGCCGGCATGGCCGCCTACGAGTTCCTCACCTACAAGAGCGACGCCAAGCCCTGCCGCCTGGGCCGGGTGACGGTGGTGGAGGCCGGCGCCGCCGCCGACGCGCAGGCTGTTGTCCAGCAGGCATTGGACCGCGGTGGCCGGGTGGCGGAGGCCGTCTGCCTCGCCCGGGACGTCGTGAACGAACCCGCGGGAGGTCTCACGCCGACCCGCCTGGCCGAGCAGGCGGCCGAGATCGCCGAGCGTGAGGGCCTCACCATCACGGTGCTCGACGACGTGGCCATCGCAGAGGAGGGGCTGGGCGGCTTACGTGGCGTGGCCCAGGGTTCGCACGAGCCCGCCCGCCTCATCGAGTTGCTCTACGAGCCGAAGGGCGAGGCGGTGGCAACAGTCGCCCTGGTGGGCAAGGGGATCACCTTCGACTCCGGTGGCCTGTCGATCAAGCCCGCGGACCCCATGATGACGATGAAGACCGACATGACCGGCGCCGCCGCGGTGCTGGCGGCCATGTCCGCGCTCCCAAGCCTCGGCTCCCGGGTACGGGTGCTCGGCTTCCTCCCGGTCACCGAGAACATGCCCGGCGGCGGGGCCATCAAGCCGGGCGACGTCGTCCGCATTCGCAACGGCAAGACCGTCGAGGTCCTCAACACCGACGCCGAGGGCCGCCTCGTCCTGGCCGACGGCCTGTCGCTGGCGGCCGAGCGCCGGCCCGATGCCATCGTCGACGTGGCCACGCTCACCGGCGCCCAGATCGTCGCCCTGGGTTCCAAGATCGCCGCCGTGCTCGGGAGCCACGAGGGTCTGGTGAACCAGGTTCGTGCTGCGGGGAAGCGGGCCGGGGAGCCGATCTGGCCGCTGCCGCTGCCCAAGGAGTATCGCGCCGACATCGACTCGGAGGTGGCGGACCTCAAGAACATCGGCCAGCCCGGGAAGGCGGGAGCCCTGATTGCCGGGCTGTTCCTGCAGGAGTTCGTGGGCGACATCCCCTGGGCCCACCTCGACGTCGCCGGGCCGGCACGGGCCGAGGCCGACGACGGCTATGTGAAGCGAGGCGGCACCGGCGTCGCCGTGCGCACCCTCGTCGAGCTGGTCACCAGCTTCGAGCCCCTGACCTGAGCTGTGGCTCAGGCGATGGTGGCCACCACCTCCCGGTAGAGGGCTTCGGCGTCCTCGAGGGTCTCGGCCACGCAGGTCACGCCCATCTTGCCGAAGCCGGGGAGGGCGCCCAGCAGATGGAGGGTCGCGCCGGTGCGGCTGAGCGGGTCGAAGGCCAGGCCCGCCTTGTCCACCGCCTCGATCACCTCGGCCGGCGTGCTGCCCGCCAGTCGCTCGGACTTGAGGTTGTCCGTGGCGACGTAGGTCCTGGTTCCGTCAGCGACCCGCAGCTCCCCGGTGCCGGCGTCGTAGATGCCGCCGGTGGCCAGGCGGGCCATCCAGAAGGGATGGGTGGTGCCGCCCATGCGCAGGTTGATCTCGCTCAGGTAGATCTCGTGCCCGCCGGCCTCGTCGGTGCCGGGCAGGACGACGAAGTCGATGCCGAAGGACCCGAGCACCCCTTCGGCGGCGAGGACGGCGGCGACCTCGAGCCCCGCGTCCTGGATGGCCAGGCGGTAGGACGGATCGGCCGGGAAGCGGCAGCCCAGGTACACCTGGTTGTCGGGGCCCCCCAGCACCTGGTCGTGGGTGGAGAGGACCTCGACGGCGCCACCCGGGGCCACGCGCAGCTGCACGCTCGGCGACACCATGGCCTCGTGGCGGACCAGCTCCTCGACGATGGCGCCCTGCTCGGCGACCTTGGCCGAGAAGGCCGGCCACGACTCTCCTGCGGCGCAGAACGTCGTCGCCGACGACTCCAGGGGAAAGGCGGGCACCGGCCCGGTGAGCTCGACGATGGCGTTGCCCTGACCCGAGAACCCGTGGTTGAGCTTGACGACGACGGCCTCCGCACCGGGGCGCCGGGCCTGGATGTCCCGCACGGCCGCCTCGATCTCGCCGAGGGAGCGCAGGCCCTCGCTTCCCTCCAGCACGGCCACGCCGGCCTGGCGGGCCACCCGTCTGGAGCCGGTCTTGGAACCCAGCTCGGCCAGGTCGGGGTGCCCGCCGTAGAGCGGTAGCTGGAGGGCGGCGGCCAGCGCCCGCTCGCCGTGGGTGACGTTGAACGGGAGCACGTAGGCGTCGTCGGGGTCCTCGACGAGGGCGCGAATGGAGGCGATGGCGTCAGGACGGGCCAGCAGCTTCTCGGTGAGACAGACCGGGGACGGATCGCCGACGGCATGGAGGACGAGGCGGCGGCGGGCATCGTCGGGGTCGGGCACGAAGCGCAGGTAGTACTCCACCACGGCGTCGTCCACCGGCATGGAGGTGAGGTAGACGATCCTCGTTCCCGGGTTGCACAGGAACAGGGTGTTGAACAGCATCCGTTCCTCGTAGGACTGGATGCCGGTGATCTTGGTCAGCTCCTCCACCGGGAAGCTGGCCGAAGGGAGCACGACGATGGTGCCCCGCTCGAGGTCGGTGAGCGTTGCCCGGCCGAGGCGGGCCACGAAGGCCGCCTGGCGCTGCTCCCACTCCTCGGTGGCGGTCACTCCAGGACGTCGGCGACGGCGGCGTCGATGGCTGCGACCACGTCAGCCGCGAGGCTGACGCCTGACGCCCCGGCGTTGTCGTCGAGCTGCTCGGGCCGGCTGGCCCCCACGATGGCCGAGGTCACCTCGGCCCGCCGCAGCACCCACGCCAGGGCCAGCTGGGCCATGCTGAGGCCGAGGTCGGAGGCGACCGGCCGCAGGCGGTCGACGGCCTCGAGCACCTCGTCGTGGCGCCAGCGTCCCATCATCCTGGCGCCGCTCTCCTGGTCGCCGCGGGAGCCCGGAGGGGGGGGAGCGCCCGGCCGGTACTTGCCGGTCAGCGCGCCCTGGGCCAACGGAGACCACACGATGTTGCCGATGCCCTCCTCGGCGCACAGCGGGAACACCTGGGGCTCCGGCTTGCGGTAGAGGATCGAGTACTCGGGCTGGCTGGAGACGAACCGCTCCACGTCCGGAAGGGCGAGAGCGGCACGGATCTGGTCGGGCCGCCACTCGCTGAAGCCGAGGTAGCGCACCTTGCCCTGGCGCACCAGCTCGGTGAGGGCGCCCATGGTCTCCTCGAGCGGGGTGTCGCGGTCGTAGCGGTGGCATTGGTAGAGGTCGACGTAGTCGGTGCGCAGGCGCTGCAGGGAGCCCGCGCACTGCTTGGCCACCTGGGCGGCCGACAGCCCCTTGTCGGTGGGCGACATCGGGAAGAACGCCTTGGTGGCCAGCAGGTAGCTCGAGCGGTCGACGCCGCTCAGGGCTTCGCCCAGGAACCTCTCGGCGCCGCCGCCGCCGTACACGTTGGCGGTGTCGAAGAAGTTGATGCCGAGGTCGAGGGCTCGCTGCACGCAGGCCCGGCCCTTGTCGGCGTCGACCGCGCTCCCGTAGGTGAGCCAGGACCCGAGGCAGATCTCGGAGACCGTCAGGTCGCTTCGTCCGAGGCGGCGGTACTCCACGCTCGATCGTAACCCCGGCCGGTCGCGGCGCCGGTCTGGAGTACATGGCGTACCGGATCGGTACGCCATGTACTCCAGAGTGGGCGGTGCCGGCGTCAGGCAGCGTCGGGAGGCGTCGCCGTGGCCGTGGCCGCCGCGGCCAGAGCCTTGCGGTACCGGTCCCATGCCCAGGCGGCCGACTCCCGGGCCAGGGCAGGGTGGTAGCGCCAGCGGAGCAACTGGCGCTCCGCCGCCTCCAGGTCCTCGCCCAGCTCCAGGAGCGACAGGGCCAGCTGGCGCGCCCGCCGGCGCTGCTGCTCGACGGCAGGAGTGCGAAGATCGGCCTCCTGGAGGGCCTGGTGCTCGGCCTGGAGGTTGGCGGGCAGGCGCTGCACCTGCCGACGGTTGAGGGGCGGCACCTTGCGGCGCACGGCCAGCACGGCGTCGCCTTGATGCTGGGCCAGGTCGAACTGGACGAGGCGGGCCAGCGCCCGCATGAACGGCGAGTGGCGGCCGCCCTTGTCGCCCAGCCCGAGGCAGCGGGCGGTGTCGGCCAGGGGGAGCTCGAAGCCGGCGGGCGAGGCTTCGAAGGACGCCACCAGGCGGCGCAGGAGCCACGTGGTGGACGGGCCCAGGATCCCGAGCCAGTAGTTCTCCACGTAGTGGGAACGAGGGTCATGGCCGAGGGCGTCGATCACGGGATCGGGCCAGGGCCGGATGGTCAGGGCATCGAGGGTCGGGGCAGGGACGGGTGACACAGTCATGAGTGGAGCCTCCGTGGCGAAAGGGCGCACGAGTCGAGAGGGGGAAGCTCTTTGAATGTATTTCATGCAGAAAGAGCACCCAACTGTCAAGGCCCCGCCCGTTTCCTCCGATGACGACGGCATTTTGGACATTCGGTGGATTTCGCCGCTGTGCGTCATAGATCGAGGGAGCCATCGTGGTTACTACTCGACGACCTGGATCGACCAGGTCCGAGCAACCTGTGGGGTGCGAATGAGAAAGCTTCCTGTCCGATCTCTTGCCGCGGCGTCGGCGCTTTGCGTGACCGCCGCCTTCTCCGGGGTGGGCGCCGCCACCGCCGAGACGCCCTCCGGGGTGGGCACCTCCAAGGCGTCGACCAGCATCTTGAGCCTGCAGCTGGGCAAGACCGGCTCGCTGTTGAACCTGCGCCTGCTCGGCGACGATGCCCAGAGCACCATCGACTCCGCCGTCGCCTCGCCCCACTCCGCCACCCAGCTGGTGCCGCTGTCGCTGACGTCGGATGCCATCCCGGCGCTGAACACGCTCACCGCCGCCCTGCCCAAGTTCGAGACCCGTGACCCGGGCGGGCAGCGCAAGGTGTCCGGCTCCGCCCTCGACCTGGCCAACCCCGGCGGAGCCCTGGGCGCCGCCGCCTCCGCCCTGCCGGCCGCCGTACCGACCGGCGTCCTCGGCGGCAAGATCGTGCCCGCCGGCCTCAGCTCGCTGCTCGAGGGCGGCGTGGCCACCTCCACGCTCGACGCGCAGCTGGCCGACCTGAAGGTGCTGTTCGGCGCCCTCGGCGTGAAGAGCATCACCAACACCCTCGAGGCCACGGCTGCCGCTCCGCAGGCCGCCGGCGCCCGCAACGTGAAGATCGGCGCCGTCAGCGTGCTCAACCTCGGCGAGCTGCTCAAGGGCCTGGGCATCGACCTGAACAACCTGCCCGTCGCCACGGTCAGCGACCTGGTCAAGAGCCTCGATCTGCCGGTGGAGCTCCCGACCGGCGAGGTGACCCTCGCCAGCGCCATCGCCACCGTCGACGAGGCCATCGCCACCGTCAAGGCCACGGTCGCCACCCAGGGCGATCCCACGCTCAAGGAGGTCGTGAACACGGTGCCCGAGGTGAAGAGCGTCGTCGACGGCCTTCCCGCGCTGCTCCCCGTGAGCAAGGTCACCGACGTCCCCGCCACCGAGCTGCTCGACAAGACAGTCGGCACCACCCTGGCGACCCTCCAGGACACGCTCACCAACCTGCTCAACACCGCCCTCGGCCTGGTGGGCAACACCCCCCTGCTGACCTTCGAGGGTGCCGACGTGAGCGCCGTCACCAAGGCCACCGACAGTGTCGCCACCTCGGCGGCCGACGTCACGGCCAAGCTCGGCGGCGTCAAGGTGCTCGGCCTGGGCCTCCCCGGCGTCGACCTGGCCGGCGTGGGCGAGACCGTGAGCACCATCACCAACACCCTCGGCAACACGCTGTCCATCATCGATCCCTCCCTCAAGGACCTCGTCGGCGTGGACGTGCTGAAGAAGGCGACGAGCGTCACCACCTCGGGCGGCTACGTCCGGTCCGCCGCCAGCTTCGACGTGCTGAAGGTCAGCGTCACCCCCCCGGCGGCCATCGCCGACCTGGTGGGCAAGCTCACCGGCAACAGCGCGGCCAGCTCCACCGGGATCCTGAGCGGGGCGGGCATCGCCAACGCGGCGTCCGTGCTCCCCGTCCATGGGGCTTCGATGACCTCGCTGGCCGGTGCGCTGGACCTTCCCGCCGGCGTGGGCGCCCTCCTCGAGGGCCTCACCCTCCGGGTCGGCTCGGTGCAGTCCAACTCGGACCACATCGCCGCCGCCTCGGCGCCGGCCACCCCGGCCGCCCCGGTGTCGGCTCCCGCCCAGCAGCTGCCCCGTACCGGCAGTGAGAGCACCCAGATGGCGGCCATGGCCCTCGGCCTCGCCGCCCTCGCCCTCGGCCTGCGCCGCTTCGTGCTGCGCCCTGCCCGGGGCTGATCCACCCGGCCAACCGGCCATTCAGCATCACCACGAGCGCCCCCCGACACTGTCGGGGGGCGCTCGCTTTGGTCGTGCCGGTCTGCCTCACCAGCGGCCGCGGTGCACCACCTCCTCTTGCGGGCGCCGGCCCCGCCGCGTGGAAGCGGAGGGCCCGTCCTCGGGCGCCGGGTAGCCGATGGCGATCGCGCCGATGGGCCGGTAGGCGGAGGGGACGCCGAGGGCGGCCAGGAGCTCGCCCTCGCCGCGGAAGATGCCGAAGAACACCGCGCCCAGTCCGGCGTCCACCGCGGTGAGAAGCAGCAGCATGGCGGCGAAGGCGCCGTCGACGTCCCAGTAGGGGACCGGCCAGCGGGACTCGTCGGCCAGCCCGGTTCCGGCCTTGTCGTCGCTGGCGTAGCGGTCGAGGTAGGCCTGCTTCGACACCAACACCAGCACGAGTGCGGCGGCGTTGAACAGGCCCTGATGGGCGAAGGTGGACCGGCGGCCGGCATCGAAGGTGTGGCTCCAGAACACCTCGGTCTGCTCACGTCCCTCAAGGGCCAGGAAGGCCCAGCCCTGGGTGAAGCCGGCTGACGGCGCCCGGGTGGCGTTGGCCAGGATGCGGTCGAGGGCGCCGGGGGGCAGGGGGCGGTCCTGGTAGTTGCGCACCATCCGCCGGCGCCGGACCACGTCCTGGAACTCCACCGGCGGCAAGCTACGTGAGGGGCCAGGGCGGTCCGGGCCGCGATCGTGTCTACACTGGTGGCGACGAGGAGTCAGTGGGACTTGCTCGCAGCGAACAGTAAGGAAAGTGCGTTGGCAACAGGAACAGTGAAGTTCTTCAATTCCGAGAAGGGCTTCGGCTTCATCTCACGTGAGCAGGGCGACGACGTTTTCGTCCACTACTCCAACATTCAGGGCAGCGGCTACAAGTCGCTGCAAGAGGGCCAGCACGTCGAGTTCGACGTGGCCCCCGGTCGCAAGGGCGAAGAAGCCCAGAACGTCCGTCCCATCTGAACCTCGGTGTCACCCAGAGCCGCCGGCGCACCTCGTGCCGGCGGCTCTGTCGTGCCCGCTCCGACCCGAAGGAGATCCTGCATGGCTGCCCAGCGAACCAGCTTCGACAAGCTCCAGCGTGACCGGGCCAAGAAGGCCAAGGCGGCGGCCAAGCGGGACAGGCGCCTCAACGGCCCGGCCGAGATGGGCCCGGATCTCGGCGCGGAGGTCGAGGGCGGCGAGCCCGTCGTCACCCGGTACCCCCCGAACCTCTCGCACGAGGAGATCCTCCGGCGCATCGAGGACATCCACCAGCGCTTCGACGCCGGCACCATGAGCTACGACGAGTTCGAGGAGCACAAGGCCGAGCTGTTCGGGCGCCTCACCGTGGACTGAAGGCCCACAGCGGCGGCGGCCAGCAGGAGCAGCCCGCCGGCGAGGTAGACGGCGCGGATGCCGATGGCCGCGGCCAGGAGGCCGCCCACGCCGAGCGAGGCCAGGCGGGCGCCGTTCCACATCACGTCGTAGAAGGCGAAGGCGCGGCCCCGCACGCCGGCGGGCACGGCGGTCTGCAGCGTGGACTGGTAGGCGACCATGCCGGTCGAGGTGCCCACGCCGTAGAGCAGCAGGGCGCCGCCGGCCACGAGCGGGCTCGACACCGCGGCCAGAAGGAGGTCCACGCCTCCGCGCAGGGCGAAGGGCCCGAACAGCCAGGCGGGATGGCCAGGACGGATGCGCCGGCGCAGGAGGAGGGGCCCGGCGGCCGCGCCCACGCCGATGGCGGCCAGCAGGGCACCGAAGCCCGACGGCCCCACGTCGAGCCAGTCGGCGGCCAGGACGACGAGCAGGCCGCTGGTGGCGCCGGCGGAGAGGGCGGCCAGAGCCTGCACGACGGCCAGGCGGGTGAGCAGGGGATCGGCGCGCACGGCGCTGAGCCCCGCCCACACCCCCGGCCAGCCCCGGGGAGGGCCCACCGGCGGTTCTGGAGGACATGCCCCCTCGATTCCGGGTGGTATGTCCTCCAAAGAAGGCCGGCTCGCCGGCGCCGGCACCCGCAGGCGCCAGAGCAGGGCGGCGGACACCACATAGGAGGCGGCGTTGACGGCGAAGGCGGGGCCGACCCCGAAGGCGGCGATGACGGCGCCGGCCGTGGGCGCCAGCACGATCTGGGCCATCACGGCGACGCTCCACAGCCCGGCGTTGGCCTCCACCAGCTCGTCCTCCTCGACGGTGTCGGGCACGAGCGCGGAGGCGGCCGGGTTGAACAGCAGCGAGCCGGTCGAAAGGCCGAAGGCCACGGCGTAGGCCAGTCCAACGGACCCGTGGGAGAGGGCCAGCAGGGCGGCCAGCCCCGCCCGGCCCAGGTCGGCGACGACCATGACGTCGCGGCGGGGCCAGCGGTCCACCACCAGCCCCGCCACCGGGCCGAGGAGCAGGAAGGGGACGATCTCGAAGGCCACCGTGGCCGCCACCCCCGCCCCCGATCCCGTCAGGCGGAGCACCAGGACCACGAGCGCCACGGTGTTGAAGGCGTCGCCGGCGCGGGAGACGGCGTGGGCCGCGAACAGCCGGCGGAAGGCCGGCCGGCGCCTCAGCAGGGCGAGCATCGCCCCCCATTCTCGTGGCTTTGTCGGCACCCGTGGGGTAGGACCAGAGGATGCCGACCGAGATCGATCGCCATGATGTGCTCCGCCTGCTCGCCGGCGGGGCCCAGCTCGTCGAGGTGCTGCCGGCCGAGGAGTTCGAGGAGGAGCACCTGGCCGGCGCCGTCGGCATCCCCCTCCGGGAGCTGGCACAGAAGGCGCCGGCCGAGCTCCACCGCGACCGGCCCGTGACCGTGTACTGCTACGACAGCGCCTGAGACATGAGCCCGCGAGCCGCGTGGCGGCTCGAGAGCCTCGGCTTCACCGACGTCTACGACTACGTGGGCGGCAAGGCGGACTGGGCGGCGGCGGGCCTGCCCGTCGAGGGCCGGGCCGCCACCGCAACCCGCCTCGGGCAGCTGGCCCGCTCCGACGTGCTCACGTGCGGGCTTGCCGAGACGGTGGCCACGGTGCGCTCTCGCCTCGGGGATCACGAGGCCGCCGCCGTGGTCAACGACGAGCGGGTGGTGCTCGGGCTGGTCCGCGCCGTGGACCTCGGCGACGACGGGGAGCGACCGGTGGCCGAGGTCATGCGGGAGGGCCCGAGCACCTACCGGCCCAACCTCACGGCCGCGGAGACGGCCCCACGGCTCGAGGGGAAGAAGGTGGCACGTGTCGTCGTGACCACCTCCGATGGCCGCCTCGTCGGCATCGCCGACCCCGACCACATCCGCGACGCCGCCGGCACCTGAGCCGCCTCCGTCTGTACTCCAGAGAGGTGCGCCCGGGGTCAGGCGGGGGGAGCGAGGGTGACGGCTACGGACGCCTCGGCGCCCTCGTCGAGCACGAGGTCGGCGATGGAACCGGCGGCCCGCACGTCGGCCTCGGCCAGGCGGAGGGCGGCCAGCCGCTCGGCCGTGTCGCGCACCACGACGCGCTCCACCTCCGCCCGCTGGGAGAGCTTGGCCTCGCTCTTGGCCTTGCGCACGTGGCCGAGGACGCCGGCGGCCGTCTCCAGCACGAGCGGCTCGCCGGCGCCGGCGCCAGCCTCCACATCGCCGGCCGACGGCCAGGGGGCCCGGTGCACGGAGCCCTCCTGCCACCACGACCACACCTCCTCGGTGACGAAGGGCAGGAAGGGGGCGAACAGCCGCAGCAGGACCGACAGGGAGCGGCGCAACGAGTCGCTGGCCGAAGCGCCGTCGTGGCCGCCGGCGTAGGCGCGGTTCTTCACCAGCTCCAGGTAGTCGTTGCAGAAGTCCCAGAAGAAAGCCTCGGTGCGCTCCAGGGCCCGGGCGTAGTCGTAGCCCTCGAAGGCGGCGGTGGCCTCGCCGACCACGCCGGCCAGGCGCCCCAGCAACGAGAGGTCGAGCGGCGCCGTCGCCCTCGTCGACCCGTCGGCACCCGGCACGCCGAGCACGAACTTGGAGGCGTTGAGGACCTTGGTGGCCAGCTTGCGGCCGTTGACCATCTGCTTCTCGTCGAAGGCGGTGTCGGTGCCGGGGCGGCCGCTGGCCGCCCAGTAGCGCACGGCGTCGGAGCCGTACTGCTCCAGCAGGGGGAGCGGGGTGACGACGTTGCCCTTGGACTTGGACATCTTCTTGCGGTCGGGGTCGAGCACCCACCCGGAGATGGCGGCGTCGGTCCACGGCAGCGACCGGTGCTGCAGCTCCGAGCGCACGACGGTGGAGAACAGCCAGGTGCGGATGATGTCGTGGGCCTGGGGCCGCAGGTCCATGGGAAAGGTGCGGGCGAACAGGTCGTCGTCGACCTCCCACCCGCAGGCGATCTGGGGGGTGAGCGAGGAGGTGGCCCAGGTGTCCATGACATCGGGCTCGGCGCTGAACCCGCCAGGTTGGTCCCGTCGGTCCTCGGTGTACCCGGGCGGGACGTCGGTGGAGGGGTCGACGGGCAGGGCCGCGTCGTCGGGACGGATGGGCCGGCTGTAGTCGGGCTCGCCGTCGTCGCCCACGGGGTACCACAGCGGGATGGGCACGCCGAAGAAGCGCTGGCGGCTGATGAGCCAGTCGGTGTTCAGGTGGTCCGCCCAGTTCTGGTAGCGCGCCTCCATGTAGGGCGGGTGCCAAGCCAGCTCCGAGCCCCGCTCCTTGAGCACCTTGATGCGGTCGAGCACCTTGATGAACCACTGGCGGCTGGTGACGATCTCCAGCGGCCGGTCGCCCTTCTCGAAGAACTTCACGGAATGGGTGATGGGCCGGGGCTCGCCCACCATGTCGCCGGAAGCCGCCAGCAGCTCGACGATGCGGGCCCGGGCCTGCTTGAGCGTCTTGCCCGCCAGCTCCGCCCACGGGCCGTCGCCGGCCACGCCATGGGGGGGATCGGCCGGCACCCGCCCGTCGCGCCCCACCATGGACCGAACCGGCAGCTTCAGCTCCCGCCACCAGATGACGTCGGTGACGTCGCCGAACGTGCAGATCATGGCGATGCCCGAGCCCTTCTCCGGGTCGGCCAACTCGTGGGCCACGACGGGGACCTCCACGCCGAACAGCGGCGTGCGCACCGTGGTGGCGAAACGAGCCGCGAAGCGGGCGTCGTCGGGATGGGCCACCAGGGCCACACACGCCGGGAGCAGCTCGGGGCGGGTGGTCTCGATCTCGATGTCGTCGAAGCGCAGGCGGTGGTAGGCGCCCGGCGTCTCGCGGTCCTCCAGCTCGGCCTGGGCCACCGCCGTCTGGAAGTCGACGTCCCACAGCGTCGGGGCCCAGCGCTGTTCCGCAAGTCCCTCGTCGAACAAGCGGAGGAACGACAGCTGGGAGATCCGCCGCGCCTTCTCCCCGATGGTGGTGTAGATCGTGCTCCAGTCGACGGAGAGCCCGAGGTGGCGGAACAGCTCCTCGAAGGCTCCTTCGTCCTCGGCCGTGCGCCGGTGGCACAGCTCCACGAAGTTCGCCCGAGACACCGGCACCGGGGGCTTGGCATCAGGCCCCGGTGGCGAGAGCCCCGCCTCGTACGCCAAGGACGGGTCGCAGCGCACGCCATAGGAGTTCTGCACCCGCCGCTCGGTGGGAAGGCCGTTGTCGTCCCAGCCCATCGGGTAGTAGACGGCCTTGCCCCGCATGCGCCAGAAGCGGGCCACGGTGTCGGTGTGGGTGTAGGAGAACACGTGGCCCACGTGGAGCGAGCCGCTGACCGTGGGGGGTGGCGTGTCGATGGAGAACACCTCCCCCCGTTCCACGGCGCGGTCGAAGCGGTAGGTGCCGGCGACCTCCCACCGCCGTGCCCACCGCTGCTCGAGACCGTCGAGCGACGGTTTCTCAGGGACGGCGGCCGGCATGGTCCGGTTACCGTACCCGGGTGCTCCACCTCCACGACACTGCACTGGGCCGGGTCGCCGAGCTCCCGCTGCGAACGCCCGGGCACGTCTCGATGTACGTGTGCGGGCCCACCGTCTACGACGAGCCCCACCTCGGCCACGGTCGCTTCACCCTGGTGTGGGACGTGGTGCGCCGCTACCTCGAGTGGCGGGGCCTGCAGGTGCGCTTCGTGTCCAACATCACCGACATCGACGACAAGATCATCGACCGGGCCAACCGTGAGGGCCGCCCCGCGGCCGAGGTGGCCCAGCAGTACGAACAGGCGTGGTACCGGGCCATGGACGCGCTGGGCGTGCGCCGCCCCGACGCCGATCCCCACGCCACCGCCTACGTCGACGACATGGTGGCGCTCATCGCCCGGCTGGTCGACGCCGGCGTGGCCTACGCCACCACCGACGGCGTCTACTTCAACGCCGAGCAGGTCCCTGGCTACGGGCTGCTGGCCCGCCAGTCACTCGAGTCGCTGCGGGCCGGCGAGCGGGTCGAGGTCGTGGAGGAGAAGCGCTCGCCGATCGACTTCGCCCTGTGGAAGAACGCCAAGCCCGGCGAGCCCGAGTGGCCCTCGCCGTGGGGACCGGGCCGTCCCGGTTGGCACACCGAGTGCGTCGTCATGGCCCTCGACCTGCTGGGCGAGGACTTCGACCTGCACGGCGGCGGCATCGAGCTGGCCTTTCCGCACCACGAGAACGAGCGGGCCCAGGCCGTCGCCCTGGGCCGGCCCTTCGCCCGGCGCTGGGCCCACAGCGGCCACGTCGTGGCGCCGGGTGGGGAGAAGATGTCCAAGTCGCTCGGCAACTACACCAGCCTCACCGACCTGCTGGCCAAGACCGATCCCCGGGCCTACCGCCTGCTCGTGCTCCAGTCTCACTACCGCTCGCCGCTGGAGGTGGGCCCGGCCACCATCGAGCGGGCCGAGCGCAGCCTGGCCCGCTTCGACGAGCTGGCCCGCAGGGTGGAGCTCCGCGGCGAAGCTCCGGCTCCGCCCGACCCTGGGGCCTTGGAGCGCTTCGCGGAGCTCATGGACGACGACCTGAGCACGCCGGCGGCCATGGCCCTGCTCTTCGACCTCTTGACCCGGGCCAACGCCGCCCTTGATCGTGGTGAAGACGAGACCGCGGGCCCGGCGGCAGCGGCGGTGCTGGAGATCGGGAGAGCGGTGGGGCTGGAGCCCCGCGGCCCCGACCTCGACATCGATGACGAGGCCGCCCGCCTGGTGGACGAACGCGACGCAGCCCGGGCCGCTCGCGACTACACCCGGGCCGACGTCCTCCGCCGCGAGTTGGAGGCACGGGGCTGGACGGTGCAGGACAGCACGGAGGGCACCAGGATCCACCGGTGACGTCGCCGGGAATCGCTGCTAGTTTTCGGGCGGGGAGAACCTGCAGGACGATGGCGACGCAGTCGCGGGGAACGCATTCTCCTCGAGAAGCATCAGACACAAAAAAGGAGGATCGCCAGGTGGCGACCGGAACAGTGAAGTGGTTCAACGCCGAGAAGGGCTACGGGTTCATCTCCCAGTCCGAGGGAGCGGATGTGTTCGTGCACTTCAGCGCCATCCAGTCGAACGGGTATCGCAGCCTCGAAGAGGGCCAGCAGGTCGAGTTCGAGGTGCAGGACGGCCCCAAGGGGCTTCAGGCCGCGAGCGTCCGGCCGCTCTGACGGGCCGCGGCCTTCTGCGGCGCAAGCACTGATCGCCGGCCGGCGGGTTCGGGCTAGCGGGTTCGGGCCGCCGGGCCGGGCACGGCGTCGGAACCCACCGACGAGCGCCCGCTCACGGTGGGCGCCGGCACCCGCGTGCGCGTCGGCACGGCGGTGGTGCCCTCGGTTTCGGGCACCGCCTTGCCACCCGTCCTCAGGGGGACGGTGATCTCGTTCTCGGGCACAGCCGTGCCACCGGTGCTCACGGTGACGCCGGTGCCGCCGGCTGGTTCGTCGGGGACGCAGCCCAGCTCGACGGTGCCCATCTGGACGCCGGGGCACACCGTGGTCGACTCACCGAGGGCGAGCGCCACGGCCACCGGCCCGGGCACCCAGATCCCGAGCTGCGCCACCGGGTCCATCATCGAGATGGCCTCCGGTGCGCTGGCGGTGGGGGTGGGGGGGGCGAGGTCGGGAGCGCTCACCGCGCTGGTGTGGGGACCGGCGGCGAGGCGCGGGATGCGGCCGGGCGCGGGGACCTCCACGCCGGCCACCGGGTCGTCGACCAGCGCGACGGGAACGAGCCCGTCGGTCCCCTGGGGTACGGGCGCCGCCAGCGCGGGCGTGGCCACTTGGGGCGCCTTCGACGGCCTGTTGCCGCTGGAGGGGTCGACGGTGCGCACGCCGATCAGGCCGGCGGCGAGCAGGGCCACGGAGGCGACGGCCAGCGAAGCGGTGCCGCCGACGGCGCTGGTGGCGGCAACGGCGCCGGCACCTGCGCCCGCC
>PJQG01000088.1 GCA_002861595.1 Actinomycetota bacterium
GTTCGCCTTCGGCGACGCCGCCTTCCTCGGCTCCACCGGGGCGCTGGCCCTCAACCAGCCCATCGTGGGCATGGGTGCGGCCTAGCTAGAGCGACCTCTCGAACCTGCGGCGAACCGCCATCTTGACCTTCCGCGGAGCGGCCGCGCGGAGCGGCCGAGAAGGCGGCCGAGTAACGCCGAACGCCTTCTCGTCAGCTCGCGGCGGCGATGTCTCGCTCGCCATGGATGTGCACGACTCGCGCCGTCGGCAGCGCTGACTCCACCGCCTTGATCGCGCTGGCCACTGCCGACGCCGGCCCCGCCCGGCATGCTGTCGAGGACGGGGAGGGAACCGCTGACGTGCGTGGCGACCTACGCGGTCTTGGCCCAGGCGAAAAGACGTTCTGGAACTTCTACCGCGACTTCAAGGAGTACGAACCAGCCGGATCCCAGGAGGCACACCCGTTGGAGGAGACCCGAGCCGACGCGACCCACAGGCTCCCGCGTCGCATCTACGACATGAACGAGGAACAGCTGGACGCGAAGACGCGCGAGTACATCAAGAAGGCGGTCTCCTGAAGCTGGCGCGCCCCGCTCACTTCTGGCGGGCCTGGATGAGGTGGTAGAGGAGCAGCAGCTGGCTGAGGGCGAGGGGCTCGCTCACCACACCGGGCTCCACCTGGCCGAGCGACGCGGGGAAGGGCTCGTCCACGCCGAGGCTCTCCCAGATGGCCTCCTTGACCTTCTGGGTGACCCCGGGATCGGCGTACGCGTGGATGTGCACGGCGTCCACCGGCTTGCCGTCCTCGTCGCGTGACAGCTTCAGGTGGATGGCTTCGCGGGTGTCGTCGGTGAGGACGGAGGCGAGATCGGGATGGGGAGCGGTGGGGCGCAGCAGCAGCGTGGCGCTCAGCGGGTCGTTGAGCGACTCGCCCCGCTCCTCGATGGGCGCGAACTGCACCACGATGTCGGCATGGGCGCGCTGCGGGCGGATGAACTCCGCCGATTCCGGCTCTCGCTTGTCCAGCTCGGCCCGGACCTGCTCCTCGGTGTAGCCCCGCTTGGTGGTGTCGCGCTTGATCTTCCAGCTGTACCGGAGAGGCTCGGGCGGATCGAGGTACACCGTGATGTCGAAGCAGGCTCGCGCCAGCCTCGAATGGATGGGGATGAGGCCCTCGATGATGACGTAGTCCTCGGGCTCGACCAGGACCGGCCGGCCGAGGGTGCCGTCGTGGTGGTTGTAGATGGGCTGCAGGATGGGCTGGCCCATTGCGATCAGCTGGAGGTGCTGCTCCATGATCTCGACGTAGTTGCAGTCGGGATGGAGTGGGGTGAACGGCTTTTCCTTGCGCTCCTGGCGGTCGTAGCGGTGGTAATGGTCCGTGCAGATCGAGGTGCTCAGGTCGTGGCCGAGCGCCTCCACCAGGCCCTTGGTGAGCGTGGTCTTGCCCGCGGCACTGTCGCCGGCGATGGCCAGCATGGCGGGGCGGAGCCGCCCCTTGCCGTTGTCACGCTGCAGCGCCTTCTGGATGGACATCTGCTTGTCGGGCACTTAGGCGGCCTCGCTCTCTTCGGCGGCCAACAGCGAGGCGGTGACGCTGAGCTGGGCGGCAGACATGGTCCGACCAGCCTATTCCCCCGGCCCCGGCGGCGTCCAAAGCCGCCGGGGGACCGGCAGGAATGCCGGCTCAGGCGCCGGCGGTCTCCAGCTCCCGCGAGTAGCCGCCGGTGCTGGCCAGGCTGTTGCAGCGCGACCGGTGGTACAGCGCCGACTGGCCGGCCTCGGCGTTGGCCGCCTCGCCCTTCCAGGCCTTGAGGGCCGGGTCCTGTAGGGCCCTGCCGTAGGAGAAGCTCAGGTGCCACGGGTGCGGCCCCATGGCGTTCATGGCGTTGAGGTGCTCGGTGGCGACCTCCGCGCTCTGCCCACCGGAGAGGAAGGCGATGCCGGGCACGGCGGCGGGCACGGTGCGGCGCAGGCATTGCAGCGTCATCTCCGCCACCTGCTGCACCCCGGCCTGCTCGGGGCACTTCTTGCCGGAGATCACCATGTTCGGCTTGAGGATCATGCCCTCCAGCTGCACCCGGTGCTCGGCCAGCGCGGCGAAGACGGCCCGCTGGGTCCTCTCGGTGACCTCGAAGCAGCGCTCGATGGTGTTGTCGGCGTCCATCAGCACCTCGGGCTCGACGATCGGGACGAGCCCGCCCTCCTGGCACAACGCCGCATAGCGGGCCAGGGCGTGGGCGTTGGCGTTGATGCAGTACGTGCTGGGGATGCCGTCGCCGATCGTGATCACCGCCCGCCACTTGGCGAACTTGGCGCCGAGGGAGACGTATTCGGCCACTCGCTCCCGCAGGCCGTCGAGTCCCTCGGTGATCTGCTCACCGGGAGCGTTGGCCAGGGGCTTGGCGCCGGTGTCGACCTTGATCCCCGGGAGGATGCCTCGCTGGGCGAGCATCTCGGGGAAGGGGGTGCCGTCGGAGCTGGACTGGCGGATGGTCTCGTCGTAGAGGATGACGCCGCTGACGAACTCGCTCAGGTTGTCGGTGCTGAGCAGCATGTCGCGGTAGGACCGGCGGTTCTCCTCGGTGGAGTCGATGCCGAGGGCGGCGAAGCGCTTGCCGATGGTGGCGGTGCTCTCGTCCGCCGCCAGCACCCCCTTGCCGGATGCCACCATGGCCTGCGCAGTAGCAGTGAGATCGTTGGCGCTCATTGACGTGCTCCTCCTCGTACGGGTTCTCCAGTGATCCTAGGAGTCAGCCCGGCCTCGCGCCATTGCCTCTCTCGGTCCTGTACCGAGCGGTGTTCAGTCGCCCTCGGTCCCCAGGTTCTCGAGCATCAGGCGCGCCGTCGGGACGAGCTCCCCGCCCGCTCGCCCGACGAGGTGCCACTCGCGTCGGAGTGGCAGGCGGCCATGGCGCCATTCCTGCAGCGTTCCGGGGTCCAGCTGGCCGGCCGGTTGACGATGAAGTCGAACGCCGTGGTCTGGCGGCAGTTCGCGCATCGTCTCCGAGGCCGGCCGCCAGCTGCGGAAGGCCGACCTCATGTGCATCGAGCCCGAGGACATCCTGCAGAGCCGCGTCTTCTCCGACGACACCGAGGTCGAGACGACCGCCGACGACAAGGCTCGCACCAACGCAACTGGGTGAGGAGAGCGGCGCGGGAGCGCCGCTCTCCGGTACAGGTTCCGCTGGTGGCGCCTACTCGGCGGCGTCGAGAGCCGCTTTCGGGACGGGGATGGCGTAGCGCTGGCGGGCGCGGCGAAGTCGCACGCCGTCCCAGTGGCCGAACTCGTTCTCCGGGATCCACTCGTTGGCCCAGTACCCCTCCGGCCACCGGCGCTCCAGCTGAGTGCAACGCGCCGACTCGAGCAGGCGCATGCCGCCGGCGCGCTCGGCCCAGATGCCGAGGAAGTACACCTCCCCCGGACGACCGACACCGACCACGGCCCGCAGGAAGTCCGGGTCCCGCTCTGCCTCCGCGCGCAGCGCCCGCATCGCCCTCACCACCTCGATCGTCTGGCGCGGCGAGGTACGGACGTGGATCACAACTCCCCCGGCACCGCCCACCTCCTCCCGCCGGCGGCGGGCATACGGAGTGCTCTCGTAGCTCACCGAACCGTCGGCGGCGGTGGCCGCCTTGAGCTTGGGCAAGTGGTCGAGCGCCTTCTGGAGGGCATCGGCCTGGGGGGCGTCCATCGGCGGTCGCTCGTAGGCCGGCTCCGACTGAGCCATGGTGACGCCCTTCCACCGGCCCACCTCATAGGGCCCCGGTCGCCACCGCATCAGCCAGAACGAGCGCAGCAGCTTCGAGAAGCTCCACATCACCTCGTCGTGCGCCCCGCTGCGCATGAACTCGTGCATGTCGTGGCGGGTGCGCCAGATGGTGATCGTCCAGAACTCCGACGGCCCTGCGACGATGCTGGCCCACTGCACGACATCGCCGCCGGCCCTCAGCTGGCGCCGCACCTTCAAGCTGGCGGCCATCATCGACGGGAACAGCCACGGGCCCTTCAGCCGCGAGCGGGTGGTCACGGCGAACAGCCGCTCGCTCGGCTCCGGCACGGGCACCAGTCTTACCGCGCTCGAGCCCACACGCTCGTCAAGGTCGCCATGTCGACGATCCCCGTACAGCCGCTCTCGACCCGGTCGGCCAGGACCGTCGCCGGCTGTCCCGGCTCCCCGAACCCGTCGAGCACCAACTCGGCGGCGTCGAGGTCGTGGTCGACGGTGTAGCCGTTGGCCACCACCACACAGGCGAGGCCGGCGCCCTTGGCCGACACCAAACCCTCGGCCGAGTCCTCCACGGCGACGGCTCGGTGAGCAGGCAGCCCAAGGCGTTCGAGGGCGACGGCGAACGCCTCGGGGTCGGGCTTGCGCGCCGTCACCTCGTCGCCCGTCACCACCACCTCGAAGAAGAAGCTGCCCAGTGAGGTGGCCAGCACCCGCTCGACCCAGGTGCGACTTCCCGTGGTGGCCACGGCGAGACGGCATCCCCCCTGGCTCAGCTCGCCGAGGAGCCGGACAACGCCGGCACGAGGCTCGATCACGCCCGCGTCGATGAGCTCGGTCGTGATGGCCGTCTTGCGCGCGTGCAGAGCCGGCGCCAGCGCGGCTCGCTCCTCTTCGCCCACCCCCTTCGCCGAGAGATACCCCTCGATGCGACGCTGCCCGCCCGTCGTACGCAGGAGTCGGCCGTACTCCTCCTCGTCCCAGCGGTACGGAAGGCCGAAGGCCTCGAAGGCGAGGTTGAACGCCACGCGGTGGCCGTGACGCTCGCTGTCGACGAGGGTGCCGTCGACATCGAAGATGACCGCCTCCACGCCGGCGTGGGAGGCTCTCAGGCCCAGGGGTCGCCGGCAGCAGCCGTACGCAACTCGCTGAACGCCCGGTCGATGTCGGTGCCCCACAGGTCCCAGGTCGACAGGCGCAGCCCCAGGCGCTGGATGGCCACCGCCGGGCCGAGCTTGGTCTCCTCGTCCAGCTTGGTCATGCCCACCTTTGCCATGGCCACCTCGACGCTCCGCTTCACGACTTCGAGGTCCTCGGGAAGATCGAGGCGGAGCAGCACGCTGCTTGGGCCCAAGCGAATGGCGCAGGCCATGTCGGCCTGCGCCATCAGCACGTTGCCCTCGACGTGGAACACCGCGGAGTGATGGTCCGCCTTCGCCTGCTCCCCGTCGAGAAAGTCATCGAGCACGCTGCCGTCGTCACCGAGCGTCCCACCCGGCTCGCCGTACGGCGGCAGGATCCCGCCACTCACGGGATCAGCGCGCCAGCCGCTCCGCTCGCCCGATAACGTCCTCGAGACCGCCGGCGGCCGCCTGGAGGTTGCCATTGATGCGGTCGGTGGCCGGGCCGATGACGAGGCACATCGTCTCGACCGCTCGCACACCGAAGGTGACCTTGGCCAGGGTCCGGCTGATGCTGTTGAGGCGCCAGGCCACCTTGTTGAGGAAGTAGCCGAGAACGCCGACGAACAGCACGATCTCGAGGACCGTCAGGAAAATGCGCAACGTCATCTGCGGTTCCCTCCCATGGCGGCGAGCAGCTCGGCGTGGCGCCCGACCTCGGAACCCAGTTCTTCAGTGCGCACCGCGCACTGGTTCAGCATCCAGGTCGTCGAGGTGTTCTGGGCCAGCCGGGTAGCGGTATCCCAGACGTCCTTGACGTTCTCGTCGATGTCATCGACGAAGCTGATGAGCAACGACAGCAGCACGATCACGGCGATGATCACGACAAGGCCCATGCCGAGGGTGATCCACCAGAACGTGACGTGCTCCGACTGCAGTGCCAACAGTGACATGTCCATTACTGCCCACCTCCGAGTTCGACACGAGCCTGCTCGGCGTAGCGGGTGGTGCGCCGCAAGCTCTCGTTGATGTTGTCCACCTGCCACAGTGGCAGGGTGTTGATGCGGCCGGCATCGAGCCCGACCACGATGGCTTCCGCCTGAGTCGCGATGCGCCGGGCCAGCCCGAGGATGATCGCGACCAGGACCACCACGACCGAGATCACCACCGTGGCGATGATGAACCCGATGTACCAGCCAGTGAGCACGGCGTCCATAGAAACCCCTTTCCTCTCAGTGTGACGTCACAATAGACGTTCAACAGCTAGGTGGTCAATGCACTGTGTGAAAGAACTTTGCGGGACGACCACCGGCAAGAGTTTGGCACATGCCGGACGCGCCTGTTGGGGCGGCCAAACCAAGGAGTAGCGTGCAAACACCGTGAGCGACACTCCCCGCGACACCTCCCCCGCGGCTCCCCCGGCTGACGACCAGGCGGCATCGCCGTCCGAGCCGGACCTGCATGGCGCCCCTCCGCCCGTCGAAGCGATGGGCTCTCCGCAGAGCGGGTCCCCGGACCAGCCGATCCCTGTCGTCGACCAGGCTGTGCCCGAGGCGGAGCCCGACGTGGTGGGTACCACCGGCGTCCCGCCGCCCGAGGAGGGCGGTGCCGCTCCGCAAGCGCCGCCGGCTGCACCGGCGACGCCGTCGGCTACCGAGGAGCCCGCTGCTCCCCAGACGCCGCCCGCTGCTCCCCAGACGCCGCCCGCTGCTCCCCAGACGCCGCCCGCTGCTCCCCAGACGCCGCCC
>PJQG01000073.1 GCA_002861595.1 Actinomycetota bacterium
GGGAGGAGGCGGCCCGTCGGCCGTCGGCCGCACCGACGTCGACACCAACGCCGGCCACGGTGCCGGGCGCGCCGCCGGCGGTCTCGCCTGCACCTGGCACCGCTCCCCGCCCGACCGGCCCTCGCGGTGGAGCGACAGCGGGCGCCGAGACCGCCGTGGCCGAGGCCGAGCGCCAGCTGGGCAAGCCCTACGAATGGGGAGCTTCGGGGCCCGACAGCTTCGACTGCTCGGGGCTCACGTCCTGGGCCTGGCGCAAGGGCGGAAAGTCGCTCCCCCACTCGTCGCGCGCCCAGTTCACGGCGACGGCGCGCGTCCCGCTCGACCAGATCCAGCTCGGCGACCTCGTCTTCTACGGCGAGCCCATCCACCACGTGGGGATCTACGTCGGCGACGGGCGCATGGTGGAGGCGTCGGAGACCGGCACGCCGGTGCGCTACGCCAGCATCTACCGCCATGACATGGTCGGGGTCGGGCGGGTGCAGTAAGAACGCCGGCGTGGCTCCTCCCGTGCGCGCCCCCGACCTGGTGGGCCGGGGCGGGTGGATCGGGGTGGACGAGCCGCTCTCGCTCGCCGACCTCCGGGGCAGGGTCGTCGTGCTCCACTTCCTGCGCTTCTCCTCTGTTGGCTGCCTGGCCGTCATCGAGGAGCTGCGCCCACTGGAGCGGCTCTTCGCCGAGGAGCTGGTGGTGGTCGGCGTGCACTCCCCCGGCTACCTCCGGGAGACCGACCACGACGCGGTGGAGTCGGCCGTGGCCCGCCACCGAGTCGCTCACCCCGTGCTCGACGACCCGGAGCTGGCCACGGCCGGGGCCTACGGAGTCAGCTCCTGGCCCACGCTGGTCGTGGTCGACCCGGAGGGCCACATCGTGGAGACTCTCGTCGGCGACGGGGTCGAGCGCGTCCTCGAGCGCACGGTGTCCACGCTCCTCGACGAGCACGAGGCCAAGGGGTCGCTGCGCCCCGAGCCGGTCGTCGTGCACCGGGAGATGCTGCCCGTGCCCCTGGCCTACCCGTCGAAGGTGGCCGTCTCGCCCGACGGGCGGCGTGTGGCCATTTCCGACACGAGCTGCGACCAGGTGCTGGTGTGCACGCTGGAGGGCCTGGTGCTGGAGGCTCACACCGGGTTCTCCCACCCGCGAGGCGTGCGCTTCGACGGCGCGGGCGACCTCGTCGTCTGCGACACCGCCGCCGGGCGGGTGGTCCGAGCCAGCGGAGAGGTGCTCGCCGATGCCATGTCCTCGCCCTGGGACCTGGTGGCCGACAAGGACGGGTCATGGATCGTGGCCGAGGCCGGGCGCCACCGGATCCTGCGCATCCGTCCCGGCGAGTTCCGGGCCCGGGTGGCGGCGGGGACGGGAGCCTTCGGGTCCGCCGACGGGCCGGCAGCCAAAGCCGAGATGGCGCAGCCTTCCGGGGTGGCCCGCATGGAAGGAGGCATCGTCTTCGTCGACGCCGAAGCCGGGGCCCTGCGTCTCCTCGCCGACGACCAGCACGTCACCTCGTTGGTGGCCGAGGGGCTGGAGCACCCTTTGGCCGTGGCCGGCGACGGCGCTGCGCTGGTGTACGTGGCCGACACCTTCAACTCGGTGTTGCAGGTATGGGAGGACGGGCGGCTGCGAACCCTCCCGGTGGAAGGTCTCGACGAGCCTCACGGCCTCGACGCGCTCCCCGACGGGCGCCTGGTGGTCGCTGACACCAACAACCACCGGGTCGTCGTGGTGGACCCGGTGACCGGGCTGGTGAAGGCGGTGGAGCTGGACGACACCTGGCTCCACGCCACGGAGGGCTCGCCCGTCTCGGCGTCTCCCGGTGCCTCCTTCGAAGTCCCGTGGAGGATCGAGTTGGTGGGTGAGGAGCTCGAGGGGGCGCGTCGCACTCCGGTGAGCGTCACCGTGGCCTCCAGCCCGCCGTCGCTGCTCGGCGGGGGCCCGGTGGCCTGGGCCGGTCGCGAGCCGCATGGCGTACTCTCCGCTCGGGCCGGCGCGCTCGGGTCGGGCCTCCTCCTGGTGGAGGTGTCCGCCGACGTCCGTCAGGGCTCTCGCCGGCGCCTGCGCCGCATCAACCGCTTCCGCTCACGGTTCGAGGTGAGGTAGCGGCCGTGCTCACGTCCGCGCCGCCAGGGCCAGGACCGACCCCTGGGGCACCTGGCGATCGGTGTTCGTGACCTGCAACACGGCGTCGGCACCGTCAGCCCGGGAGGTGGTGTTGTCACAGCCGCCTGCCGCCCCCGCCTCGTAGTTGACGGCCACGCCTCGCGGGCGGCGGTGCTCGCCGCCGGTGCTGATCGCCTCCAGCCCGCTCCACCGAACCGTCACCGAGGGGTGCTCGCAGCGGGCGAACACCTCCGACCACACGAGGGGACGAGCCAGGTGGTCACCGCCGGCGAAGAGGTCGCGGATGGCGATCGCCTCGCCGGTGACGAGATCGGTGACCTCCCCACGCCAGGTTCCCGGAGCGCCGGGTGCGCTATGGACCCGGAGCCGGTACGGCTGGCGCGGTGCCCACGGATAGTCGCGGGTGTTGGGGTCGTGGGGGCGGCTCGGGAGCGGTGAGATGGAGCCGGAGAGGACTTGGCCGCCGGCGCCGTAGCCGCCCCAGTTCACCGCCCTGTTCCCTGGGTGGGACCGGTTCCACTGCAAGCCGACGTGGGCGCCGCCCACCTCGCCGCCGGCCCCCACGAAGGAGACCTGGAGGGCCCAGAAGTACAGGCGGTCCACGGTGGGCGCCTCGACGACCTCGAGCACAGCGGACACCTCGGACAGCGGCGCATCCTCCTCCATGAGCCAGCGCAGGTGGAACGACGAGGCGCCGTTGGCCGAGCCCGGCTCGCCCCTGGTTCTCGGGGCCCCGCGAGCGCCGCCGGCGGCTCTGAACGGCCAACGGACCGTCACGGGCGCGCACTGTAGCGGCGACATGGCGAGCGCTTTGACGGCAAGAACCGTCGCCATTCGACGGTTTATGCCGTCAAAGCGCTCGCCGCCACACAAGACGACCCACTGACCTACCCTCGTGGGATGCCCGGAAAAGTGCCGCAGAAGCCGAACGAGAAGAAGAAGGGCAAGTCGCTGAAGGAAAAGCGGCAGGCCAAGAACGCCAAGAAGGCCGGTTCGTAGCGGCCCTAGAGGCTGAAACCGAGCTGGGTCGCCTCGGCCGGTGCCGGGGCCGGCGCCGATCGCGAGGCTCGAGGTTTGGGCCTGGAGACGGATCGGATTCGCCGAGGCGGTGCCCATCGGCCCCTGGCCTGGGCCACGAACGTTCGCACGAGCACGGCCAGGGCATCCTGGTCCTTCGCCGGCTGGTAGGCCCGCCGGAACCGTTGCTCGTAGTCACCCACCAGGTCCGGCCGGTTGGACGCGAGCCAGTCGAGGAAGTGCTGGCGCACGCCGGGGCGCAGGTGCAGAGCGATGGCGGACACGTTGGTGGCGCCGGCCTCGACGCACGCATTGACGACCGCCTCCAGCTGTTCGGGTGCATCGGACATGCCGGGGAGCACCGGGGCGACGAGCACGCCGCAAGGGATGCCGGCCTCGTTCAGCTTGGCCACCGCCTCCACCCGCCGCATCGGGTGCGGCGTGCCCGGCTCCGTCGCCTTCCACACTGGCTCATCGAGCGTGCCGATGGAGAAGTTGGCGTGCACGGAGGTGCGCCCGACCGCAGTCTGGAGCAGCTCGAGGTCCCGGAGGATCAGGGTCGACTTGGTGAGGATGGAGAAGGGGTTGGACGCCTCGCCCAGTACCCTGACGATGCCCTGTGTGAGGTGGTACTTGCCCTCGCAGCGCTGGTAGGGGTCGGTGTTGGTTCCCATCGCGATGTGCTCGCCGGCCCACTTTGGCGAGCGCAGCTCCGCCCGCAGCCGCTCGACGGCATTGACCTTCACGACCAGCTTGCGGTCGAAGTCCTCCCCGATGTTCAGCCCGAGGTACTCGTGGGTGGGGCGAGCGAAGCAATAAGTGCAGGAATGGCTGCATCCTCGATAGGCGTTGATCGTGTAGCGGAAGGGCACGCGGGAGGCCTTGGGGACCTCGTTGATGATCCGCCTGGCGTTCACGTGGAGGAACTCGAGGCCTCGGTACTCGCCTCGGCCCATGTGGCGGTCGACCAGCTCCTCCTCGGCGAACAGCGCGCCCTGGCCGCCGTCGTCCTCGGCCAGCTTCCAGCGCAGCGGCGTGGCGCCCACGGGCGGTGAGCCTAGTAGAACTTACGTTCGCTTGACTCGGGTCCTCCGGAGGCGCACGGCGAGGGCGGCGGCGGCGACGGCCCAGATGGCCGCGAGCACGACGGCGAGGCCGCTCGCGTAGTTGCGGGGAAGGATGGACGGGTTGGAAGCCAGGCGGCCGAATCCCCGCACGAAGGGGTAGGAGAACAACGCCACCATGGCGGACACGACGAGGGCGGACTGCACGATACCCCTGGCGACGGCGGGCACCACCCGGGCGACCAGCACACCGAACAGGATCACGGCCGGGGCGACGAGCAGGTCATGGGCGACGGCGGCGCCGAGGACCCAGCGCACGGCGTTGGCCGGCTTCGTCTTGGCCGACTCGGACAAGAGGCCGACGACGCCGGTGGCCATGACCGCCCAGCCCGCCGCGGCGCCCGCCCAGAAGAGCTTGCCGTGCTCGCGTGGTGCGGGCGGCTGTGGCGGCGCCGTCATCGCACCACCAGGCGGTGGACCCACTTGGTCTGGAGGACCCCGGGCCGGTTGGGAGCGATCAGCCGGACGGGAAAGCCGTGATCGATGTGGAGGGGCTCGTCGAAGAGGTCGAGGGCCAGGAGCGTGTCGGGGTCGTGGGCGTGGAGGCGGTTGAGCTTCGAGCTCCGGTAGGCGCCCTTGGCCTGGAGCGACTCCACTCGAACGGTGACGCCGGGCCGGGCCCCGGCCATCTCCAGCAGGTCCCGCACCCGCACGCCGCTCCAGTCGGCGGTGGAGCTCCATCCCTCCACGCACGAGATGGGCAGGGTGGCCTTGTGCTGAGGCAGGGCCCGTAGCTGGTCGAGGGTGAAGCTGAGCTTGTTGGGCACACGCCCCTCCACCACCAGCCGGTAGCCGGGGTCCCGGGCTGACTCGAGCACCTTGGCGCCGGCGGCGGACTTGTTGACGGGAAGCCCCTGGGGGCCGACCTTGGGCCGGCGAGGGGCGAGAAGACCGAGGCGGTCGAGGGGCCGCACCGTCTGGCCCAGGGTGACCAGGCTGAGCACGCCGGACGCGGCGGCCGTCGTGGCCAGGAACCCGCGGCGGGTGAGCCCTTCGGCGGCGACGGGGAGGCGTGCCGGCGCCTCCGGTGCCTCCCGCGCCTCCCGCGACCGGCGGCGCAACGCGTCCCGCGTGACCGATGCCTTGGCCCCGACATGGGCCACGATGGCGCCCATGGTGATCCACGCCACCCAGTAGTGCGTGGCCGTGAAGCTGAACTTCCAGGGGTACCAGCGGGTGATGTTGGCCACCCCGGAGAACAGCATGAACAGCGATCCCGCCACCAGCGGCACCAGGCTCAGGCGCTCGACGGCATGGGCGAGGCTGCGCACCGGTGGCCAGGTCCAAAGGTGGGGGTAGACGGCCCAGAGCTTGGCCAGGAGCAGCGGAACCGTTGCGATGCCGGTGGCCACGTGCAGGCCCTGGGTCACCCGGTAGAGACCGGCCGGACGGGCCGGCCACACGAACCACGACGGGGGTTGCTGGATGAGATGCGAGATCAACCCGGTGACGAAGCAGATGGTGAAGGCCACGCCCAGCGCCAGTCCCAACCAGGCTGCCACCCGCCGGTCGTGGAGCGGGCTGGCAAAGGGCTCCGCCTTCAGCGGCGGCTGAGCGCGGCGAACCATCTGCCTCCTTCCGACCACTCCGGGCCGACGGAGAAGCCGGCCAACTCGGCCACGCCTGCCATCCCGTCGGCGCCGACCACGGCCCAGCGGAACCACGGCCCGGACTCCGCCCCCCGCTCGACCCGTGCCCTCAGGACGCGCGTCGCCGTGCCGGACGGCTGCACCTCCACCAGTACTGATCCACCGGGGGCGAGCAGCGCGCCCAGGCGGCGCAGAAGGGCGACGGGGTGGCCGCCGATGCCGATGTTGCCGTCGAGCAGGAGGGCCGTTCGCCAGCGTCCCACCCCGGGAACCCGGCCGAAGATGGACCGCTCCAGGACGGGGGCACCGGTCTGGCGGGCCAGATGCACCGCCGCCGGCGAGGCGTCCACGCCGAGGGCGAGCACACCCTTGGCGGCCAGGTGGAGCACATGGCGACCCGGACCACAGCCGACGTCGAGAACAGGAGCACGGGCCAGGGCCAGCACGGCGCACTCCTCGGCACTGGGTTCGGCCTGCCACCGGTCGACAGGCAGAGCGATGATGGCGCCGTCCGAGCTGCGGAGGACCGCCGGCTCCTCGAGCCCGGCGACGGAGGCGGCGCGGCGACGGCGGGCGGCGGTCGCCATCGTCACGACGGCGCCGGGCGGG
>PJQG01000071.1:0-2201 GCA_002861595.1 Actinomycetota bacterium
GCGGGGGCGGTGGCGTTGCGGCCTGGGCCGCCGCAGCACGGTCACCCGCAGGTGCCTGGTCCTCGCCGTCGACCTGCGGCGTGACGCCGGGTTGTTCGGCGCGGGGCTCGGGCTTCTCGCCCCCACCGTCGCTGATCACGGCCAGCCGGACGCCGACGTCCGCGGTCTCGCCCTCCTGCACGAGTATCTCCGTGACGACCCCCGCCGCCGGCGACGGGACCTCCGAATCCACCTTGTCGGTGGAGACCTCGAAGAGGACCTCGTCCTCCGCCACCTGGTCCCCCACCTTCTTGGCCCAGCGGGTGATCGTGCCCTCGGTGACCGTCTCGCCCAGCTGGGGCATGACGATCTCGACGCTCACAGGTGCAGTCCTCTTCCGGTCAGCGCCAGCACCGTCTCGCCGAAGACCTCGGAGAGCGTGGGATGCGGCTGGATGTAATTGGCCACCTCGTCGGGCGTGGCCTCCCAGTTCACGGCCAGGTAGGCCTGCCCCAGCTGCTCGGTGACCCACGGCCCGACCATGTGGACGCCGAGGATGCGGCCGGCGCTCCCGCCCGGACCGCGCTCGGCGATGACCTTCACCAGCCCTTCCGGCTCACCCAGGATGAGCGCCCTCCCATTGCCGGCGAAGGCGTCCTTCTTGGCCACCACGTCGAAACCCGCCTCCCGGGCCGCCTGCTCGGACAGCCCGGCGAAGGCCACCTCCGGATAGGTGTAGATGCACCACGGCACCCGCATGTAGTCCACCGGCACGGGCTCCTGGCCCAGCATGGCCTTGACGGCGACGATGGCCTCCGCGAACCCGACGTGGGCCAACTGCGGCGTGGCCACGACGTCGCCGATGGCGAAGACACCGGGCTCGCCCGTGCGACCGTACTCGTCGACGCGCACGAAGCCGCGCTCGTCGAGCTCGACGGCCGTCCCGTCGCCCAGCAGCCCTTCGGAGAGCGGGCGCCGCCCCACCGACACCACCACCATCTCCACCTTGAGCTGCTCGCCCTCGCCGAAGGCCACCGCCGTGCCGCCCCCCTCGATCGGCGTGTGGCCGGTGACCTTCACGCCGAGGCGCACGTCGATGCCGCGCTTGTCGAAGGACTTGGCCACCACGTCGACCACGTCGGAGTCGCAGCCGGGCAGGAGCTTGGGCAAGGCCTCGAGGATGGTGACACGCACGCCGAGGTCGCTGAGAAGGGAGGCGAACTCGCACCCGATGGCGCCGCCGCCGATGACCGCTGCCGATCCGGGCAGGCGGTCCAGGGACAGCATCTCGTCGGAGGTGAGCACGAGGCGGCCGTCGACGTCGAAGCCGGGAAGGGTGCGGGGCGCCGAGCCGGTGGCCAACACCACATGGCGCCCGACCAGCTCTGTGCCGTCGCTCACCCGCACGCGACGGTTGGCCACCAGCTCGCCGGTGCCCACCACCATCGTCACCCTGCGCCGCTTCAGCAGACCCTGCAGGCCCTTCCACAGCTGGTTGACGACCCTCTGCTTGCGCTGCTGGCTGACCGAGAAGTCGACGGCGGGCTGCTCGGCCTGCACGCCGAACTCCCTGGCGCCGGCCACGGTTCGGAACACCGACGCCGTCTCCAGGAACTCCTTGGCCGGGATGCAACCCCGGTGCAGGCAGGTGCCGCCCACCTTGTCCTTCTCCACCAGCGCCACCGACAGGCCGGCGCCGGCGGCGTAGAGCGCAGCGGCGTAGCCACCGGGGCCGCCGCCCACCACCACCACGTCGAACTGCTCGGCCATCGGCCCGGAGCCTACCGACCGGGTCGGCGGTACTCCTCGATGGCGACCTCGTACGGGCCGCCCGGCGTGCGCACCTCCAGGTGATAGGAGCCGGGCTGGTTGACCAGGAGCATCTCGCCGGCACAGGGCTGTTCGCATTCGAGATCGGCGAAGCCCGCAGTCGCTTCTCTTCCCTGGACTTCGTCGACGAGGAAGGCGGCGAAGGACGGGGCTTCGCTGCGGTAGACGAGGCGGGTGTCGATGCCGGCGAGGCGGAACACGCGCGAACTGGCGTTGCCCGTGCCCTTGAGCTCGCCCACCCGCACCCACTGCTTCCCCGACACGTCGGGCGCGGCGGTGGTCGAGGTGACCGCTGCGGTGCCGTTGCCTGCACCGGGGGCGGGGGCCGGGCCGCTGCCGGGTGCAGGCGCGGCGCCACCACCGGCGTCGGCCGCAGGACCAGGCGCGGTGCC
>PJQG01000071.1:2240-56915 GCA_002861595.1 Actinomycetota bacterium
CGCGGCCGCACCCCGGGATGTCGTCGAGCCGGAGCCGTCGCCGTCGTCCCGGCTGCTGACGATGACCAGCACCGACGCCGCCAACACCGCGGCCAGCGCCGCTGCCGGCCACCGCCGTCGCCACCTTCCGGGTTCAGACACCACGTACCCCCTGGCCGGTGACGACGAGCCCGACCAGGACCAAGGCGGCGGCCCCCAGCAGTGGGAGCACCTCGATGGCCAGCCGCGATCCCCGTCGTTCGGCGAATGCCCGGCCGTAGACGAGCGCCAGGCCGACGGCGGTGAGCGTGACGGCGAGGCCGACCGAGAAGGCGGCGACGAGCGCCAGCCCCAGCCCGGCACGGTCGAGGGAGAAGGCGCTGATGACCACAACGACGGCCGACGGTGACGGGAACAACCCGCCGGACGCGCCCAGGGCGATCAGGCCCCGGCGCGACAGCGGCGACACGTCGGGCGGCAGGGCGTGGCCATGGCCGTGGCCGTGGCCATGGCCGTGGCCGTGGCCGCGGTCCAGGTCGTGGTCCGGGTCGTGGTCGTGATCCAGGTGGTGGCCGTGATCGTGGCCGTGATGGTCGTGATGGTCGTGCCCGTCGTCGTGGTCGTGGTGGCCGTGGTCGTGGGCCACCTCGGCCCCGCCGGCGCCGCCGGGAGCCCTCGACCGCCACCGCCTGGCCAACAGCACGACGCCGACGCCGGTCACGACCACGCCCGACACCAACGTCAGCCACGGGTACACATCTTCAGCGGCGACCGATCGGTCCAGGCGGGCCAGCACCAGGGCCAGGGCCAGCACGCTGGCCGTGTGCATGAGCGACACGATCGTGCCCAGGGCCACGGCGTCGCGCGGCCGGCCGCGCGTACCGACGAGGTAGGCGGCCATGACCGTCTTGCCGTGGCCGGGGGCGAGGGCGTGGACGGCCCCGAAGCCCACGGCCAGGACGAGCGCGCCGGCGAGGGCGACACCGCCGCCGTCACCGCGGCCGACGAGGGCGGCGAACCCACCTCCTGCTCGACGCGGCGCGGCGGCGGCCTCGGTGAGGGGCGATGGAGGCACCGCCACCCGGCCGGGCACGAAACTGAAGTCGGCGGACCGGCGGTCGAGCGGCGCCTGGAGGAGGTCGGCCGGGTAGCGGCGCAGCTCGTCGCTGGCGTCGCGGGCCGGGACATCCGATGACAGGATCTCGGCATCACCTCGGGCCACCACCAAGACCTCTCGCCACCCGATGCGGTCCGGCTGGTTCTCGTCCCGGAACGAGCCTCGGCGAATCTCGTCCGGTCCCGGACCGGGAGGAAGCGCCGCCGCGTAGGTCACCGCCAGGCGAAGGGTCTTCAGCCCTCCCTGCCCGGGCGGCTCGGACACGAGGCGCTGGCTGGGGACGAGGTCAACCGGCTCACCGTCGATCAGCAGGCGCAGGCCGCCGGCGATCTCGCCGGCGCGCCGAGCGGCGAAGCCGGCCCTCCCGGCCGCCAGCTGAGCACGGTCCTGGAAGGCCGGGATCTCGGCCTCGTCGAGCACGTAGTGGACGCGCACGACGCCGGCGGAGACCTCGACGCGGGCATAGCGGTTCACGGTGAAGTTCCCGAGCGGATGGGCGCCCGCCACCCCTGCCCAGCCCACGACGACCAGGGTCACGACGGCAGAGGTGAGGACGAGGCGGAGCGCAGCAGGACGACACCTCACGGTGGTGGTCCGCCGCCGCCGCTCATCCGGATGACCCATCGAGGTTCGTATATTGCTCGCCGTGGCTCGCCAGCCCGCCAGGAAGCGGTTCCGGGCCGCACCGTTCGGCTTCGCCGCAGCCGTCCTGCTGGCCGGCGCCTGCAGTGGCGGCAGTGATGGCGTCACGTCGGGCTCCACCAGCACGACGGCACGTACCGGGACCGGCGCCGTCTCGGCCCCCGCCCCCGCCCCCGCGGGCTCGCCGGAGGAAGCCCTCACCGCGCTGCTGACCGCGGAGAAGATGGGCGACCATGCTGCGTCCTTCCGGCTCCTGTCGGCCTCGGCCAGGAAGGAGCTGAACCTCTCCCGGTGGGCGCGCCGGCGCAGCGAGGTCCCCGCCGTCACCGGCTTCCGGATCGAGGGCACCAAGGGAGCCGTCGTCACCGCGGTCGTCGAGCACGAGCCCGGCCTCGACCCCTTCGTCGGCCTGCGCCCGGGTGAGGAGCGCCAGGTGTGGAAGGCCCGCCAGGAGGGGGGCGGGTGGCTGCTCGAGGCCGAGCCGTCGGTGAAGCCCCTGTTCCCTCCAGCCGAGCGGGCGACCGAGGCGGCCCTGGCGTGGGTTCGAGCCGTGCAGGCCTGTGACCAGAAGGCGGTCGCCGACCTCCAGGGCGTCGATGAGCTCTTCGGGATGGCGACGGCCGTCGCCACCCTGTGCCGGAGCCCGGCAACCCCCACGGCCGGCCCTCCAGCACGGCTCCCCGCCGGCTTCGCCTCCCAGGCGCTGGTCGCCCAGTACGGCCCCGAAACCTTCGACTGGGCCCGAACGGTGGCAATTTCCTCGGTGGATCGGCCATTCCACGTCGTCCTTGCTCCGATCGGCTCCGTATGGAAGGTGGTCGGGGTCTACGAACCTTGACGTCCACGAGCGAAGGGAAGACCGCGTTGCGCGTACGAGCGAAGCTGGCAGCGGCAGGCACGGCGGTGGCCGCATTGGCCACGATCGGCCTCTCCAGTGCACCCGTCACCGCCTCCAGCCACCGGGAGGCACCCCTCATCAGCCAGGACCCGGTGGCCGACAACACCGACGTCTACATGTTCCGGGACAAGGACAACCCCGCCATGGTGAACATCGTGGCCAACTACATCGGCCTGGAACAGCCCGCCTCTGGTCCCAACTTCCAAAGGTTCGGCGACGACGTCCTCTACGAGATCCACATCGACAACAACGGGGACGTGGTGGACGACATCACCTACCAGTTCCGCTTCCGGACCGCGCTCAACAACCCCGACACCTTCCTCTTCAACACCGGCCGGATCGACCAGCCGAACAACGCCGACCCCGACCAGAACATCCGCCAGGTGTACTCGGTGCGCCGCCTCGCCGGGGCCACGTCCACCATGCAGAGCGACCTCCCCACGCCCCCCGTGAACATCGGCCCTCGCTCCACCCCGAACTACGAAGCGGCGCTGGCCGCCCCCGCGGTCCAGAACCTCACCACCACTGGCGGCGGAAACGTCTTCGCCGGCCAGCGCAAGGACCCCTTCTTCGTGGACCTGGGATCGATCTTCGACCTCGGGGCGCTCCGGCCCATCCAGGACAACCACCTCATCCCGACGCCGGGCAGCACCGACGGCGTCGACGGCCTGGACATGCTGAACGTCCACAGCATCGTGCTCCAGCTGCCGATCACCAGCGTGCTGGCGCCCGGTGCCAACGCTGCCTGCGCAACCAGCGATGAGACCGTGGACGACAAGAGCTGCGTCATCGGCGTCTACGCCTCGTCCAGCCGCCAGCGGGTCAAGGTCCTGTCGCCGGCCGGCGGCGTGCCCCGCACCGCCGGTCGCTGGACCCAGGTGAGCCGCCTCGGGTTCCCCCTCGTCAACGAGGTGCTGATCCCGCTGGGCGAGAAGGACCGCTGGAACTCGCGTGACCCCAAGGACGACCTCGCCGACGACGGCTTCGCGGCTCACATCGTGGACCCCGAGCTGGCCGACCTGCTCCCCGTCCTGTACCCCGGGGTGTTCAACGCCAATGGCACGCGGCGCACCCCGGACGGGCCACGCGCCGACATCGTGGCCATCCTCTCCGGCCAGGCCCAAGGGCTTACGGGCGACAACCTCCTGCCGCCGGCCGACCTGCTCCGCCTCAACGTCTCCACCCCGGTCACCGAAGGGGCCGAGAGCCCCAACGGGCTCCTCGGCGGCAACGCCGACGGCTTCCCCAACGGACGGCGACTGGGTGACGACGTCGTCGACATCGCCATCCAGGTCGTCGCCGGCGTCCTGCACCCCGACTTCGGCAACGGGAACCCGGCCAATCCCATCCCGGGGACGGGAAGCCCCGGCGTGCCCTACAGCGCCCTGCAGGACGGCGTCGGGTTCGACACCGAGCAGCCGCTCCTCGACGACTTCCCGTACGTGCCCACGCCCATCTCCGGCTACAACCAGCCCCCGACCAACCCCTAGGAACACGTTGAACCGCCGAGCGGCGTCGGCCGCCATCGGCATCCTGCTCGTCACCACTGCCCCGGGATGCTCCCGGGGCAGTGGCACGAGTGGGGCCGGGGACGAAGCGGCCTCGAGCCCGTTCGTGGCCGTCGACCCGGGCAGCGCCTCGCCCACCGACAAGGCCATCGCCCGGGCCCAGGAACGCCTGCGGGCCAATGTCGACAACGACAGCGCCCGCTTGGCGCTGGCCCAGGCCTTCCTGCAGAAGGCCCGGGAGGTGGGCGACCCCACCCTGTACGTCAAGGCCGGCACGTTGCTCGACGAGGCCGGCAAGGGGCGCAAGGACGATGCCGGCGTCCTCATCGCCCAAGGGGCGCTGGCGCTGGCCCAGCATCGGTTCGAGGACGCCCTGGAGCTGGGCCGCCGGGCCGTGAAGGCGGCGCCGGGCAACGCCAGTGCCCTCGGCGTGGTGGTCGACGCCCTCAACGAGCTGGGGCGCTACGACGAGGCTCTCGAAGCGACCCAGGCCATGGTCGACGCCAAGCCCAACCTGGCCAGCTTGTCCCGTGCCTCCTACGCCCGAGAGCTGCGGGGTGACCTCGACGGCGCCATCGTGGCCATGACCCAGGCGGCGACGGCAGGGGCGGGATCGGGCGAGAACGTCGCCTTCGTGGAGGTGCAGCTGGGCAACCTGCTGCTCACCTCCGGCGACGTGGCCGGCGCCGAGGCCAGCTATGCGGCCGCCGACCGCTCCTTCCCCGGCTACGCCCTGGCCAAGGCGGGGCGGGCCCGGGCCCTGGTGGCCAGGGGGGAGCCTGCTGCCGCCGCCGAAGTGCTGGCTGACGTGGTGCGGGTGCTCCCCACTGCTGAGCACGCCATCGCCCACGGGGATGCCCTGGCCGCCGCCGGCCGCAAGGCTGAAGCGACAGAGGCCTACGCCCTGGTGGACGTCATCGCCCGGCTCTACCGGGCCAACGGCGTGAACGTCGACCTCGAGCTGGCCCTGTTCGAAGCCGACAGCTCGCCGGGGGCCGAGGCGGTCGAGCAGGCCCGGCGGGCGGCCAAGGAGCGGCCCAGCATCCAGGGCCACGATGCGCTGGCCTGGGCCCTGTTCACCGCCGGCAAGGTCGACGAGGCGTGGCCCGAGGCCCGCCGGGCCCTGGCCACCGGCAGCCGCGACCCTCTCCTGCGCTTCCACGCCGCCGCCATCGCCGAGGCCCGAGGCCAGCGGGACGTCGCCGCCCGCCACCTCCGGGTCGTCCTCGACACCAACCCCCGCTTCTCCGCCGTCCTGGCCGCCAAGGTGGCGAGCCTGGCCGCCAAGCACGGCCTCCAGGTGCCGCCACCGCCGGCCTCGCCCCCTCGGCCGGCCTAGCCCGCCGGCCGTCCGCCGGCCGTCCGCCTCCTAGCCGCCTCCTACCCGCCGGCCGCGCCCGCTGGCGCCTCCACCCCTTCGACCCCGCCACTTCTGGAGTACATGGCGTACCGGTCCGGTACGCCATGTACTTCAGACACGATCAGGCCGCGAGGGCCAGGGCATCCAGCAGGGTGCCGCGCACCATCTGCGGCTCCCTGGTGATCTCCTCCCACACGAACCGATAGGGCCGCCAGCCGTGGTTGAGGGCGTCGCGGTCGCGCCGGCGGTCGGTGGCCATCTGGTCCATCCGTGCGTGCCAGCGCCGACCGTCGCCCTCCACGATGATCCTGTGGTCGGGAAAACGCCGGATCCACCCGCTCGCCTACCTGCTCCCGCCACGGCAGCACGAACTGCCGAACGGGAGGGGGGATCGGACTGTCCCTGAGAACCTTCAGCAGGCGCCGCTCCAGCACGCTCTCCGGCGGGACGTAGCCGGGCCCACGGGACGAGAGCAGCTGGCCGAGTCGCTTCGGCCGGGCTTGCCCGGCCGGCGCAGCTCGTCGTACAACGCCTGCACCTCCTCCAACCGACAGGTCGAGCTCAGGTGGGCGTCCTCGAGCGATCGGACCACGCGCTCTTTCCCGGCGACGGCAGTGAGATCCACGAAGGTACCCGGCACGGTGGAGACGGGCAGGCCGTCGACGATGGTGACGTGGGCGGGCCGCAGGTCCCTGGACCGGTGTACACGCCACAGCCGGCTCTTGCGCTCGTGATCGCCGTGAACGACGGTGAGCATGACGGGCCCGGGCGGGAACAGGATCAGGCCGTGGAGAGCGGCCGCCGCCTCGTGGGTGACCACGGACGCCGGCCCGACGGCGAGTGGCCCAGCCCCAAGGACCGCCGCCACGTGGCGGGGAAGCCCGGGAGGCTGTAGACGCCCGGGGCGAGCTGCCGCCACCGACCGGACTGGAGGCCGCGGTGGATGATCCGTTCGGTGACCCCGAGCTGCAGGATCTGGCGGCGGGAGAACAAGCCGTACTGCCGGCTTGCGAGCTCGGCGATGCGCTGATCGAGCATGGCGTCAGTCCAGCAGCTGGGTGTGACGCCTTCGGGAGCCGGCTGTGTCTGGAGTACATGGCGTACCAATCCGGTACGCCACGTACTCCAGACGCCGAGGGACTACCTCGGAGCGGCCATCCCCACCATCAGCTGGTTCAACCGGATGGCGCCCGTTGAGCCGAGGAACCGAGCGTCGCCGAAGGCGAAGACGCCGCCGTCGGAGGCGACCAGCCAGTAGCCGTTGTTGGAGCGGGTCCGGTCCATGCCCACGACCGGGCGGTTCAGCCGGAGGGCGCCGGTCGAGCCGAAGAAGCGGGCGTCGCCGAAGGCGAAGATGCCGCCGTCAGCAGCCACCAGCCAGTAGCCGGTGCCCGAAGGCAGCGCCGCCATACCGACCATCGGCTGGTTCAGCCGGATGGCACCGGTGGAGCCCCGGAAGGCGGCGTCGCCGAAGGCGAAGACGCCGCCGTCGGAGGCCACCAGCCAGTAGCCGTTGCCCGAGCCCGTGGCGGCCATCCCCACGACGGGGCGGTTGAGGCGCAGGCCGCCCGTGGAGCCATGGAAGCGGGCGTCACCGAAGGCGAAGATGCCGCCGTCAGCAGCGACCAGCCAGTAGCCCTTGCCCGAAGGCGTGGCGGCCATGCCGACGACGGGCTGGTTGAGCCTCAGCGAACCCGTGGATCCGAAGAACTGAGCGTCGCCGAAGGCGAAGACGCCGCCGTCGGCCGCGACCAGCCAATAGCCGTTGTTGGTGGGGCTGGCCGCCATGCCGACCATGGGCTGGTTCAGCCGGATGCTGCCGGTGGAGCCGAAGAAGCGCGCCTCGCTGCCGAAGGCGAAGACGCCCCCGTCCCGGGCGACCAGCCAGTAGCCGTTCTGGGCGGCCGGGGGTGGCGTGGTCGGCAACGGCGCTGCGCTGCGGAACCGGTAGACGAACAGCCCCTTGTCGCTGGCGAACTGGATGAACCGGCGGGTGATGGAGGGCTGGCCGATCGAGGACACCGAGCTGTCGTTGCCCGGGTTCTCGGTGAAGCCGCCGGCGGGGACGGGCTGGAGGTTGGCGGCGTTCAGCACGAGCTGCTCGCCGTTGTCCGTGGCCACGAAGACGAGGTCCCCGCTGGCCGCGGGCGTCGTGCGACCGAAGCCGTCGAGGCCCCCTTCGAGGTCGTCGCCCGGCACCAGCCTGGCGGTGACGGCAAGGGTGTCGGTGCTCAGCCCGTACAGGTTGTTCTCAGTGGCCACGAAGACCCTGGCTACGGCCTCGGGGACGTTGCCCACCACCTCCTGGTTCACCGCGAGTGCCGGCGAGGCGCTGCCGGCCAGCGCGGCGCTGCTCACCTCGGTGAAGCTCGACGCATTGCCGGCCTGGGCCAGGCGGTGCACGGTGGTGGTGGGGTTGTCGAAGAGGGCGTTGGCCGTGCTGGCCACGTACAGGAAGGGAGCCCGGGTGGCGTTGCTGCCCGGCGCTCCGGGAGGCATGCCGCTGTCGCTGACCGGCACCGACGGGGTCATGACCACGTCGTCGTCGCCGGCCACCTGCAGGGAGGGCCCGGCCACGAGGTCGGCGGCGTTGAAGGTGCGGACGAAGCCGTCGAGGGTGCCGACGGCGACGAAGGGTGCGACGGCGTCGGCCGCACCCGCGGGGTTGCCGAGGAAGGCCAGGGTGGGGCTGGCCTCGGGAGTGGCGTTGATGTCGGGGGTGACGGTGGCGGCACCGATGGTGCCGGTGCTGGTGCCGGCGGCGGTGAGGGGCACCCGGAACAGGGCCTCGACGCCCGCAGCGTTCTGGGCCACGAAGAACAGGGCCCGGTTGCCGGTGTCGGGGGCCGGTCCGGTGAGCAGCACCGAGCTGTTGATCTCGTAGCCGGCGGCGGCGGCGACGGGCACGTCCCGCACGAGGGCGCCGGTGGTCTCGTCGATCTGGGCGATGCTCACGCCCTCGGCGTCGTTGTGGGGGGCGAAGACCTGGCCCAGGCCGGCGGGGGTGGAGGTCTCTCCGAAGGTCACGCTGCCGATGAGACCGTCGCCGAAGGCGTTCTCCTGGTTGCTGACGTCGATGCCCGTGGCCGGCCCGACCGGTGCGCCGTCGAGGAGGGTCCGCATTTGGATGACGCCGTCACCGGTGCCGTAGATGACCCGTTGCGTGGCGGGCGTGCCCGCCGAGGTGATGATCGAGGTGACGATGTTGCGATCCTCGGCGCCGGTCCTGCTGTAGAGGAAGTCGATGGGGCCCGAGGCCTCGTCCACCGGCTGGTAGCCGGAGCGCCCGGCGTCACCGCCGAAGAACGGCCAGTGCACGGCGCCGGCCGGGCCGGCGAGCACCAGCACCGAAGCGAGCGTGATCGTGAGGGCGGTCCTCACTCGGCGAGACCCCACAGTTGCGTGCAAGACGACGTGCCCCTCTCCATGTTCGTGTGACGGCGCGGACCAAGGTGGGTACCCGCCACCCCCTTCTACGAGCCAGCGGGCGGTCTGGACGACCTCGGTACGGCGCCTGGTGGCGCGACGTCACGCCGCGGTCAGCGGGCAAGGAGCAGCTGGATGGCCGAGGCGAGCAGGATGGCCATGCCCAGCACCAGGGCGGCGATGATCAGCTTGCGCGTGCTCACGTCGCGTCAGCTCCCGTCTCGGGGCAGCGGCTTGCGGCCCGGGAAGCCCTCTTCGGGCAGGTGCCACCACGAAACGTCGTCCTCGTCGAGGCGGTAGCACAGGTAGTAGACGACCCCGTCGGCCCCGAGGGCGTGGAAGTCCACCAGCCCGGTGGAGGGGTCGCGGACGATGATGTCGCCTTCCTCCAGTTCGGCCACCGCCCTTCGGGCGTCGCCCTCCGGCTCCTGGGCACGGCCGTTGCCACGGGCGACAGCGGTCAGCGCCACCGCCCGCCGGACCACCTCCACCAGCTCGCGGAGGCGGGGCAGGTAGGCCCGCGCCTCCTCGACGGTCCAGTAGCGCACTGCCGGTACGCTATCGAGAAGATGGACCGGGATCCCCTCGTCATCGCTGGGAGGGAGTTCTCCTCCCGCCTCTTCCTCGGGACCGGCAAGTTCCCGTCCAACGAGTCGTTGGCGGGCGCCATCGCCGCCTCGGCCACCGAGATGGTCACCGTCGCCCTCCGCCGGGTGGACCCCACCGCCGCCGAGGACATCCTCGACGCCCTCCCGCCCGACGTGCTGCTGCTCACCAACACCAGCGGCGCGGTCGACGCCGGCGAAGCCGTCCGCCTGGCCCGCCTGGCCCGGGCCGCGGAGCTGCCGGAATGGGTCAAGCTGGAGGTGACCCCGGACCCCCGTTACCTCCTGCCCGACCCAGTGGAGACGCTGAAGGCGGCGGAGGTGCTGTGCGCAGAGGGCTTCGTGGTGCTGCCGTATGTCAACGCCGACCCGGTGCTGTGCAAGCGTCTCGAGGAGGTCGGCTGCGCGACCGTCATGCCCCTCGGTTCGTGGATCGGCTCCAACCAGGGGCTGCGCACGAAGGCGGCGCTCGAGATCATCGTGGAGCAGGCCCTCGTGCCCGTTGTCGTCGACGCCGGCATCGGGGCGCCCAGCCAGGCGGCAGAAGCCATGGAGCTCGGTGCCGACGCCGTGCTGGTCAACACCGCCATCGGCACCGCCCGGGACCCCGCGGCCATGGCCGGCGCCTTCCGGCTCGCCGTGGAGGCAGGCCGGCGCGGTTGGCTGGCCGGCCTGGCGCCGGCCCGGGCAGGGGCGGCGGCCAGCTCGCCCCTCACCGGCTTCCTGGCCCCATGACCTCCCTTCTTGGCGAGGGACCCGGCGCGAAGGCGCCGGATCCCGGTACGGCCGGCGCGCCGGGGCCCGGCGTCCCCGTCGTTCTCGAGTCGCGACCCGATGGCGTGCCCGCGCGTACCGCCGCGGCCGATCTGCTCGCCACCGACCTGACGTCCCTCGGCGCCACCGCCGCGCACGCCACCGCGGCTGATGTGGACCGGGCCTTGCAGGCGACGCGGCGTGGACTACAGGACTTCGCCGCCCTCCTCTCCCCCGCGGCGTCGCACCGCATCGAGGAGATGGCGCGGCTGGCCCACGAGGCGACGGTGCGACGCTTCGGGCGCACGGTCCACCTCTTCGCCCCGCTCTACCTGTCGAACGAGTGCGTCTCGACCTGCACCTACTGCGGGTTCTCCGCCGGCAACGACGTGGCCCGGCGCACGCTCTCTCCGGCCGAGGTGCTGGCCGAGGCCCGGGAGCTGGTGGACCGCGGCTTTCGCCACCTGCTGCTCGTGGCCGGCGAGCACGCACGCGTCATCAGCAAGGACTACCTGGTGGACTGTGTGGCCGCCCTGGCGGCGGTGGTGCCGTCGCTGTCCCTGGAGGTCCAGGTGTGGGACACCGCCACCTACCGCCGGCTGGTGGACGCCGGTTGTGACGGCCTGGTCGTCTACCAGGAGACCTACGACCGGGGCACCTACGGCGAGGTGCACCTGCGGGGCAAGAAGCGCAACTACGACTGGCGCCTGGCCGCACCCGACCGGGGGGCGGAGGCAGGCATGCGCCGTCTGGGGATTGGCGCGCTGCTCGGGCTGGCCCCTGGCTGGCGGGCGGAGGCGGTGGCGCTGGCTGCCCATGCCCACGCACTGCTGCGCCGGTGGTGGCGGTGCGAGCTCACCGTGTCGCTCCCCCGCCTACGGCCCGCCGCCGGGTTCTCGCCGGCCAACACGGTGAGCGACGCTGACTTCGTCCAACTCCTGTGCGCGCTGCGCCTGCTGCTGCCCGACGTGGGCATGGTCGTTTCGACCCGGGAGGAGCCGGCGTTCCGCGATGCGGTCCTGCCCCTCGGGGTCACCCACCTGTCGGCAGGGTCGTCCACCGAGCCGGGCGGCTACAGCCCTGCCGGGGGTGCCGGTGGGGCCGGCGGGCGGGCCGAGCCTCAGTTCGAGGTGGCTGACGACCGCTCGCCGGGCGAGGTGGCCGCCGCCCTCCGGGGGGCGGGCTACGACCCGGTCTGGAAGGATTGGCAGCGTGCGTAGGGCGCACCGAGGACGGGCGGGACACCCGGGAGGCGCCGGCGGGGCTGACACGCCGGCGCGACGTGGGTCCTGACCGCGACATCGCCCTGGTGGCGGGGGCGACCGAGCGCCTGCTCACCACCGCCGCCGGGCTGGGCGACGACGCCGTCGCCGGCCCGTCTGCGCTGCCGGGATGGAGCGTCGGCCACGTGCTGGGCCACCTCGCCCGCAACGCCGACTCGCACACGCGCCGGGCCGAGGGCGCGGCCCGCGGCGAGCTCGTCCCTCAGTACTCCGGCGGGCCTGCGGGCCGGGCGGCCGAGATCGAGGCCGCCGCCCGCCGTCCGGCGGCCGAGGCCGTCGCCGACCTCCAGGAAGCGTGCGAGCGGCTGGCCCGGGCGTGGGCGGCCATGCCGGCGGAAGCCTGGGCCCGGTCCATCGACAGCATGGGGACGGAGATGCCGGCCAGCGAGGCGCCGGTCTCCCGGCTCGTGGAGGTCGAGGTCCACCACGCCGACCTGGGTCTCGACTACCGGCCCCGCCATTGGCCCCCGGTGGCGGTGGCCCCGATGCTGGCCTACGTGACGGGCCGCCTGGTCCGGCGGGCAGCGGGCGTGACGGGACCGGAGGCGTCGTGGCACCTGCACGCCACCGACGGCGAGGGCGAGTGGCTGGTGCGACGCACCCCGAACGGCACGACCGTGGACGAGCGACACGAGCGCGCCGACTGCGCCGTCCGCGGCCCGCAATCGGCACTGCTGGCCTGGTTGCTCGGGCGGGGCTCCGACCACGAGGGCCGCCTCGAGCTCCTCGGCGACGCCGAGCTGGCCCGGGTGTTCCCCGAGGTCTACCCCTTCAGCTGAGACCGTCCGATGACATGTCCCTCAGGTCGCACCGAGTCGTCGGCCCGACGGGTTCGACTCGACGGCGGCAGAGCCGAGCTCGGCGCCCCGCGTGCCGCACGAACCGTCTGGCCCTGCCGGCCGTGCCGGGCGTGCCGGGCGTGCCGGCCCTGCCGGCCGTGCCGGCGACGGCGACGGCGCGACGCGTGACCTGCGCGGGGCGCTGTCCGGCGTCGTTCCTTGGGGCTCGGCAGCCGTACCAGTGGCGCCTACCGCTCGGGGTCGACGCCGGCCGCCTTGGCCACGTCGTCCAGGATGAGATGGGCGCCCTCGATGCCGATCCCCGTCATCCAGGTGTCGTCGCTGACCACCGTCACCCGGTTGTTCCTGACCGCCTCCAGCTGGTTCCACAGGCGCTCGAGGAAGACGCCGGCCGCGAGGAAAGCGGCGCTAGGCGCGGGTTGCGATAAGAGAAACAGAAGCGCTCGAGGGCGCGCCGACGGTGGCCAGCACCGCCCGGGCGATGCCCGCCATGCCGGCGGCGTTGGGGTGGACGGGAGCGGCCGGGGAGACGGGCACGACCGGCTCCACCCATCGCCGCCCCGGCAGGGCGCAGGCGTCGTGGCCGACGCTCGGGGTGTACGTGTCGACGAAGGTGGCGCCGTTGGCCGCCGCCTGCTTGGCCAGCATGGCGTTGAGCTCGATGTTCTTGGCCCGCAGGTAGGGCACGTCGGCGGCTGTCACGGGCATGACCGGCCAGCACCCGGGCCCGCGGTCGGGCAGGATGGAGGGGTAGCCCACGACGAGCACCCGGGCCCGCGGCGAGCGCCGGTGGATGGCGGCGATGACGGCGGCCACCCGGGGGGCGGTCTGCGCGATGCGGGCGCTGATGCGGTCCTGGCCGCCGGCCACGTACCGACGTTGGCAGGGCGTCCCCACCGGGACCGGCGAGAAGCAGTACCTCAGGATCTCCGCGAAGCCGATGTCGTTGCCGCTGATGCCGACGGTGACCAGCCTGGTGCCGGCGTCGAGGGCATCGAGCTGCGGTGGGTTGACGCCGCCGGCAACACGCTGTGGCGACGTCAGGTGCACCGTCTGGGCGCCGCTGCAGCTGACGTCGCGGAGCCGGGGGATGCCGGGGCGGCGGCCGAGGAGATGCGGGTAGTTGTGGTCCGAGCGGGCACACCCGGCCGGGCGGAACTTCTGGAAGGGGATCCCGGGGCCGGCGGTGTAGGAGTCGCCTAGGGCCACGTAGCTCGTCGCCGGGTCGACGAGCGCGGCCGGGGAGGCAGGAGTGCCGCTGAAGAGCGCGGCCGGGGAGGCAGGAACGCCGCCGACGAGCACGGCGCTTGTCATCACCGCCACCAGAAAGCTGCGTCGCAGGCCCGTGAACCGGCGTCCCGGCGCGGTCCGGTCGCGCACGATCTTCGCCATCGATCCCATGGTAGTTCTGCGAACGGCCCTACTCGGCACTGCAGGCCTGGGAGTTTGCGGAGCTGCCTGTCAGAGGCACCTCCCTGGATGCCGCCTCCGACTTATCAGAAGTGGGCCGACCGGCCTGCTCAGCGAGAGGGCGTCGCCAGCGCCGACGCGGCCCCGCGAGCGGCCAGGACAGGTGCACCGTCGTCGATCCTTCTACCCGTCATACCTGTTGGAGCGGGTGGCCGCCGTAGAGATGACGGAGCACCGAGACCGTCTTCTCCCATTCCTGCGTGCGGTCCCGTGACTGGTAGAAGCCCCATACCGCCTGGGAGAGCATCGGGATTGGCACCTGGTGGTCCATGGCGAACTGGACGCCCCAGACCTGCTCACCGGTGTCCTCCACGCAGGGCTGCACGCGGCTGAGGTCGCCGTAGTCCTTGAAGCCCTGTTCCATCAGCTCGACCAGCCAGCCGCGGATGACCGAGCCGTTGCTCCAGTTGTGGAACAGCGATGCCAGGTCAAGCTCGTACTTCGAGCTGTTGAGCAGCTCCACTCCCTCACCGATGGATTGGACCATGCCGAACTCGATCATGTTGTGGACCAGCTTCACGAAGTGGCCGGCCCCGGTGGGCCCGACGTGGAGGACGCCTTCCTCGGTGGCCAGGGCATCGAGAATCGGCTCGACGATGGAGAAGGCCTCGTCGGTGCCGCCGACCATGAAGCAGGCACCGTGACGAGCGCCGGCCACGCCGCCGCTCGTGCCGCAATCGAGGAAGTGAATGCCACGCTGCGCCAGTTCACCGAAGCGACGGACCGAGTCCTGCCAGTGGGCGTTTCCGCCCTCCACGATGACATCGCCTGGGCCCATCACCTCGCCCACGCCTTGGACGACCTGTTCGGTCGGGTCGCCCTGGGGCACCGACACGAAGACGATCCGTGGGGCCGGCAGCTGTTCCACCAGGGAGGCGATGGAGTCGGCGGGCAGGATGCCTGAGGTCGGATCGGGATCCTTCTGCGGGTCATACCCGACGACCTCGATGCCCTTCTCGACGGCCTGGAGGGCGAGGGCCTCGCCCATGCGGCCGAGTCCGACCATGCCGAACCTCGCCGCCCCCGCGCCTGGCCCCGGAACGTTGCGGGCCTCGAGTTGGTGGGCCAGGTCGCGGAGGGCGGGCTCGTATGCCTCGCTGAAGGTCGGGAAGGGATGAACCACGTCGGTGAGCACGGAGACGGGGATCCCGGCTCGGATGGCGAGAACGGCTTCGCCGATCCACTCGTCGGCTCCGGGCCCCGCGGCGGCAGCCCCGACCAGAACGCGCCGGCTCGCATCAGCGCTCAAGACGAGCCGGCCTCGCCGTTCACCTTCGCTGCCTGAACGGGCGGTCTCGCTCAGGTCGAAGCTGGCGGTGACCGTTTCGATGCCCTGATCGAGTGCGGATGCCGCGTCGATCCCGACCGAAGCGACGGGAGGGTCCGTGTAGATGGCGCGGGGCATCGCTCGGTTGTCCATTGTCACGGAGCCGCCGAGCAGGTTGGTGGTGACGACCCTGGCCTGGTAGTTGGCGGCGTGAGTGTAGGGCGCGGCGCCCGTGACATCGCCGGCGGCCCAGAGGTGTTCATGGCCGTGCACACGGCCGGTCTCGTCGGTCGCCAGATCGGTGGCTTCGCTCTCGATCCCGAGGACCTCCAGACCGAGGTCGTCCACGTTGGGGGTGCGGCCGGTCACGACCAGCACACGGTCGCCGTCCAATGTGGTTTCGTCCGCCAGGTGCAGTCGGGCGCGGCCGCTGATGGCCTCAGCCCGGGTGACCTCGGCCTCGAGGCGCAGCTCTATTCCGTCATCTCGCAGCACTGCGGCCAGGACCGAGGTGATGGTTGGCTCCTCCTTGACCACGAGCCGGGGTGCGGATTCGATGAGGGTGACGTCGACACCGAAGCGGGCGTAGACCTGGGCCAGCTCACAGCCGATCGGGCCCCCGCCGAGGATGAGCAGCGATTCGGGGTACTCACCCGAGCTCAAGGCCTCGTCGCTGGTCCAGGTGGGGACGGTGTCGAGGCCCTCGATCGGGGGCCGGACGGGGCTGCTCCCCGTCGCGACGACGAGGTCGGTGAAGCCGTAGCGGGCGCCGCCCACGGCTACCACACCGTCGGCGACCACCCGACCCTTGCCCCTCAAGAGGGTGACGCCCTGCTTCTCGACGTCGGCCGCGGTCTTGCTGTCGTCTCGGTCGTGAGCGATGTTGTCACGTCGGGCGGCCGCTCGGGCGAACGCCGCGGCTGGGTCGTCGGCGAGCGCAGGGCTTGTGGCCGCCCCGAGCTCGACGGCCTTGGTGGCCAGGTGGCGCACGGATGCAGAGCGGAGCAGTGACTTGCTGGGCATGCACGCGACGTAGGGACACTCGCCACCGACCCGGCCCGACTCGACGAGGGCGACGGTGCGACCGCCTTGGGCCACGTTCTTGGCGATCGACTCACCTGCGGTCCCGGCCCCGAGCACGATGACATCAAAGGCCGCCATCAGGCAACCCGCCGCAACCGGGTGCTCACGAACCCGTGGCGGATGAGGCAACCAATGGGTTGGAGCAGGTGAATTGGCCTCTGGTCGGGCTGATGGTCGGTCGGGGTTTCGGTCATTTGGGCTTCCTTCGCGTTGAGGATCGGGCTCGGAGGAGCGCCGGACTCGCGCCCAAGCGAAGGCGCTCCTGCTTCAGCGGCGGAAGCCCTCCGGCGGCGACCCCTACCGGTTACCCCGAGACCCGAGCCGGCATGTGGTTCGTGCGCTTACAAGACCATGAACAAGGGCTTGAACGCTGCTGAGCCAACTGCGGGCTGGGAATCAGCAACGGGAAGCCAGCTGTCACGAGCGAACGCACCCGTCAGTCGCCCGGAACGAACCCGAGAGGCCAAACGAAAGGAGGATCCTCGTGAGCCGGAATCTTGAACCGGGGCGCGTTTTCCCCGACATCGAGCTTCCCGACCACGTCGGCAACATGCGCCGGCTGTCGCAACTGGCGGCCGACGACCCCGTCGTCCTCCAGTTCTACCGCGGCTGGTGGTGCCCGAAGGAGCAGGCGTTCTTCCATCGCCTCGTGCGGCTCCAGGAAGAGGCGGAGGTCGCCTACATCCGCATGGTGTCGGTGAGCATCGATCCCCCTGAGGTGGAGGCTGCGTTCCGAGCCGGCATCGGCGCCCGCTGGGTCTTCCTGTCCGACGCCGAACGAAGCTGGATCGACCAACTCGGCCTGGTTGAGTCAGCCGACACGGCGCATCGGCCCTACCTGCCGAGGGTCTTCACCCTGCGCCCGGACCTCACCATTCATGCGAATTACAACGGCTACTGGTTCTGGGGCCGACCCACCAACGACGAGCTACGTCAGGACTTTCGGGACATCAGTCAAGCCGTCCGCGCCGATTGGGAACCGGATGGTGGGACCCCATGAGCTGGGCGTGGTTCACCCTCTGCCCCGACCCTCCGGCCGGCACGATGGCCACTGCAGCGGTTTTCACCAGCAACGGCGACGCTGCCGGCTTCCTGGCCGCATGGTCACCCGACGCCGATCATCCACCGACGGCAGCAAAGATCGACGGGCGCGCCATCGATCCCCTTGGGAAGCCGGGCTGGGCCTCGCTGGTGCTGGCCCCCGAGGGGCTGTTCCTGCCCTTCGATGACATCGCCGTATCAGCTAGCTTGCGCCGCATCCTGGTCATGCCGCCCGCTGCGGTGTTCTCCACCTTGCTGGTCGGCGACGACCGCCTCGTAGGCGCACTCACCGCCGAACATGAGCTCACCGGCCGTCTGAACCATGACCCCTTCGTCAACCTCTTTCCCGCCCTCATGCTCCGGGTCGGGGGCGGCATCCTGGGCACCATGCCGGCTCCCGCCGGTCCCACCATTCAGCGCTACGGAGCCGACAACCCCTGGCCCTGGGACCGCTTCTCATCCGAGACAGATCGTTGACCGATCCGGCGGGCCGGTCCATCGCCGACTACGGGTTTCTCTCAGACTGCCACTCAGCCGCATTGGTCAGCGGCGAGGGCTCCGTCGACTGGCTGTGCTTCCCCCGATTCGACTCCCCCGCCATCTTCGCCCGCCTCCTCGATCCTGAGGCGGGCCACTGGTCCATGCACCCCAGCGGGGAGTTCGACGTGCGTCGGCGCTACCGCGACGGGACGCTGGTGCTCGAGACCCAGTTCGCCACCCCCACCGGCATGGTCATGCTCACCGACGCCCTGGTCTTCGACGCCGACGAACAGGGCCATGACATCGGGTCGGGGGCGCCTCACGTGCTGGTGCGGGAGGTGGAGGCGGTCCAGGGCAGCATCGAGATGGAGGCCGAGTTCTGCCCTCGCCCCGAGTACGGCCTGGTACACCCCCGCCTCATCGCCGTCGACGGCGGGGTGGTGTCCCGGGGCGGTGCCGATGTCCTCGTCCTCAGCGGTCCGGAGCCGACGGAGATCGAGGGCGGGCTGGCCCGCTGGCGCATGGTCCTGGCGAAGGGGGATCGGCTCGTCTTCGCCCTCGCCCACTCGCGCCGCGACCAACCGAGGCCGCAGCCCTGGTCGGCCAAGTACTCGCGCCGCCGCCTCGACGACACCATCAAGGCCTGGCAGTCGTGGTCGGCACTGCACCAGGGCTACGTCGGCCCGGCCCAGGACCTCGTCCACCACAGCGGTCGGGTGCTGCGAGGCCTCACCTATCAGCCCACCGGCGCCATCATCGCCGCTCCCACCACCTCGCTCCCCGAGGATGCCGGCGGCAGTCGCAATTGGGACTACCGCCATGGGTGGATCCGGGACGCCAGCTTCACCATGGGCGCCCTGTGGGTGGCGGCTTGCCCCGAGCAGGCCGACGCATTCATGCACTGGATCATCGACACGGCCGGCAGCTTGCTCAGCCCGCGACACGGCCTTCAGATCGTGTACGGCGTCGGAGGTGAGCACGACCTCTCGGAACGGGAGCTTCCGCACCTCAGCGGGTGGCGTGAAAGCCGGCCTGTTCGGGTCGGCAACGGTGCCTGGAACCAGGTGCAGATCGACGTCTTCGGTGAGCTGCTCGGCGCCGTGGCCCGCGTGCAGGAGCAGTTCGGGCCGCCCAGCCCCGCCACCCGCGATTTCCTGACCGAGGTGGCCGACGCCGCCATCCGAGCCTGGGGTGAGCCGGATGCCGGGATGTGGGAACAGCGGACCGCTCCCCGCCACCACGTCTACTCCAAGCTGATGTGCTGGGTCGCCCTCGACCGGGCCGTCCAGTTGGCCGAGTGGCTGGGGCGACCTGAGCGGGCCATGGACTGGGCTGCGTCGCGTGACGAAGTTCGCGACGCCATTCTGGAACACGGGTGGAACGAGGAGCTCGGTTCGTTCACGCAGTGCTTCGGCGGCGACACCCTGGACGCGTCGTCACTCATGCTGGCCCTAACTGGCTTCCTCGCCGTTGATGAGCCCCGCATGGCCGCCACCATCGAGCGGGTGGCCAGCGACCTGGCCGCGCCGTGCGGGCTGCTCTACCGCTACAGCGACGACGGCATCGAGGGCGGCGAGGGAGCCTTTCTCTTGTGTACTTACTGGCTGGTGGAGTGCCTCGCCGGGGGTGCCCAGCGTGACCGGGCCGTAGAGTTGTTCGAGCGGGCCACCGCCTATGCAAATGATCTCGGCCTGTTGTCAGAACAGGCCCATCCGGCCACAGGCGAGCTGATGGGGAACTTCCCTCAGGCCTTGAGCCACGTGGGCTTGATCAACGCGGCCTGGGCGTTGGCCGCGACCGCTCCGCCTACGGCTTGAAGCAGTAGCCCACGCCCCACACCGTGGTGATCAACATCGGGTGGGCGGGGTCGACCTCGATCTTCTCCCGTAGCCGCCGCACGTGCACAGTGACCGTGCTTCCGTCGCCCACGGTGTACCCCCATACCTGCTCGAGCAGCTCCTCACGCCGGAAGGCGTGGTGCGGGCTACGAGCCAAGAAGGCCAACAGGGCGAACTCCACGGCCGTCAAGGTCACCCATGCGCCGCGCACCCTCACCCGACGCATCTGGTCGTCCAGCACCAACGGACCGGCGGCAACGACCTCCCGTCCGTGGGTGGCGCTCCAGCCGGCGCGTCGCAGGAGGGATCTGATCCGCAGTGCCAGCTCGTCGGCGTCTAGGGGCCCGCCCATGAAGTCGTCGGCCCCAAGGGCCAAGCCCCAGATCCGCTCGGCGCTGTCGCGGAGAGGACTGATCATTATCACGGGAAGCTGACTCCAGGAGCGAAGCCGCTGCAGGAGGATCTTGCACTCATTGGGCGCCGGCCAGGCATCGAGCACCATCAGGTCCGGCCACAGCTCATCGATCCAGGCTCCGGCTTGGCCTGGCGTGCCGGTGACCTGCACCCTGAAGCCTTCACGGCGCAGTCGACGGCCGACCACATCGGCGGTGTGCGCCTCGTCCTCCACCAGGAGAACCCGGGGGTCAGTGTCGGGGGGTCGGTCACCCGCACCACGGACCTGGAGCCTCATTGCTGCCCTCCGCTTCGTTCTCGTCAGCGTATTCGTGCCGCTCCTGAACGTCTTACAGAACCCCTACAAGTGCTCGAAAGGCGTTGGCCCCGGGCCTGGGCCCGGGTAGGCATGCCTGCAATGCGTCCCTCTCGGTGGTGCCTCCGCCTTCTGGAGGTCGTCGCCTGACCCGGCAGTCCACGATCGGCGAGTACGGTTTCCTCTCCGACTGCCACTCAGCGGCCCTCGTCGGACGGGACGGGACCGTCGAGTGGTGGTGCCTGCCCCGTTTCGACTCGGCGTCGGTGTTCGGGAAGGTGCTGGGCCCCGAGGCTGGCCACTGGTCCCTGTGCCCAACGGGGGACTTCGAGGTGGCTCGTCGGTACGTGGGTGACACCCTCGTTCTCAGCACCGTCTTCTCCTCCGACGGCGGCGAGGCCACACTCACCGACGCCCTCGGGCTGGAGGCCGGCGCCAGGGGCCACGACATCGGTCTGCGTTCCCCTCACGTGCTGCTGCGACGGGTGGAGTGTCGTCGGGGTTCCATCACGATGACAACCGAGCTCGCACCCCGAACGGAGTACGGCCGCACCGTCCCCCACTTCTCGACCAAGCCTGGAGGCGTGGTTGCCGAGGGCGGTCCTGTGCGCCTGTCCCTCTCCACCACCGCCTCCATGGTCATCGGCCCGGGCTCGGCCCGCTCCATCTTCGTCGTTTCAGAAGGAGAGACGGTTGACTTCGCGCTCTCCTATGCCCCGTCCTACGGCACCTCGTCGGTAGCCGACGAAGGCGCGAGCATCGACGACACCGTCAAGGCCTGGGAGTCTTGGGTGGCGCTCCACCAGAGCTACTCGGGACGTCACCCCGACGCGGTACGACGCAGCTCGCTGGTGTTGCAGGGCCTCACGTTCCAGCCGTCGGGAGCGGTCATTGCCGCGGCAACGACGTCCCTCCCCGAGACCATCGGCGGCGATCTGAACTTCGACTACCGCTTCGCGTGGCTGCGCGACCTCAGCCTCACGGTCCGGTCCCTGTGGATCGCCGCCTGCCCCGACGAACCCAAGCGTGTGCTCGACTGGGTGGCGAAATCGGCGGGTGTGATCGAGACCGAGCTGATCCAGATCATGTACGGCGTCGGGGGAGAGCGGGATTGCACCGAGCACGCCCTGGAGCATCTGCCGGGGTTCGCTGACAGCAGCCCGGTCCGCGTCGGGAACGGGGCATGGGCACAGAAGCAGCTCGACGTGCTGGGCGAGGTCCTCGACGCCGCCTACCTGCTGCGGGACAACCTCGAAGACTTGAGCGATCCGACTCGCCGGCTTCTCGTGACCCTCGCCGAGCGGGCCGCAGCCGGCTGGGAGGAGCCCGACGCCGGCATGTGGGAGTCCCGCGACGCTCCTCGTCACTACCTCTCATCGAAGGTGATGTGCTGGGTGGCCCTCGACCGCGCCGTCAAGCTGGCTCCGCTGCTGCGAGTGGGCGAAGCCGCTCAGCGCTGGGCCACGGCTCGGGACGCAGTACGGGCGGCGGTCCATGAGCGAGGTTGGAACGAGGAGGCCGGTGCCTACACCGGCGCCTTCGACTCGGAGCAGTTGGATGCCTCGGTCCTCATGCTCGCCCTGGTCGGGTTTCTCCCGGCCCGCGATGACCGGATGTGGTCGACCATCAGAGCCGTCGAGCGCGAGCTTGGCGACACCGGACTCGTCCGGCGCTGGGCCGGCGACCCGTTCGGCTTTCTCATCTGCACGTACTGGCTGGCGGAGTGCCTGGCCCTGGGCGGAGAGGTGGACGAGGCCGAAGCGTGGTTCGAGCGGGCCGGTGCTGTGGCCAATGACCTCGGCCTGCTCTCCGAGGAGGCGGACCCGAAAGAGGGCGAGCTCCTCGGGAACTTCCCGCAGGCCTTCTCCCATGTCGGTCTCATCAACGCCGCTTGGCGCATCAGCGAGGCGGCGAAATCCGGCCACGACCCATCCACGACAACCAAGGAGATCACATGACACAGCCACGACTGGCGGGCCAAGTCGCACTCATCACCGGCTCCGATTCGGGCATCGGCCAGGCCACGGCCATCGAGTTCGCCAGAGAGGGAGCCGACGGCGTGGTGGTCCACTACCTGCACGACCGCGCCGGGGGCGAGGACACCTGCAAGGAGGTGGAAGCGGCGGGAGGCGTGGCCGTACTGGTGCAGGCCGACATCAGCGACGAGGCCCAGGTGGCCCGGATGTTCGACGAGGCGATGCGGCGCTTCGATGCCATCGATGTCCTCATGAACAACGCAGGGGTCGACGCGTCGGGCACCGAGGTGGCTGAGCTTTCGACCGAGATCTGGGACAAGGCCATTAGGACCAACCTCTACGGGGCGTTCTTCTGTTGTCGCCGCTTCATCGAGGATCGCAAGGCCGCGGGCGGCGGGGGCAAGATCATCAACGTCACGTCGGTCCATCAGGAGATCCCCAACGCGGGGGGCGCGGACTACGACTGCTCGAAGGGGGCCCTTCGCAATCTCACGAGCACTCTGGCCCTGGAGCTCGCTCCCCTGAAGATCAACGTCAACAATCTGGCTCCAGGAATGGTGCTGACGCCGTTCAACCAGCCGGCCATCGACGACCCGGCCTTGTTGGACAAGCAGGTGCAGAGCATCCCTTTGAAACGGGCCGCAGATCCGGCCGAGATCGCTCGTCTCGCGGTCTTTCTGGCCTCGAGCGACGCCAACTACGTCACCGGCTCTACCTACGTCATGGACGGTGGCCTGATGCAGAACCTGGGCCAGGGCGCGTGAGGAGACGGCTGCCTCATGGTCCACAGCAGTGCCCACGGCTCGCGGCGGGCAAGGCCCTTCGAGCTCTCCCCCACTGGTGTCACCACGCTCAACCTGAGCACGATCAGCGGGTCCGTGCGGGTCGAGGTCTGTTGCGACCCGGGCGACCGGTACACCGAGTTGTGCGAGGACGTGCGGCGGGGACTTACCGCCGGGAGAAAGTGGCTTCCCGCCAAGTGGCTCTACGACGAGCGGGGTTCGCAGCTTTTCGATCAGATCACCCGGCTCCCGGAGTACTACCCAACACGACGGGAACGGGCGATCCTCGCTACAACCGCTGCGTCCATTGCCAGCCTGAGCGGCGCCGACACACTTGTCGAGCTCGGTTCCGGCACGTCGGAGAAGACTCGGGTCCTGCTCGATGCGCTGAGCGAGGCAGGCCAGCTCCAACGGTACGTCCCCTTCGATGTCAGCCAAGAGACGCTCGCCTGCTCAGCAGGGGCCGTCGCCACCGAGTACCCCGGGATCGAGGTCCACGCTGTGGCCGGCGACTTCGACCACCACCTCGACCGCGTGCCGGTGGTGGGACGGCGCCTCGTCGCCTTTCTCGGAGGCACCATCGGCAACCTCCGGCCGGCTGAACGGGCGTTGTTCCTCAGCGCGTTGGCCGGCTCGCTGCGACCGGGGGACTGTCTGCTGCTGGGCACCGACCTGGTCAAGGAGCGGCGCCGCTTGGTGGCGGCCTACGACGACACCGCCGGGGTTACCGCCGCGTTCACCCGCAACCTCTTGGCGGTATTGAACCGCGAGGTCGACGCGGACTTCAACGCCGACGCCTTCGAGCACGTGGCTCGTTGGAATGCCGAACAGGAGTGGGTCGAGCTGAGCCTTCGGTCGAGGAGCCGCCAGTTGGTCACGGTCTCCGCACTGGATCTTGGCGTCGAGTTCGAAGACGGCGAGGAGCTTCGTACCGAGATCAGCGCCAAGTTCCGCCGACAAGGCGTCGCCGATGAGCTGAAAGTTGCCGGCCTGGACCTTGTTTCCTGGTGGACCGATGCGGGCGGCGACTACGCGATCTCGCTCTCGAGCAGGAGCCGAGCATGAATACCGCACATGTCGCACGTCGCTCGGCAGGTTCCCTGCGCCGGCTGTGACGCCGAACTCTCCGCTGACGCGACTCAGGAGGTGTCGGCCGCGATCGCCTGCACCAGGTCGTCGATGGCACCGACGACCGGCGACGACGGCGTCGTGCCGTTGACGACCACCGAGAACACCACGCCACGACCTCCCGCGGTGGTCAGGTAGCCCGACAGCGCCCGGCCCTCCAGGATCCTCCCCGTCTTGGCCCGCAGGGTCCCCTCGAGGCGCGTGCCCCGGAAGCGGCTGGCCAGCGTCCCGGTGCGCCCTGCCACCGGGAGCCCGGCCATGAACAACCGGCCCCACGGCTGCGCGACGGCGGCCTGCAGCAGCTTTCGCCACTCCCTGGGTGACCGGCGGTCGTGGCGGCTCAACCCCGATCCGTCGGCGGCCGTGCCCCGGAGCGAGAGGCCGAGCTCCCGGAGGGCCTCCGCCGCGGCATCGACCCCGGCGGCGGTGGAGCCGACGCCTCGCCGGCGGACGCCGACCTCCTTCAGCAGCAGCTCCGCCGCCAGGTTGTCGCTACGGGTCAGCATGTCGGCCACCAGCGACGCCAGCGGGGCAGAGCGGAGCGAGGCGACCACTGTCCCTCCGGGCGCCGCCCGCCCGTTGACGTCGCCCCCGTCGACCGCCACCCCCTGACCCGCGAGCGCGGCGCGGAACAGCCGCAGGTTGCCGACCACCGGATCGGCGACGTAGTCGGCGTCCCGGCGGTGGCGGTTGGCGTCGACCGTCAGCGCCGACAGGGGGCCGATGATCCCGGGGACGTGCCAGTCGAACCACCCCGCCGCCGTCCTCGCCTCGTCGTACCGGCTCTCGTCGCCGACGAGATCGCCCGTGACCCGACGGATCCCTGCGGCGCGCACCTGCGCAGCCAGCACGTCGAGCGAATGGGCACCCGCACGGCGCAGCGAGGGGTCGCCGCCGCCCACGAGGACCAGGTCCCCGTGGAGCAGCCCGTCGGTCACCACGCCGTGAGCCCGAACCGCCGTCTGCAGGTGGGCGTCCGGTCCGAGAGCGGCGAGCGCTGCCACCGCGGTGAACAGCTTTTGCGTGGAGGCCGGGGTGAGGGCGAGGTCGGCGTTGTGGGCCACCACCTCGCCGTAGCCGTCCATCCACACGGACAGGCCAACGGTGGTGCCGCCAAAGCGGGCGTCGGACAGGCGGACGGCGACGGCGGCGGCCAAGGAGGGCGGCGCGAGCGGGGCCGGGACCGAGGAGGGCGCGGCGGCGGGCCGGAGCGGCGCCTTCGTCGGGAGGGGCGACGGGGGCGGCGCCCCTCGGGGTGCGGGGGCCGTCGCCGCGCACCCGACCAGTGCCGTCGTGAGGAGGACTGTCGCCACCAGCCGCCCCCTCATGCCCCCAGTATCCCATTGCAGGTGTGCCAAGTGGCTTCGCCCCCGGATGCCACGAGCCCGAGCTCAACGAGCGCCGCCGGGGCGTCGACGGCGAGGACGCGAAGCGCTTCAGCGGTGGTGGTCATTGCGGTAGACCGACGTCATCACCCAGGACGACGGACGCCAGGATCGGGGATCGCTCGCCGCGCAACAACGGCGGCTCGAGTGATGAAGCCTCGCCACGCATCGCTGGTCCTTTCGATTCCTGCTCGGGTCCGCCCGATGTGGGACCGGCGTCCGCGCCCTGTGAGGTGAGGAGCCGATGAGGATCGAGGACTACGCGGTGATCGGCGACACGCAGACGGCGGCCCTCGTCGGCCGTGACGGGTCGATCGACTGGTTGTGCCTGCCCCGGTTCGACTCGGGCGCGTGCTTCGCCTCGCTGCTCGGTACCCGCGACCACGGCCGCTGGCAGCTTTGCCCAGCCGGCGGCGCGCTGGCCTCGGCGCGGCAGTACCGGGGCGACTCGCTGGTGCTGGAGACCAGGTTCACGACGCCCGAGGGCACGGCCCGGGTCGTCGACTTCATGCCACCTCGCGCCCGTGACCCCGATGTCGTCCGCGTGGTCGAGGGAGTGTCGGGGCGGGTGCCGATGCGGATGGAGCTGGCCATCCGCTTCGACTACGGCCGCTCCGTGCCCTGGGTTCGGCGCGTCGACGGCCGCCTGCACGCCGTCGCCGGGCCCGACGCGCTTGTTCTCGACACGCCGGTACCGACCCGGGGGGAGGGGTTGCGCACTGTCGCCGACTTCGACGTCGCCGCCGGTGACCAGGTTCCATTCGTGCTCCAGTGGCATCCCTCCCACGAGCGGCCCGGGCCCCCGCGCGCTGCCGCCGATGCCGTGGCCGACACCCAGCGCTGGTGGGAGAGCTGGGCGGACCGGTGCAACTACGAGGGCGAGTGGCGCGACGCCGTCGTGCGCTCGCTCGTCACCCTCAAGGGCCTCACCTACGCTCCGACCGGGGGCATCGTCGCCGCCGCGACCACCTCGCTCCCCGAGCAGCTCGGCGGTGTCCGCAACTGGGACTACCGGTTCTGCTGGCTTCGCGACGCCACCTTCACCCTCTACGCGCTCATGAGCGCAGGCTATCGAGACGAGGCGCAGGCATGGCGAGACTGGCTGCTGCGCGCCGTCGCGGGATCTCCGGCCGAGATGCAGATCATGTACGGCTGCGCCGGCGAGCGGCGGCTCCCTGAGCTCGTCCTCGACTGGCTTCCCGGCTACGAAGGCGCCCGACCGGTGCGGATCGGCAACGCCGCCGTGGACCAGTTCCAGCTCGACGTGTTCGGCGAGGTGATGGACTCGCTGCATCAGGCCCGTCGCATCGGCCTCCCGCCCGACCCGTTCGCCTGGGCCTTGCAGCGGTCCCTCATGGAGTTCTTGGAGTCGCGCTGGCGCGAGCCGGACGAAGGCATCTGGGAGGTGCGCGGTCCCCGGCGCCACTTCACCCATTCGAAGATGATGGCGTGGGTCGCGGCGGACCGAGCCGTCAAGGCGGTCGAGCGCTTCGGCCGCGCCGGCCCCGTCGAGCGGTGGCGCCAACTCCGCCACGAGATCAAGGCCGAGGTGTGCGAGCGGGGGTGGGACGCCGAGCGCCAGACCTTCACCCAGTCCTACGGCAGTTCGGAGCTCGACGCCGCGCTGCTGATGATGCCGCTCGTCGGCTTCCTACCCGCCGACGACCAGCGGGTGCGAGGAACCGTCGCGGCCATCGAGCGCGAGCTGTGCGAGGACGGCTTCGTCCATCGCTACAGCCAGAACGACGACAGCGTCGACGGTCTCCCGCCCGGCGAGGGCGCCTTCTTGGCCTGCACGTTCTGGTTGGCCGACAACTACGCGCTCGCCGGACGTGACGGCGAGGCCCGAAGGACCTTCGAGCGGTTGCTGGCCCTGCGCAACGACGTCGGCCTCCTGGCCGAGGAGTACGACGTGGCGGCCCGCCGGCAGGTGGGGAACTTCCCCCAGGCGTTCTCCCATGTTCCGCTCATCAACACCGCTCGCAACCTCACTCTTGAGGGCGGGCCGGGCCAGCGCCGGAGCGAGGAGCACGAGGCTTCGGCGGGGCGCCGCGGAGACGTTCCCTCCTCGGCCAAACGCAAAGGATCGCCATGAGGGCCCTAACGGTCGTTCCCGCCCTCGCCGGCTCGGCTCGCCGACGACCTGCCGGAGCCGACCGGCCGGGCCGACGAGCTGCTGGTCGCCGGCATTGCCGTCGGTGTGTGCGGAACCGACCGTGAGATCGTCGCCGGCGCCTACGGGTGGCCGCCACCAGGCCGGGACCGCCTGGTCCTCGGCCACGAATCGCTCGGCCGCGTCCTCGACGGCCCTGGCGGCTCGCAGTTCCTCCCCGGCGACCTGGTCGTCGGCATGGTGCGTCGACCCGACCCCGAGCCGTGCGCCGCGTGCGCGATCGGGCAGTGGGACATGTGCCGAAACGGCCGCTACACCGAGCACGGCATCAAAGAGCTCGACGGGTTCGCCGCCGAGCGCTACGTGCTTCCCGTCGACGCCGCCGTCGCCGTACCCGCCGCACTCGGCCGGGTGGCCGTGCTCGTCGAACCGGCCAGCGTCGTGGCAAAAGCCTGGGACCACATCGACGGTATCGGTGCCCGCGCCGCCTGGTTCCCCCAGCGCGTGCTCGTCACCGGCGCGGGCCCGATCGGTCTCCTGGCCGCGCTGTTCGCCATGCAGCGCGGTTACGACGTCCATGTCCTCGACATCGTCACCGAGGGGCCCAAACCGGCTCTCGTGGGGGACCTGGGTGCCACCTATCACTGTGGACCAGCCGGCGAGGCGTGCGCCGGCGCCGACGTCGTCGTGGAATGCACCGGGGTCGGCCACCTCGTCTTCGACGTCCTCACCTGCACCGCCCCCGCCGGGATCGTCTGCCTCACCGGGGTGTCTGCCGGCGGGCGCCAGCTCCGTGTCGACGCCGGCGCCCTCAATCGCGAGCTCGTGCTCCAGAACGACGTGGTGTTCGGATCGGTCAACGCCAACGCCGGCCACTACCGCGACGCCGTCGAAGCGCTCACCCGTGCTGACCCGGACTGGTTGTCGCGCCTGATCACCCGACGCGTCCCGCTGCACGACTGGCCCTCGGCACTCCAGCGCCAGGGCGAAGATGTCAAAGTCGTCGTCGACCTCGACCGGTAGCGACCGGTGCCGTCGTTCGTCCTCCCGCCGGCGCCCGCGACACCTACGGCCTCGCGACCTCGGGACGCCGAATTCAGCTTCCTGCGGTTTCGTGACTGTTGCTGCCGCTTCCCGTCGTCCTTCTCACCGTGATCAGCCGCTCGGCCACCGCGCCGGTCACGAACGAGTAGACGCCCTTGTGCAACACGTCGATGAACAGCTCCCTGCGGGGCCAGGTCTGAGGAGCGGCGCCCACCCCGGTGGCATTCTCGAGTGTCTGGTCCGTCGACAGTCGGACGACGGTGTGGGCGAGGGACGATGCCGGTCCCCGCAGTCCCGACGCTGCCCACACGCCCCGCAGCGCACCGAGGACCGCGCCGGTGCCCCAGTGCATCGCATGGTTGGCGAGGCCGGGCTTCTCACTCGGGGACGGCTTTCGTCCGAGAAGAGCGAGCAACGTGCGTCCCGGCACATAGGAGTTCGGCCGCTTGGTGATCGCCTGCTCCACCTTCTCGACGGCGGTCATCGCTGCGACTCCGGCGAAACCAGCCACGACACCCCGGAACGCCGCTTGTGCGAGCACGCACACTGCCTACCCGGCCCTTCATTCCGAGAAACGGCACGCGCCCGGCGAGCCATGCCGGGCGCACACAACCGTCCCCTCGAAAGGGAGCTCCCGCTGGGCCGGCTGATGTGGCGAGACCCAACCGAGGCATTCGAGGCCGGCGACCGGCGCCTGCGCCTGGTCCTGCCTCCCATCTTCGAGGGTCCCACCACCAGGGGGCTCTACGACGAGCGGACCGGCGTGCTGTGGTCCGTCGACTCCTTCGCGGCGCTCACGACCGGCGCCGTGCACCAGGTCGAGGAGCTGCCGAAGGACCTGTACGACGAGAGCTTCCAGATGTTCAACAGCCGATCTCACCCTGGCACCAGTGGCCCCCCAGTGGCGTACAACCGACACGTCGACACCGTCGGAGCCTTGAAGCCGTTGGTGGTGGCCTCGGCCCATGGCCCGATCCTGCGCGGCGGCGCCATCCACGATGCCTTCGATCGCGTCCGTGCCCTCGCCGGCCAGCCCCGAGTGCAGCCCCCCGGCCAGCCCCTGCTGGACGAGCTCCTCGCGACCGCCATCGCGGCGTAGAGCCACGAGCTCCCACGGCCGCAGTCGCCCGGCCGTGGGATTGCTCGTCAGGGTCGCTCTGAGCGGGACGCCGGAGACTCGACCACCCACACCGCTTCCTCGCCGAGGTGGTCACGGAGCGAGCGCACGAGACGGCCCACGGCGAGGTCGTCGCCGTCCCAGACGACCAGCGCCTCCGACGCATGGCGGGCCAGCCAGGCGTCGCGCCGGGCCAGCGCCCTGGTGGCGCCGGCACGGTCCGTGGGCGTGGTGAGCTGCAGCACGACCTGCCCGGCCGCCGCCGCCCGCAACTCCTCGAAGCGGCGGCGGCGACCGGCCGGCCAGACGGCGTCCTGGCCGGGAAAGGCAAGGACGGCGAAGAAGGGGACCTTGGCCTCGAGGGCGGCTTCGGCGCCGAGCTGCTCGGCGCCCAGCCCCAGACCCGAGAGCACCATGAGGTCGGGGTGGAGGGTGGCCTTGGCGGCGAGGATCTCCGCCAGCCGGCCCCGCACCCCGGCCGCGACCGGGTTGTCGTCGTAGCCGCCGAGGGCGGGGGGCCGGTGACCGCCGACCACCACCAGATGTCCAGCCGGGACGAGGGCGTCCCGATCGCCGTTCGGGCGCCGAGCAGGAGCGTCGGGGGGCCCGAGGTCGGCGGGCATACCCTCGCCGGCCCGGCCCTGCTGTCGGCGGGCGGCGTCCACCGCCAGCCGGTCCACCAGGTCGTTCATGGGATCGTCGGAGTGCCCCTTCACCCAGGTGAACGTCACCCGTCCGGGGTCGGCCCGCACGGCCTCGATGAGCGGCTCCCACAGGTCTCGGTTGGCGACCGGGGCCTTCGCCTTGTTGCGCCACCCCCGCTCCAGCCATCCCTCCCACCAACGGTCCCGGAAGCAGTTGACGACGTAGGTGGAGTCGCTCACCACCTCGAGGGGCCCCTCCAGGGCTCGCACCGCCTCCAGCGCGGCGCGGATCTCCATCCGCTGGTTGGTGGTGAGGGGCTGCGGCCCGCTGGCGAACCGGCCATCGGGGACGGCCCACGCCCAGCCTCCCGGCCCCGGGTTCCCGATGCACGCCCCGTCGGTGTACACACGCCTCTCGGCCACTGGCGGCGGCACTCGGCGGTCGTCCACCACCGCACGGTACCGGGCACCGCCGGACGCGCGAGCATGGGGGCATGGAACCGGTCATCTTCGACGGCTTCGCCCACCAGCTGCCCGACGTCGACGCCGAGGAGACGGGCGAGTGGCTCGACTCCTTCGACGCCGTGGTCGACACCCACGGCAAGCGCCGGGCCCGCTACCTGCTCCTGCGCCTGCTCGAGCGGGCCCGGGAGAAGCAGGTCGGGTTCCCGGCCACGGTCTCCACCCCCTACGTCAACACCATCCCCCCTCACCAAGAGCCCTGGTTCCCGGGCGACGAGCACATGGAGCGCCGCATCCGGGCCTACATCCGCTGGAACGCGGCGGTGATGGTGCTGCGGGCCAACACCCTCTCCGAGGGCATCGGGGGGCACCTGGCCACCTATGCCAGCTCGGCCAGCCTCTACGAGGTCGGCTTCAACCACTTCTTCCGGGGCAAGGACGGCGGCGGCGCCGGCGACCAGGTGTACTTCCAGGGCCATGCCGCGCCGGGCATCTACGCCCGGGCCTTCCTGGAGGGGCGCCTCACGGAGGACCAGCTCGACCACTTCCGCGTGGAGCTGGGGGGCAAGGGCCTGTCCTCCTACCCGCACCCCCGTCTCATGCCCCACTTCTGGGAGTTCCCCACCGTCTCAATGGGCATCGGGCCGATCAACGCCATCTACCAGGCCCGCTTCAACCGCTACCTGCACAACCGTGGCATCGTCGACACGAGCAGCTCGAAGGTGTGGTGCTTCGTGGGCGACGGCGAGGTGGACGAGCCCGAGACCCTCGGGTCGCTCTCCCTCGGCGCCCGAGAGGCCCTCGACAACCTCATCTTCGTCGTCAACTGCAACCTCCAGCGCCTCGACGGGCCGGTGCGGGGCAACGGCAAGATCATTCAGGAGCTCGAAGCGGTGTTCCGGGGCGCGGGCTGGAACGTGATCAAGGTCATCTGGGGCTCGCGCTGGGACGAGCTGCTGGCCCGCGACGCCGACGGCGTGCTGCTCAACAAGATGAACACCACCGTCGACGGCGAGTTCCAGAAGTACTCCGTCGAGAGCGGCGCGTACATCCGTGAGCACTTCTTCGGGCCGGAGCCCCGCCTGCGCCAGATGGTGGAGCACCTCTCCGACGACGAGCTGCGGACCCTGCCGCGGGGAGGCCACGACTACCGAAAGCTGTACGCCGCCTACAAGGCGGCAGTCGAGCACACCGGGACGCCCACGGTGATCCTGGCCAAGACGATCAAGGGGTGGACGCTCGGCCCCGAGATCGAGGCCCGCAACGCCACCCATCAGATCAAGAAGATGACCAAGGCCCAGCTGCGCACGCTGCGGGACCGGTTGTTCCTGCACGACCAGGTGCCGGAAGAGGCGCTCGACACTGACTTCCCGCCCTACTACCGCCCGCCGGAGGGCTCGGCGGAGTTCGAGTACCTCATGCACCGCCGCCGGGAGCTCGACGGCCCGCTGCCGCAGCGCACCTTCCGCCCCAGGTCGCTGCCGGCCCCCGACGACAAGGTCTTCGCCGAGTTCCTGGTCGGCTCGGGAGACAGAGCCGCCTCCACCACCATCGGCTTCGCCCGGCTCGTGCGCAACCTGCTCCGGGACAGCGGGGTGGGAGCCCGGGTCGTGCCCATCATCCCCGACGAGGCCCGAACCTTCGGCATGGACGCCCTGTTCAAGGAGTTCGAGATCTACGCGCCCTTCGGCCAGAAGTACGAGCCGGTGGACGCGGCGCTGGCGCTGTCCTACAAGGAGGACCGCGACGGCCAGGTGCTGGAGGAGGGCATCACCGAAGCCGGCTCCATGGCCAGCTTCACCGCCGCGGGCACGGCCTACGCCACGTGGAGCGAGCCGATGGTCCCCTTCTACATCTTCTATTCGATGTTCGGCTTCCAGCGCACCGGCGACCTCATCTGGGCCTTCGGCGACATGCGGGGCAAGGGGTTCCTGCTCGGCGCCACCGCCGGGCGCACCACCCTCAACGGCGAGGGCCTCCAGCACGAGGACGGCCACTCGCTGGTGCTGGCCTCCACCGTGCCCAACCTGTCGGCCTACGACCCCGCTTTCGCCTACGAGGTGGCCCTCATCGTCCGCCACGGGATCGCCGCCATGTACGGCGAGCAGGCCGAGGACCGCTTCTACTACCTCACCCTCTACAACGAGAACTACGAGATGCCGGCGATGCCCGAGGGCGCCGAGGAGGGCACCGTGCGGGGGCTGTACCGCTTCGCCGCCGCGCCCGGCGGCCCCCGCCGGCGGGCCACCATCCTGTTCAGCGGCAGCGCCTACCGGGCCGCCCTGGAGGCCCAGCGCCTCCTGGCCGAGGACCACGACGTGGCCGCCGAGTGCTGGAGCGCCACCTCCTACAAGGCCCTGCGGGAGGACGCCTTGACGGTGGAGCGGTGGAACCGGCTCCACCCGAGCCAGCCGGCCCGCACGCCCTTCGTCACCGACGCCCTGGCCTCCGCCGAGGGCCCCTTCGTGGCCGTCACCGACTTCATGAAGGCCGTCCCCGACCAGGTGGCCCGGTGGGTCCCCGGCCACTTCACCCCGCTCGGCACCGACGGGTACGGCCGCTCCGACACCAGGAAGGCGCTGCGCCGCCATTTCGAGACCGACGCCGGCCACGTGGTGGTCGCCGTGCTGAATGCGTTGGCCGACACCGGCGAGGGAAAGGCAGAGGAGGTGGCCGACGCCATCGCCCGCTACGGCATCGACGCCGACGCCCCCGACCCCAGGACGGTGTGATGGCGCGGCTGTCTCTGGCCCAGGACCCGGCGGCGGACAAGCTGCTGACCGGCGATCCCCTGGCCCTCCTCGTCGGGATGGTGCTCGACCAGCAGATCCCCTTGGAATGGGCCTTCAAGGGCCCGCTCATGCTCAAGGAGCGCCTCGGCGGCCGCCTCGACGCGGCCGAGATCGCCTCGCTGGACCCCGGCCGCCTGGCCGAGGTGTTCTCGCAGCGGCCCGCCCTCCACCGCTTCCCCGCCTCCAACGCCAAGCGGGTACAGGCACTGTGCGAGATGGTGGTGCATGAGTACGGCGGGCGGGCGGAGCGCATCTGGAGGACGGCGGGCGACGGTGCGGAGCTGCTGCGCCGGCTCAAGGCCCTCCCCGGGTTCGGTGAGCAGAAGGCGAGGATCTTCGTGGCCCTCCTCGGCAAGCAGCTGGGGGTCCGGCCCCCAGGCTGGGAGCTCGCGGCCGGCGACTACGGCCGCTCCGGCTCGTTCATGTCGGTGGCCGACATCGACGGCCCCGAGTCCCTGGCCCGGGTGCGGCAGTACAAGAAGGAGAAGAAGGCCGCGGCCAAGGCCGGCGCCTCGTGATCCGAGGAGCTTTGTCGGCAGAAAGCGTCGCTATTCGACGGTTTTTGCCGTCAAACCCGCGGTGCGGGTGATCGCCAACGGCGAAGCCGTCGAGATGGGCGACGGGACGACGGTCTCCGACCTTCTCGACGTCCTGGGCCTCGGTGGGCGCTGGGTGCTGGTGGAGCGCAACGGCGAGCCGGTGCGCCGGGCCGAGCTGAGGTCGACGGTGCTGAGCGACGGCGACCGGCTGGAGCTGGTGCGGGCCGTCGCCGGTGGCTGAAGCCAGCGCCGGCGCCGGGAGGCTGGACGGGCGCCGGCTCTACCTCTGCACGCCCGACCGGCCCGACCTGGGCGCCTTTCTCACCGCCTGCATCACCGGGGGGGTCGACATCGTGCAGCTGCGCGACAAGACGTTGGAGGCGCGGCCCCTGCTGGCACGGGCCCGGGTGGCCGCCGAGGTGTGCCGAGACCACGGCGTGCCCTTCATCCTCAACGACCGCCCCGACCTGGCTCTCGAGGCTGGAGCCGACGGCGTCCACGTGGGGCAGGACGACGCCCCGCCGGCGCTGGCCCGGCGCATCCTCGGCTCCGAAGCCATCGTGGGCAGGTCCACCCATGCCCCCGCCGAGCTCGATGCCAGCACCACCGAACCGGTGGACTACGTCTCGGCCGGGCCCGTCTCCCCCACCCCCACCAAGCCGGGCCGCCCCGGCACCGGCCTCGGCTACCTGACCTACGCCACCGCCCGCGCCGGCCGTCCCGTCTTCGTCACCGGCGGCGTGACGCCCGACACGGTCCAGGCCATGGCCGCGGCCGGCGCCCGCCGGTTCGTCGTGGTCCGCTGGCTCACCGAGGCCCACGACCCGCGGGCCGCCTCCGGCGCGCTGCGTGACGCGGTGGAGGAGGCCCTCAGCCGGTGAGCTCGGGCGGCCGGCGCCCACCGGCGGGCCCCGTCACGACTGGCGGTCCAGCCAGCCGAGGAGCACGGCGATGGCGCGGGGATCATGGCGCAGGCGGTGGCCGGCACCGGGCAACACCCGCAGCTCGACGTCGCCCTCGGCCGCGTCAGCCAGGGCGCGGGCGTCCATGAGCGGCACGGTGTCGTCGGCGGCTCCGTGCACGAGGAGCACCGGACGGGGGGACACCTTGCCGATGAGGGCCAGGGGGCGGGTCTCGTGCAACTCCCGGGCCCAGGCCTCGAAGTCCTGCGGGAAGGCGGCGTCGCGGACGACACCGATCTCCCGGGCGTGTTGGAGGAAGGCAGGGGCGTTGGCTGCCCAGGCGTCGAAGTCAGCCGGAGCGGCGAAGGCGGCGACGCCGGCCACCCGCTCGTCCTCGCCGGCGGCGCACAGGGCCAGCGATCCGCCGGTGCTGAAGCCCGCCAACCACACTCGGTCCACCGCGGCGAGGTCGACGAGATGGGTCGTCGCCGCCCGGAGGTCGGCGAGCCAGCCGGCGAGGGAGAAGTTGCCCTCCGAGCCGGCGGCGCCGCGGAAGTTGAAGGTGAGGACTACCCAGCCGGCTTCGCCGGCGATGCGGTCGGCCAGCTCCGGGTAGGTCTGCCCCGCCGTCGCCGCCCCGCGCGGCCCCGCGGGGAAGCCGTGGCAGAGCACCAGGGCCCGGACCACCCCAGGGCTCCCCGAGGAGACGGGGGGCCGGGCCAGGTACCCGTGGAGGTGGAGCCCATCCGCCTCGATCCAGGTCTCCACGCCGGCAACCGTACCGCCGTGGTCGCCGCCGGCAGGCGCGTCGAGGGGGCGCCGAAGCGCCCCCTCGCTGCTGTTGCGTTCCTTGCGGAAAAGGACTCGAGCGTCGTTGCTATCGGACGGGACCAGCTTCCGACCGGCGCCTCGAGCGGTGCCTGGCTGGAATTCGCCCGGCGGTCCAGCTGCCGCTCAGCGGCCAGCCACCTCCAGGGTCCCAGAACATTCAGCGTACAGTTGGACCACCTCCTTTCTCTGGTACTGAAGATGAAACCACATCTCGGCCCTCTTGTGGGCGCGATCTGGCCAACTTCAGCGGCCCTCGTCGGGAGGAGCCTCCGGGCCGATGGCGCCGATGGCTTCGAGGTAGGTCATCTGGGCGTCGAGCACGGCGTGCACCTGGGTGGGCGTGTAGGAGGACCCGCTGGCGTCGGCCCGCTCCAGCACGTAGTTCACGGTCTCGGCGCCGCCCACCACCACAGGGCCGGCGGCGTGAACGGAGTGGCCGTTGCCCGACACGCCCTTGATCCGGAAGTACTCGAGGTTCCAGTCGATGATCTGGCGCACGTCGTCGTGGCTGAGCACGGCGCTGACCTCGAAGGGCAGGTGATCGGCCACCCACAGCACGGCGGCGTCGAGGTCGAAGGTGGGCCGCGGTGGGACGGCGTCGAGCCGGCGGGCCTCCCGGCCGATCACCACGGCGGCGATGGCGAAGACGATGGCGACGGCGACGAAGCCGTAGACGACGATCATCGGCAGTGGCGACAGTAGTGCTCGGCCGGGGCCGGGCCGATGCGCTGCGTGCGGTAGACCGAAGCGCGTGGATGCCCTGGAGGCAGTGTGGGCCCGGCGCTCGATCGGGCGGCTGAGCGAGCCGGCTCCGAGCAGCGAGGAGCTGCGCCTGGTGCTGGCGGCGGCGGCGGCCGCTCCCGACCACGGGGAGCTGCGGCCGTGGCGGTTCGTGGTCCTCCAGGGCGCGGCCAAGGACGGCTTCGGCCGGGTGCTGGCTGACGCTCTCCTGACCCGATGCCGGGCCAAGGGTGTGGCGCCCACCGACGGCCAGCTCTGCAAGGAACGGACCAAGCTCGGGCGGGCGCCCCTCGTGGTGGTGGTGGCCGCCGTCCGCCGCCCGAGCGACACGATCCCGTGGGAGGAGCAGTTCGCGGCCGGCGCCGCCGCCGCCCAGAACGCCCTGATCGCGGCCACCGCGCTCGGCTACGGGTCGATGTGGCGGACCGGGGAGGTCGCCTACGACGACGAGGTCAAGGGCGCCCTGGGCCTGGCCGCAGAGGACGCCATCGTCGGCTTCCTCTACCTGGGCACGGCCACGCCCGAGGTGGCCAAGCCCTCCCGCCGGCCCGACCTCGCCGGCCTGGTCGAGCACTGGGAGCCGCCGGGGTGAGCCTGGAGCACATGGCGTAGCGGACCGGTACGCCATGTGCTCCGGACGCGAGCGGCGCCAGCTCGTCGGCGCAGGTGTCAGGAGGCGGTGAGGGGGTCCCTGGGGGTGGTGATGAGCTCGAGGTCGGGGGGGAGGCCCTCGATCTTGACGTTGCCGTCGGTCGCCTCGATGCTCACCCGCCGGCCGGCGAGAGGGACGCGCTCGACCCGCAGGCGGCCGATCTCGGGGGGCAGGGCCGGCGCCAGCCACACCTTGCCGTGGGGCACCCAGGGGTCGAAGCGGAGCAGGGTGCGCAGGAACAGCAGCGGGGAGGCCGCGGCCCAGGCCTGGGGGGAGCACGAGGTGGGGTAGGTGACCACGGTCGGGAAGTCGGCCCGGTCGAGGCCGGTGAACAGCTCGGGGAGCCGCCCCTCCTGGGTCTGGGCGGCGTCGATCATGCCCATCACCACCCGCTGGGCCTGCTCCACGAACCCATAGCGCATGAGGCCGGCGGCCACGATGGCGTTGTCGTGGGGCCACACCGAGCCGCAGTGGTAGCTGATGGGGTTGTAGCCGCCCATGGTGCTGGCCAAGGTCCGCACCCCCCACCCGCTGAACATGGGCGGCGACAGCAGGTGCTCGGCCAACCGGGCTGCCTTGTCCTCATCGACGATGCCGGCCCACAGGCAGTGGCCCATGTTGGAGGCGAGCGCGTCCACCGGGCGCTTGCGGGCGTCGAGGGCCATCGCGAACCACCCGCGGTCCTCCAGCCAGAAGTCGCGGTTGAACGCGGCCTTGAGGTGGGCGGCTTTGGTGCGGAACCGCCGCACGGTGGCGGTGTCGCCCACCTCGGCGGCGAAGTGGGCGCGGGCCAGGTAGGCGGCGTAGACGTAACCCTGGACCTCGGCGAGGGCCACCGGCGGTTTGGCCACTCCTCCATCGGCGTAGCGAACGCCGTCCCAGGAGTCCTTCCAGCCCTGGTTGTAGAGGCCCTGGTCGCTGGAGCGCTGGTACTCGACGTAGCCGTCGCCGTCGCGGTCGCCGAACCTCTCGACCCACTCCAACGCCCGGTCGGCATGGGGCAGCAACTGGTCGACGACCTCGCGGGCCAGCCCCCAGCGCCGCAGCTCGCCGAGGAGCATGACGAACAGCGGAGACGAGTCGGCCGAGCCGTAGTACACCCGCCCGCCGCCCAGCGAGAGCGACGCCGCCTCCCCGAAGCGCATCTCGTGCAGGATCCGTCCGGGTTCCTCGTCGTTGCGGGGGTCCACCTGGGCGCCCTGGAAGCGGGCGAGGGTCTGGAGGACGCCGAGGGCCAGGTCCGGGTCAACGAGAAGGGCCATCCACGACGTGAGCAGCGAGTCGCGGCCGAACAGGGTCATGAACCACGGCGCCCCGGCGGCCACCACCGTGCGCTCGGGATAGTCGGGATCGAAGATGCGAAGCGCCCCCAGGTCCTCGGCGCTGCGGGCCACCGCGATCCGCAACGCCTCGTTGTCGGTGTCCACCAGGGGCACCTGACGCCGCCACTTGGCCATCCGCTCCACGGGGGTGGCCCGGCCGACGGGCTGGCCGCACAGGTACCGGGGGCGGATCTCCTCGCGGTCGATGACCGGGGTGAGCTGCAGGCACATCGTCCACTCGGCCCGGGAGGCCAGGACGAGCTCGAAGCCGGCATGGCCGCTGATGAGGGTGGGCTGGGTGCTGAAGGTGAGGCGGGCGGCGCGGCGGCTGGCGCCGCGGCGCACGGTGAAGACCAGCGCCTCGCCTTCGATGGTCTCCTCCCAGTCGCGATCCGACGGCCGGCGGCCCTCCTTGACGTCGAAGAGATGGGCGAAGTCCGAGCCGAGGGCCAGATCGATCGAGCAGTAGGTCGTCTCGTCGCCGACATTGCGCACGATGAGGTCCTCTCGCATCCCCCTGCCGATGTAGCGGTGGCGAAAGACGAGCAGGCGGCTCTCGGGCCGGCCGGCCTTGTCACGGGTGCGACCGACGAACGCGGCGCTGAAGGGGTCGAGGGGCGTGGCGGCCAGGGTGTCGAGGGGCTGGCCGTTCACCCGCAGTTCGAGCCGCGACAGGAAGCGGTTGTCCCGGAAGAACAGCCCGTGGGGCGCGTCCGGGGAGATGTCGCCCGACCGGGCCGAGATGCAGAAAGCGGAGCCCTGGACCAGGGTGACGATGCCCGCCTCCTGGCCGAGCGGCACGCTCTCCCCCGCGAAGTTCCAGGGGTCGCCCACGCCGGGAGCGTAACCGCCGAATCGAGCGCCACGGCCATTTCCACTACGCGCGTAGTGGTAATAAACTGAGCCTCATGACCGAGGCCGTCTTCCGGATCGAGGACCTCCACGTGTCGGTCGAGGGGACCGAGATCCTGAAGGGCGTCGACCTGGAGGTGCTGCCGGGTGAGGTTCACGCCCTCATGGGCCCCAACGGGTCGGGCAAGTCCACCCTGGCCAGCACCCTCCTCGGCAACACCGACTACCAGGTCACCTCCGGGCGCATCGTCTACAAGGGTGAGGACATCACCGCGTGGCCCACCGACGTGCGGGGCAAGGCCGGCATCTTCCTGGCCTTCCAGTACCCCGAGGAGATTCCCGGGGTCCCCGTGGTGCAGTTCCTGCGCCAGGCGCTGGCCGCCCGCAAGGAGATGGGCGACCTGTCCGTCCTGGAGGTGCGCCTCTCGATCATGGAGTGGATGAAGAAGCTCGGCATGGACCCGAGCTTCGGCGACCGCTACCTCAACGAGGGGTTCTCGGGAGGCGAGAAGAAGCGCAACGAGGTGCTCCAGATGGCCATCCTCGAGCCCGACATGGCCATCCTCGACGAGACCGACTCCGGCCTCGACATCGACGCCCTGCGCATCGTCGCCCACGGCGTGAACGAGGTGCGCGCCGCCCGGCCCCACCTCGGCGTACTGCTGATCACCCACTACCAGCGCATCCTCGACGAGCTCGCCGCCGACCACGTGCACATCCTGGTCAACGGGCGCATCGTCGAGAGCGGCGGGCCGGAGCTGTCGGAGCGGTTGGAGGCGGAGGGGTACGAGGCATGGCGGTCCTAGACGTCGCCGTCGTCAAGAAGGACTTCCCCATCCTGGACCAGCAGGTCCACGGCCGGCGCCTGGTGTTCCTCGACTCCGCCGCCTCCGCCCAGAAGCCCCAGGTCGTGCTGGACGCCATGCGGCACTACTACGAGACCACCCACGCCAACGTCCATCGGGGGGTGTACGGCCTCGCCGAGGAAGCGACGGCGCTGTACGAAGGGGCCCGGGAGAAGGTGGGCCGGTTCATCGGCGCCCGCTCCAGCCGCGAGGTCCTCTTCTCCAAGAACGCCACCGAGTCGATCAACCTGGTCGCCCACGCCTGGGGGCGGGCCAACCTGCGCGCCGGCGACGCCGTGCTGCTCAGCGAGATCGAGCACCACGCCAACCTCGTCCCCTGGCTCATCCTCAAGGACGCCCTCGGGCTGGAGCTGCGTTACCTCCCCCTGGGCGACGACGGCCAGCTCGACCTCACCCACCTCGACGAGCTCCTCGCCGGCGTGAAGCTGGTGGGCGTCACCGCCCTGTCCAACGTGCTCGGCACGATCCCGCCCGTGCGCCGGATCGCCGATGCCGCCCATGCCGCCGGCGCCGTGGTCGTGGTGGACGGGAGCCAGTACGTGCCGCACGTGGCCACCGACGTGGAGGCGCTCGGTGCCGACTTCCTCGCCTTCACCGGCCACAAGATGGTGGGCCCCACCGGCATCGGCGTGCTGTGGGGGCGTGAGGAGCTGCTCGACGCCATGCCGCCGTTCCTGGGCGGGGGCGACATGATCCGCGACGTGCGCCTCGACGGGTTCGTGGTCAACGACCTGCCCTGGAAGTTCGAGGCGGGCACGCCGCCCATCGCCGAGGCCGTGGGGCTGGGCGCCGCCGTGGACTACCTGGAGGGCCTGGGCCTGGAGGCCGTGCGCGAGCACGAGATCGCCCTCACCGGCTACGCCCTGCGCACGCTCGATGCCCGCCTCGGCGACGACATCACCATCTACGGCCCCTCCGACCCGGCGAGCCGGGGCGGCGTGCTCTCGTTCTCCTACAAGGACATCCACCCCCACGACATCTCCCAGGTGCTCGACAGCCAGGGGGTGTGCGTGCGGGCCGGCCACCACTGCGCCAAGCCGCTCATGCGCCGCCTCGGTGTGGGCGCCACCGCCCGCGCCTCGTTCTACCTGTACAACGACGAGACCGACGTGGACGCCCTGGCCGACGCGCTGTCGGCCGCCTCCGATCTGTTCGGTTAGAAACCAGAAAGCACCCTCACGACATGCCCGGCCTCGAAGACCTGTACCGAGAGATCATCCTCGACCACTACCGCAGCCCCCGCAACCGGGGCGAGCTGCCGGCCCCGCCCGCTCGGCGAGTCGAGGGTTACAACCCGCTCTGCGGCGACGAGATCGTCCTGTACGTCGACGTCGACGTCGAGGGCGAGGGCGAGGCCGGCGAGGCACGCGTGGCCGACATCAAGATCGGTGGCCAGGGGTGCTCGATCAGCCAGTCGTCGGCATCGATGATGTCCGCCGCGGTGAAGGGCAAGACCGTCGAGGAGGCCCGCACGCTCATTCGCGCCTTCAAGGCCATGATGTCGATCCACGAGCACCGCCTCGACGGCGAGGACGGCGACGGCCCGGACGCCGACGGCGGCGCGACGGCGCCCGCGAACGGAGCCAAGGTGCCCCTCGGCGACCTCGAGGCCCTCCAGGGCGTGGTGCGCTTCCCTGTGCGGATCAAATGCGCCACGCTGTCCTGGAACACCCTGCAGCAGGGCCTCGACGAGGCCGCCCCCGGCAGCTGAGCCCACACCACGTCGTGCTCCGGTGAGCCTGCGGCCGCTGCGCTCCCGCGACTTCTCGCTGCTGTGGTCGGCCGGCCTGGTCTCGGGAATCGGCACGTGGATGCAGACGGTGGCCGTGGGGGCGCTGGTCACGGCCCGCACCGGTCAGGCGGCATGGACGGCGCTGGTGGCCGTGGCCGCCTTCCTTCCCATCGGCCTGCTGGCCCCGGTGGGCGGGGCGCTGGCCGACCGCCATGACCGGCGCCGCTGGCTGGCCGTCGCCAACCTGGTGGAGGCGGCGCTGGCGACCCTCCTGGCCGTGCTGTCGGCGACGGGCCGGGCCTCCCCGGGCGCAGTGACCCTCGTGGTGCTGGCCACCGGCTCTGTGGCGGCCCTCTCCTTTCCCTTCTACCAGGCCATCATCCCCGACCTGGTCGGCGCCGACGAGCTCCTGGCCGCCTCCTCGCTGGGGATGGCCCAGTACAACATGGGCCGGGTCGTGGGCCCCGCCCTCGCCGGCGTCGTCATCGCCGCCACCTCCTTCACCGTCGCCTTTGCCATCAACGCCGCCTCGTTCCTCGCCGTGGTGGCCGCCCTGGCCGTCATCCGCGTTCCCGCCGTCCCCGCGGCCGGCGACGACGACGCGCTGTTGCGCCGCATCGTCGCCGGCGCCCGCGCCGCGCGGGCCGAGCCCGGTTGCCGCGCCGCCATCGCGCTCATCGCCGTGGCCGCCTTCCTGGCCTCGCCGTTCATCGCCCTGGTGCCGGCCAAGGCCGACCTCGTCTCGTCGGGTGGGGCCAAGGCCGTCGCCGGCGCCACCGCTGCCCTCACCACGGCGCAGGGCGTGGGTGCGGTGATCGGCGCGCTGGCCATCGCCTCGCTCGCCGCCCGCTTCGGGCGACGGCGCCTCCTCGTGTTCTACCTCCTCGCCACCCCCGCCTCCCTCTGCGCCTACGCCACCACAACGTCGGTGGCCACCGCCGTCGCCGCCCTTGCCGTCGTCGGCGCCCTCTACATCGGCGTCCTCTCCGGGCTGAGCACCGTCGTGTTGATCCGCGCCCCGGTGCAGTTCCGGGCTCGGGTGCTGAGCCTGTACTTCGTGGCCCTCGGCACCATCTATCCCCTGGGCGCGCTGGTGCAGGGCGCCGTGGCCGACCGTGTGGGGCTGGGGTGGACGACCGCCGGCGCCGCGGTGATGCTGGCCGCCATCGTCCTCGCCATCGCCGCCCTCAGGCCCGGCTTCCTCCAGGCCCTGGACGACCCCCTCCCCGCAGAGACCCCTGCGCCGATGCCGGCTGACATGCCTGGAGACCCTGCCCCGCCGGCCTTCCAGCCCCGCTGAAGGGCCGTCCCGGGCCGAAACTCGAACAAATCAGAACTTCTGGCCCATACTTGGCGTCGAATTGGCGCCCGGCGGTTATCACTTCCCTCAGGTCCTCGCCATGGCTCCCCGCTCCCGTCCCGTGAAGTTCCTCGCCGTCGCCGCGCTGTCGGCTGTCGGCCTCACCTCCTGCGTGGAGGGGACCAAGCCCCAAGGTGTCAGCTTCGGGCCCGACGTGACGGTGAGCTCCACGACCACGACCACCGCCGCCACCACCACGACCACCACGACCCTGCCGCCGCCACTTCCCACTTCGCCGGCAACAGCCCCGGGCGCCCCTCCGGCACCCCTCCCCGGGCTCGGCCAGGGAGCCACCGGCCCCGAGGTGCTGGCCCTGGAGAAGCGCCTGGCCGAGCTGCGCTACGACGTGGGCAAGGTCGACGGCAGCTTCGACGCCACCACGCACCACGCGGTGATGGCGTTCCAGAAGGTGCAGGACCTGCCCCGCACGGCCCGCGCCACGCCCGACGTGATGGCCGCCCTGCCCGGAGCGACCATGCCGGCGGCCCTGCTCCCGAGCGGCGGCGCCGACCGCGTCGAGATCGACCTCAAGCGCCAGGTCCTGCTCCTGTGGCAGGGGGGCAACCTGGTGCGCACCCTGTCGGCGTCGACGGGGACGGGCAAGCGCTACTGCGTTGGCGGCCGCTGCGCCAGGGCCGTCACCCCCGGCGGGTCGTTCCGAGTCACCCGCAAGATCAGGGGCCTGCGGGTCAGCCGGCTGGGCAAGCTGTACAACCCGCTGTACTTCAACGGCGGCATCGCCATCCACGGCTCGCCCTCGGTGCCGGGCGGGCCCGCGTCCCACGGCTGCGTGCGCATCCCCATGTCGGCATCACTGTGGTTCCACCAGACGGTGCCGTCGGGCACGCCCGTCTACGTCGTCGGCGGCGTCAGGGCGCCTGTGCCGTTCGGCGAGATGGCGCCCGGCGAGGACCCCGCGGCCACCACCGCGGTGCCGCCGGCCACCGCCCCACCGCCGCCGATCGATCCTCCGCCGGAGACCACCACCACCACAACCACAACCACAACCACGACCACCGCGACCACCACCTCCACCACCACGACGACGCCACCGCGGCCGTTGTTGGGGGCGGAGGCGACCACCACGACCAGCCCGCCGGGGACCGCCTCGGGCTGAGCTGAGCTGCGCGTCAGGCGAAGGGGTCCGCGAAGGGGTCGGCGAAGGGGTCGGCGGCCTTCGGGGGAGCGCCGTTCGCTGCCGCCTGCTCCTCCTCGGCATAGGCGGCATAGCCCGTGCGCTCCAGCTCCTCGGCCAGCTCCGGCCCCCCCGACTGCACGATCCGACCGGCGGACAGCACGTGGACGCGGTCGGGCTCGAGCTCGTGCAGGAGGCGGCTGTAGTGGGTGATGGCCAGCACGCCGAGCCCGGTCTCGGTGGTCTCCGCCTCGATGCGGCGGGACACGGCCCTGAGAAGGTCGAGGTCGAGGCCCGAGTCGATCTCGTCGAGCACGGCGAAGCGAGGCTCCAGCACGGCCAGCTGAAGGGTCTCGTTGGCCTTCTTCTCCCCGCCCGACAGCTCCACGTTCAAGGCCCGGCTGAGCAGCTCCCGGCGGAACCCGATGCGGTCGGCCTCGGCCACCAGCACCTCGTCGATGGCGCCCCGCTCCCGCCCGCCGGCGGCGAAAGCGGCAGCCAGGGCGTGCTCCAGGCTGACGCCGGGAACCTCGATCGGGTACTGGAGGCACAGGAACAGGCCGGCCTGGGCCCGCTCCCAGGTGGGCAGGGTGAGCAGCTCCCGGCCGTCGAGGGAAACGCTGCCGCCGAGGACCTCGTAGCCGGGGCGGCCCATGAGCACATGGGCCAGCGTGCTCTTTCCCGAGCCGTTCGGGCCCATGACGGCGTGCACCTCGCCGCTGGCCACCCGCAAGTCGATGCCCCGCAGGATCTCCTTGCCGGCGACCCCCGCCCGCAGGCCCCTGATCTCGAGGACGCTGTGCTTGTTGTCCCCGCCATCCGGCGTGGTCATGGCAGCTCCACGGTCACCTCGTCGCCGCGCACCGCCACCGCGTACACCGGTACCGGCTTGGTGGCGGGCAGCGACTGGGGCTCACCGTCGACCAGGGAGAACGTGCTGCCGTGCTTCCAGCACTCGATCTCCTTGTCCTCCACCAGGACCTCGCCGTCCGAGAGCGAGAAGTCGGCGTGACTGCAGCGGTCGCCGATGGCGTAGAACCGGTCGCCGATGCGCACCAGGGCGATGCGGTGCCCCTCCACCTCGAACCGCCGGGCCTCGCCGGAGCCGAGCTCGTCGGTGCCGCAGAGGCGAACGGCTCCGCTCAACGCTGCGCGCTCCGCAGCTTGGCCGCTAGGGCGGCGCGCAGGCGGGGCCGCAGCGCGGCGATGGGCGACCGGTCGATGATGTCGTCGAAGAACCCGAGCACGATGAGCCGGTCGGCGACCTCGGTCGGAACCCCGCGGGACTCCAGGTAGTAGCGCTGGTCCTCGTCCACGGGACCGACGGCGGAGGCGTGGCTGCAGTGGACGTCGTTCTCCTCGATCTCCAGGTTGGGGACCGAGTCGGCCTGGGCGCCCGGCGTGAGCACGAGGTTGCGGTTGGTCTGAAATGCGTTGGTGCCTCCGGCCCCTTTGCGCACCCGGATGAGGCCGGAGTACACCGAGTGGGCGTCGTCCTCCACGGCACCTTTGAACAGCAGGTCGCTGGTGGTCTTGGGGGCGTCGTGGTCCTGCATGGTGCGAAAGTCGTGCATCTGGCTGTTGTCGCCGAAGTAGGCGGCCAGCAGGTTGGAGTGGCCGCCCGGCCCGGCCAGGCGGGAGTCGGTGCGCATCCGGGCGTAGTCGCCTCCGAGGGCGACGGTGGTGGAGTTCAGGGTCGCGTCCCGGCCCACCTGGCTGGCCTGGTACCCCACCTGCCAAACCTTGGGCCCCAGCTCCTGAACGCTCAGGTACGAGACGTGGGCGGCGTCGCCCACGTCGAGCTCGACGACCGGCGCGACCAGGGCGGCCAGTGCCGGCGGGGAGGCCACGTGGTCGAGCACGGTGAGCCCGCACGCCTCGCCGGCCTGCACGATGAGCCGGGGGAACACCGCCGCCTCCTCGGCGTCCACCCAGTGGACCACCACCACCGGCGCACCGACCACGACCCCCGGCGGGACCCGCACGACCACGGCGTCGGGCATGAAGGCGGTGGCCAACTCGACGTAGGCGTCGACCTGGCCGGCCACCGACCCGGGCAGGGCGTCGCCGCCGTCGAGGGCGGACAGGGCGCCGACGTAGACCCCCTTGGCCACCACGCCCGGGTCGAGCTCACTGTGCACGAGGCCGCCGTTGCGCATCACCACGAGGCCGCAGCGTTCGCCGGCCGCGTCGACCACGGCCCGGACGGCATGGGGCAGGGCGGCGGCGGCGTCAGCGGTCGGCGCCGGCGCCGATGGCGCCGGGAGGGGTGCGTACGCCTCCAGGTCCAGCTCGGCGATGCGGCTGTAGCGCCACACGTCCTCGGCATCGGTGGGTAGGTCGGCCACGGCAAAACGCTCGAAGGCGGCCTGGCGGCGGGACCGCAGCCAGGCCGGCCCCGGAAGGGCGGCCACGGCGTCGGCGGTGAAGGACCCCACCGTTCGACCCTACAGGGTGAAGATGCCCTCGGCGCAGGCCGCCAGCCGCCCGCCGACACGCACCTCGGCTTCGTCGGCGTGCACCTCGATCCGGCACGGCCGGCCCATCTCGGCGCCCTGCAGGATGGTCGCATCGATCGCCGTGCCCCACAGGCGGCGGGCCAGCAACCCGATGGGGCCGGCCACCGACCCGGTACCCGCATCCTCGGCGATGCCGAGCACCGGTGCGAAGACGCGGACGTGCAGGGTCACATCGTCCCGGCGGCGCACGGCAGACACGGTGTGCGCCCTGGCGTGGCGAGCGACGGCGGCCACCGCCCCCGGATCGGGCGACAAGCTCTCCAGGGGAGCATCGGTGGCCAGGATCAGATGGCGCAGCCCGCCGGCCTCGGCCACGGACGCCATCTCGGCGCCGGGCAGGCCCAGGGCGTCGACACCGGGCCCGGGTTCGGCGGAGGTGAAGCGGGGGGTGGGCTGGGTCATCACCGCGCCGGTGGCGTCGGCCTCGACCACCACCGTGCCTCCCTCGCTCGTCTGCTCCCACCGGCCGGCGCCCAGGCACCACGCCGTGCCGAGCGACGGGTGGCCGGCGAAGGGCAGCTCCGCGTGCGGGGTGAAGATGCGCACCTCGTAGGTGCCGTCGCCGGTGACGACGGGAAAGGTCGACTCGCTGAGGTTGACCTCCCGGGCGACGGCGGCCATGACCGCTTCGGGGCAGGGATCGAGCACCACGCACAGGGCGTTGCCGGCCAGAGGCCGGTCACTGAACACGTCGACGATGCGGTACCTCAGGGCGACGGCCATGTGTGGGGCCGCGCGTCAGGCGTCAGCGACGACCGTCGCCTCCGGAAGGGGTACGCCGGCGGAACAGTCGCTTCCAGCGGGGCTCCGGCCGGCGCTGCTCGGCCCGAGCCCGCTCGACCTCGGAGAGGATGTCGGGCCCCACGGCGTTGATGATGTCCTCGGCCTGGTCGAGCAGGGCGGCGGTGTCGGCATCGAGCCGGGGCGGCTCCGTCGGAGCCCCCTTGTGGGCCAGGCTGCCATGGGTCCAGCCGGCGTCGAAGCCTCGGAACTCGAACTTGGGACAGTCGGCCGGGCAGCGCCACGGCGCCTCGGGGGCGATGTCGAGCCGGCACATGTGCACCTTCTCGCCGGCGCTGTAGGTCCGCGTCTCGTAGTGCCGGCACTCCTTCCGCATGGGCATCTCCTCATGATACGTCCCCCCGGTACACTTCGAGACCCGTTCCGAGGGCGATGTCGACGAAGGAGTGGCCGGCCGGTTGCTGTTCTCGCCGATGTCGCTGCGCCTGATGCTGCGCCGAGGAGTGGGCAAGCCGGCCACGCCACCTGACGCGGCAACTCACCTCGGCGACCGGGGCCAGCAGCGGGCGATCGCCCTGATCTTCGCATCGCCGCCCTCACCGCCGCCGTCATCGAAGAACGCTGACGGTGAGGACTGCCGACTACCCGACCGAGCCCTCCATCTGGAGCTCGATCAGGCGGCTCCACTCCACGGCGTACTCCATGGGCAGGGTTCGGGTGATGGGCTCGATGAAGCCGTTCACGATCATGCCCATGGCCTGCTCCTCGGAGAGGCCACGGCTCATGAGGTAGAACAGCTGCTCGTCGCCCACCTTGGAGACGGTGGCCTCGTGGCCGATGCGGGCGTCGCGCTCGCCGATCTCCATGGCCGGGTAGGTGTCGGAGCGGCTGTGGTCGTCGAGCAGGAGGGCGTCGCAGCGCACGAAGCTCTTGGCGTTGGTGGCTCCCTCGTCCACGTGCACCAGGCCGCGGTAGGACGTTCGCCCACCGTCCTTGCAGATCGACTTGGAGATGATGGTGGAGGTGGTCTCGGGGGCGGCGTGGACCATCTTGGCGCCGGCGTCCTGGTGCTGGTCGGGGCCGGCGTAGGCCACCGACAGCACCTCGCCCGACGCCTTCGGGCCCATCAGATACACGCTCGGGTACTTCATGGTGAGCTTGGACCCGATGTTGCCGTCGATCCATTCCACATGGGCCTCGGCCTCGGCCCTGGCCCGCTTGGTGACCAGGTTGTAGACGTTGGGCGACCAGTTCTGGATGGTCGTGTAGGTGATGCGGGCGCCGGGCATGGCCACCAGCTCGACGACGGCCGAGTGCAGCGAATCACCGCTGTAGACCGGCGCCGAGCAGCCCTCGATGTAGTGCACCTGGGAGCCCTCGTCGGCGATGATCAGGGTTCGCTCGAACTGGCCGGCGTACTCCGAGTTGATGCGGAAGTAGGCCTGGAGGGGCATCTCGCAGTTGACGCCCGGGGGGATGTAGATGAAGCTGCCCCCACTCCACACCGCCGAGTTCAGCGCCGCGAACTTGTTGTCGCCAGGCGGAATGATCTTGCCGAAGAAGCGGCGCACGATCTCGGGGTGCTCGCGCACCGCGGTGTCCATGTCCGAGAACAGGATCCCCCGGCTCTCCAGGTCCTCCCGGTTCTTGTGGTACACCACTTCACTTTCGTACTGCGCGGTGACCCCGGCGAGGTACTTGCGCTCGGCTTCGGGGATGCCGAGCTTCTCGTAGGTGGCCTTCATCTGCTCGGGCAGCTCGTCCCACTCGTCCACCTGCTCGCCGGCGGGCTTCAGGTAGTAGTAGATCTCGTCGAAGTTGATGGCAGGCATGTTGACCGCGAACCAAGGCTTCATCGGGATCCGCTCGAAGTGGCGCAGGGCCTTGAGCCGGAACTGCGTCATCCACTCGGGCTCGCCCTTCCACCAGGAGATCTCCCGCACCACGTCCTCGTTGACGCCCTTCTTGGGCGTGAAGGCGTAGTCGACCCCGGTGTCGGCCCAGCCCAGCTTGTACTTGCCAAGATCGAGTTCGGTCGTGGCCATGGTGGATCAGCTCCTCGGTGTCGGGACGACGGGTATTTCCCCTACGGGGATAGTAACAATTCCCCGGACCGTCATCATCCCCCGGTTTCGCCGTTGCCAAGCCAAGGGAACACCTCACGAACGAGAGACGTTGGGAGCCTGACATGGACACCACCGAACGGATCATCCAGGAGTGGCGGGACACTTCCTCCGGTGAGGCGTACTTCAGCGCCTCCCGTGTCCAGGCCCGGCTCTTCGATCTGTACGGCGAGGTGGCTGATGAGGGGGCCAAGAGGGTGCTCGAGATGTGGCTGACGCTCACCGTCCAGCGGGACCTGTTCTCGAGCGCCGAGATCCTCGAGCTGCTGGACGACCTCCAGGCCCGCATCGGCCAGTCCCACCCGGTTCCCGCCCGATAGACGGGGAGCCTGAGAGCCGTGCGAGCGGTTCTCCTAGAGGGCCTCGCGTACCCGGGCCGCGCTCGGTCCGCCGGTTGAGGCGCCGGGCGCTTCGCGCCCCTCACACGCGGACCACCTCGTCCACGCCACCGAGCATCTCGGTGGCCATGGCCCGGGCCTCCGCCTCCTCGTCGCCGACGAAGCCGGCCACGCGCCGTCCGGCGGCCCGCAGAGCGGCCACCTCCTGGGCCACCCGCGCCCCGTCGAGACCGAGCACGACGACGGCTTTCGTGGCGGGGGGCACGGCCATGCCAGGCTACGCCGATGGACGGTGACCGACCCTCGCCTCCCGTGGCGCGGCGACGACCAGCAAGGCTCGTCGCCCATGGAGACGAGCGGGTGGACGAGTGGTACTGGCTCCGGGAGAGGGACGACCCCGAGGTCGTGGCCCACCTCGACGCCGAGAACGACCACACCCGGGCGGCGCTGGCTCACACCGAGGCCGCCCAGCAGCTGCTCTTCGAGGAGATGGTGGGCCGCATCCTCGAAACCGACACCTCCGTCCCCGCCGCCAAGCGCGGCTGGTCCTACTACTCGCGCACGGTCGAGGGCCTCCAGTACGCCATCTCCTGCCGGCGCCCGGCGGGCGGCGAGGGCGACGAGCAGGTCATCCTCGACCAGAACCAGCTGGCCGAGGGCCATGAGTACTTCGAGGTCGCCAACCACGCGGTGAGCCCGGATGGCACCGTGTTGGCCTACGCCACCGACGACGACGGCGGCGAGCGCTACACCTTGCACGTCCGGGACCTGAAGAGCGGCGAGGACCTGGCCGACGAGGTGCCCGACACGTACTACGGCGTGGCCTGGTCCGCCGACAACCGCACGGTCTTCTATACCAAGGTCGACGACTCCATGCGCCCGCACCAGCTGTGGCGCCACGCCGTGGGCACGCCAGCTTCCGAGGACGTGCTCGTCTTCCAGGAGGACGACGCCCGCTTCTTCCTCGGGGTGCACCTGACCCTGAGCGAGCGCTACATCCTTCTCGGGCTGGAGAGCAAGGTGACGAGCGAGGTGCGCTACGTGGCCGCCGACGACCCCACCGGCGAGTTCCTTGTCGTCCAGCCCCGGGAGCAGGGGGTGGAGTACGACGTCGACCACCACATCGACGCCGGCGGCGAGCGCTTCTTCATCGTCACCAACGCCGACGGCGCCGAGAACTTCAAGCTGGTCGAGGCGCCGGTGGGCACCCCCGGGAAGGAGCATTGGACCGAGGTGGTCCCCCACCGCCCGGACGTGAAGCTCGACGGCGTCGAGGTCTTCGCCGAACACCTCGTGCTCTTCGAGAAGGCCAAGGGCCTACGACGCCTCTCGGTTCGCCGCATCACCGACGGCGCCACCCATGTCATCGACCAGCACGAGCCCGTCTACACCGTCTACCCCGAGGCCAACCTCGAGTTCGCCACCCGGACCTTCCGCTTCGGCTACTCGTCCCTGGTCACGCCTCGCTCGGTGTACGGCTACGACCTGGAGAACCGCAGCCGGGAGCTGTTGAAGCGCCAGCCCGTCCTGGGCGGCTACGAGCCCGACGACTACGAGACGGTCCGGCTCTGGGCCGCCGCCCCCGACGGCGTGCAGGTGCCCATCTCGGTGGTCCACCGCAGAGGCCTCGTCCTCGACGGGTCGTCGCCGGCGCTGCTCTACGGCTACGGGTCCTACGAGCACTCGGTCGACCCGGCCTTCTCGCCGCTTCGCCTGAGCCTGCTCGAGCGGGGCTTCGTCTACGCCATCGCCCACGTGCGGGGCGGTGGCGAGATGGGCCGGCGGTGGTACGAGGACGGCAAGCTCCTGCGCAAGAAGAACACCTTCGGTGACTTCGTGGCCTGCGCCGAGCACCTCGTCGCCGAGGGCTACACGGCGCCCGAGCGCCTCGCCATCCGGGGGGGAAGCGCCGGCGGCCTGCTCATGGGCGCCGCGGCCAACATGGCCCCGGAGCTGTTCAAGGCGGTCGTGGCCGCCGTCCCCTTCGTCGACGTCCTCACCACCATCCTCGACGAGCGCCTTCCCCTCACCGTCATGGAATGGGAGGAGTGGGGCAACCCGAAGACCGACGCCGAGGTCTACCGCTACATCAAGTCGTACTCGCCCTACGACAACGTGCGCCGGTTGCCGTACCCGGCCATGCTCGTCCTTGCCGGCCTGAACGACCCCCGCGTCAGCTACTGGGAACCGACCAAATGGGTCCAGCGGCTGCGAGAGTGGACCACCAGCGCCAACCCCGTTCTGCTGAGAACGGAGATGGGCGGCGGGCACATGGGCCCCTCGGGCCGCTACGACGCCTGGCGGGAGGAGGCCCTCATCACCGCCTTCGTCCTCGACGCCCTCGGCCGCCCGGGGCCGAGCTGAGCTCCGGCCGGGACGTCAGGACCCGAGCTGGAGCGAGCGCAGGTCGAGCACCTGGGCCTCAGCCGCGGAGATCACCCGGTTGATCTCCTCGCCCACCAGCTCCTCACGCTCGAGGAGTGCGTCCCGGAGGGCTTCAACGATGTGGGCGTTGCCCTTCAGCATGCGAGTCACGTCGGCCTTGGCGTGCTCCAGGATCTGCTCGACCGCCTCCCGCCCGGCGTCGGTGGACAAGACCTTGGTGACCACGTTGGCTCCCGGAGGGCCGCCGGCCGCCTCCCAGGAGATGAGCGAGCCACCCATCCCGAGCGAGCCGACCATCTGCGCGGCGGCCACTGTCGCCGTCTGAAGATCCCCGCTCGGCCCCGTGCCCGATTCGCCGAAGAACACCTCTTCGGCGGCCATGCCCCCGAAGGCGATCTGGATGAGGGCCTCGATCTCGGTACGGGACTTGGTGAACCGCTCCTCGGTCTCGGAGTGAGCCAGGAGCCCGAGCGCCCCGCCCCGCTTGATGATCGACAGCACCTCCAGCTTGCGCCCCTTGCCCACCAGGTGGGCGACCGTGGCGTGACCGGCCTCGTGGGTGGCGATGGCCCGGCGCTCGGCCTCGGTGTATTCGACCGGGTGCTTGAGCCCGAGCTCCTCGGTCATGCGGGCCTGCTGGATGTCGTCCCAGTTGAGACGGTCGGCGCCCCTGCGCAGTGCCCAGACGAGCGCCTCGTCGAGCAGGTGCTCGATCATCACCGGGGAGTAGCCGAAGGTCATGGCGGCGAGCGTCTGGCGGCACTCCGGATCGTCGAGGCCGGGGTCGTGGGCCTTCTTGGCCAGGTAATAGTCGATGATCTCCCGTCGACCGCTGCGGCTGGGAAGGTCGAAGTAGATGGAGCGGTCGAAGCGGCCGGGCCGCAGGAGTGCGGGGTCGAGGTCGGCAGCCCGGTTGGTGGCGCCGATGATCAAGATGTTGGCCGGCGGGCTGGCCGCCTTGCGCAGTTGGGCGTGCGCCGGAAGCCAGCGGTTGACCTGGTCGACGAACCACCCCGTCACCTGGCGGGCGCCTGTGGGGGAGTCGAAGGACTGGAGCTGGACCAGCAGCTCGTTGACCACCCCGGAGATGCCCTCGCGCTGGGTGGAGCCGCCCATGCCGGCCCGGGCCCCGCCGATGGCGTCGATCTCCTCGATGAAGCCGATGGCCCCGCCCTCCCGGCGGGCATGGCGACGCAGGGCCTTGAAGTAGGTGCGGATCTTGCGGTTGGTCTGGCCGTAGTACATGGACTGGAAGGCCGACGAGGACACGAAGAGGAACGGGACTCCCGCCTCCCGGGCCATGGCCTTGGCCATGTAGGTCTTGCCGGTGCCCGGCGGGCCCTCGAACAGGATGGCCCGTCGAGGAGTACCGCCCATGCGCTCCTTGAACGTGCGGTGGGCCAGGAACAGATTGAGGCTGCGGACCACCTCCTCCACCACCACGCCGGCGCCCTTGACGTCGTCGAGGGACACGTCGATCTCGCTGGGCCGGTAGAGCACGTGGGGAGAGCGGCCGGCGGCGACCATTGGCAGCACGATGACGGCGACCAGCACCACGATCAGCACCACGCCGGGGAGGAACTCCGGCGGGATGGGGATGCGGGGCAGGCCCACGCTGACCGGGTCGCCGATGAGGACGCGGGCCCACATCCAGACCATGAGTGGGAGGAGCACCGCCTCGAGCTTGAGAAGGCGGCGCCGGCGGGCCCGCTCCCGGGACACGGCCACGTCGGCCGCTGCGCTCCGCAGGACCTGCGCCTGGCCCAGCTTGTTCAGTTCCACCCTCACGCTCCGTCCGTGGTCGTCCTGTCAACCAGTGTGACAGGTAGAGGTTCGCTGCATCGTGGCGGCGCACCTGCCTGGAACGGGGTGGACCGCCATGCAGACCGGCACCTAGGTGAGCCGGCAGGAAGTGGGGTTCTGGGAAGTCCGAGC
>PJQG01000020.1:0-10916 GCA_002861595.1 Actinomycetota bacterium
GACAGCTCAGAGGAGACCGGCGACGACCTTGTAGCAGTGCCCGGCGCGGGGCGGGCTGAGGGCGACGAGGAGCTGGCGGGGCCGGGGTGGGCAGGCAGCCAGAGCCGCGGGCAGGACGGGCAGGACGTGGGTCGTGTTGCGCCACTCGAAGCGGCACTCGCCCCCCGCCACCACCGGCGGGGCGGGCGGCGCGACCACCGCCACCGACGCCCGTTCGCCGGTGAGGGTCCAGTAGGGCACGGCCGGGCCGGCGAAGCCGAGGATGTGCTCGCCGGCGGGATGCAGGAGCGGGCGCAGCCAACGTCGCGCCCGCCGCCGCGCCATACGGCCGATGGGCTGGGGCGGCCCGGCCAGGGTCATCGCCTCAGGACGCATGGGGTCGCCCTCGCCCTCGTCGACACCGTCGCCGGCCAACCGGGCGCCGACGATGCTGAGCCGGGGGAGGGCGGCGGGAGCCGGCGCACGCCATTCGGCGCTCACCAGCCCGCCGGAGCTGAGGTCGATGGCCGCACACCACTGCCGTCCGGCGGCGAGGACGAGCAGTCGCACGTCGGCGCCGACGAGGGAGGTTTGACGGGCAGTGGTGACGGCCACGCCTTCATGCTGTCGCTACCGGCCTCGCGGATGGTGGATACCATCGCCGGCAAGCGGGAACGGTGCCGGCCGGCGCTACGTCTCGAGCTGCGCCACCAGCTCGGCCGCGGTGGCGACCGGTGCCTGGCAGGCGAAGTTCCGGCACACGTAGGCCAGACCGTCCTGTCGCGCCTCCCACAGGGGCGACTCGTAGCGCTCCCCCCACGCCAGCACGGCGTTGGGCAGGTAGCGCTGGTGGACGGCGCGGGCCAGGTCCGGCCGCTCGCCCACCACTGCGATCTCCGTGATTCCCCGCACGGCCAGGTTGGCTGCGGCGATGAGGTTGGTGAAGGCGCCGGGGTGGCGGGCCATGGGATTGGCCAGCAGCTGCAGCAGCGAGCGGGCGGCGTCGGCATAGCGGTGCTCGCCGGTGAGGGCGGCCAGGCGTAGGAGGCCGATGGCGGCGACCGAGTTGGCCGACGGCGTGGCCCCGTCGTACAGGTCCTTCTGGCGCACGATGAGCTGCTCGGCGTCGTGGCCGGTCGTGAAGAAGCCGGCCCCGCCAGGATCGGCGAACAGGGAGAGCAGGGCGTCGGCGGCGCTGCGGGCATGGGCGACCCATCGGGCGTGGCCGCTCGCCTCACCCAGGCGGGTGAAGGCATCGACCAGCCAGGCGTGGTCGACGGCATAGGCGAGGTGCCGGGCGCCGCCCTGGCGCTGCCACGAGCGCATCCACCGGCCGTCGGGGCCGCGGAGGTTGGCGAGGAGGAAGTCGGCCGTGGCCTCAGCGCTGGTGAGCCAGTCCTGGCGCCCGAAGGCGGCGGCGGCCTCGGCCAAGGCGGAGACGAACATGGCGTTCCACTCGGTGAGCACCTTGTCGTCGAGACCGGGGCGCACCCGCGCCTCCCGGGCCTCGAACAGGCGCCGGCGGGCCGACTCCACCTCCCGGGGACGAACGAGGTCGCCTCGCTGTGGGCGGTGGAGGATGTTGGCGCCCTCGAAGTTGCCGCCCTTCGTCACCCCGTACCACGCCACCGCCTCCGGGCCGCCGATGTCGAGCACCTCTTCGTGGCGCCAGACATAGAACTTGCCCTCCTCGCCCTCGGAGTCGGCGTCCTCGGCCGAGCACACGCCTCCCTCGGGCTGGCGCAGCTCGCGCAGCACGTAGGCCACGGTCTCCTCGACGACCTGGCGGTAACGGGGCTCGGCCGTGACCTGCCAGGCGTGCAGGTAGGCCCGCACCAGCCCGGCCTGGTCGTAGAGCATCTTCTCGAAGTGCGGCACCATCCAGAAGTCGTCCACCGAGTAGCGGGCGAAACCTCCGCCGAGATGGTCGTAGATGCCACCCGAGGCCATGGCGTCGAGCGTGGTGCGCACCATCTCCAGGGCTTCCTCGTCGCCCGTATGGAGATGCGTGCGCAGGACCAGTTCCACGTTGGTGGGCATGGGGAACTTGGGGGCGCGGCCGAACCCCCCCCACTCGGCGTCGTAGGTCGAACACAGCATTTTGTAGGCACCCTCCAGCAGGGCGGCGCTGACCCCTTCGTCCGAGCCGTTCCCAACCGGCACGGTTGCGTGAGCGCCGATGGCCGCCGACACCTGCTCGGCCTGGCCCACCAGTTCGGCGCGCCGCTCGCGCCAGGCCTGGTCCACGCCTCGAAGCAGGTCGACGAAGCCGGGCCGGCCGCCCCAGGCCCTCGGCGGGTAGTAGGTGCCGGCGTAGAAGGGCTGTCCGTCCGGCGTCATGAACACCGTCATGGGCCATCCGCCCTGTCCGGAGATGGCCTGCACCGCCTCCATGTACACGGCGTCCACGTCTGGGCGCTCCTCGCGGTCCACCTTGATGTTGACGAACAGCTCGTTCATGACGGCGGCCACCTCGTCGTTCTCGAAGGACTCGTGCGCCATGACGTGGCACCAGTGACAGGCGGAGTAGCCCACCGACAGCAGCACCGGCTTGTCCTCCGCCCGGGCCCGCTCGAAGGCCTCCTCGCCCCAGGGGTACCAGTCCACCGGGTTGTCCTGGTGCTGGCGAAGGTACGGGCTCGTCTCCTGGCCTAACCGGTTCACCGGGCCAGCGTAGGACCAGCGATGCTGTCGCCGTCTTGTAGGGCCGAGAGGTAGTATCCAAGGTATGGCGAAGGAGAAGGCGACCATCACCCTGGACCGGTCGAAGGCGACTGAGGCTCGTAGGCTCACGGGTGCCCACTCAACGTCGGAGGTGATCGACAGGGCCCTCGCTCTGCTCATTCGCACCGAGCGCCTCCGAGGTGACGTAGCGGCGTATCGCAGAACGCCTCCCACCGCCGACGACGCCGAGCTGGCCCTGCTGGCGGATACCGCCGGCCTCGCCGACGACACCGACTGGGAGGCGTTGTACGCCGACGCCGACGCCGACGCCGACGAGGACGAGGACGAGGACGAGCTGTGACGGTTCCCTCACCCCGGCGGGGGGATGTTTGGCTCGCGCAGCTCGACAAGGTCCGGCCTGCCCTCGTGCTCACCAGGGATCCGATGGGCCGGCTCCTGACTGCTGTTGTCGTCGCCCCGGTCACGTCCACCGTGAGGGGCCTGTCGACCGAGGTGCAGGTCGGTCCGGAGGATGGGGTTCGCCGGCCGTCGGTGGTCAATCTGGACAACGTCCAGCTCGTCGCTCGCTCACGTCTCGTTCGCCGTGTCGGGCGTGCTCGAACCCCGACCATGGAGGCCGTCTGCGAGGCGCTCTCGATCGCCGTGAGCTGTGACGGGGTCGGCCCTACTCCCAGGTGAGCTGGCGCAGGAAGCGCATGAGGGTCAGCTCGCGGTAGGCGGCCGCCTCCCGCTGGAAGGACCGCACCCGCCACTGCGCCTCAGCCGCTTCCTTGCGGGCGCTGGCCAGTTGCTGATCGAGCTCGACACGGCGGCGCACGGCGGCGGCCTCGGAGGCCTTGAGCTCCACCGCCAGCTGGTCGTGCTGGGGGGCGAATCGGGCCTTCACCTCGGCCGCGGCAGCGCTCGCCGCGGCGCGCGCCGGCGCCTCCTCGCCGGCAAGGGCCTCCCGCAGGGCGCCGTAGTGTTCTCGCACTTGGCGCTCCTTCTCGGGCGGGAGCTTGTTCGGGAGGAGAACGGCGACGGACTCCTCCACGCTGCGGCGCCACGCCATGATCGACTGCGCCTCCCGGGGGCCGATGGCGCTCACCCGCACCTCCCGCCCGTCGGCGGCGACCACGACCGCGATGTTGCCGCGTACCTCGACGTCGACGAAGTCGCCGGCGGTGCGGATGCCGTCCAGGGCGAGGCCATAGAGCACGTGGTCGCTCACCCCCCGCCCTGACGCGGTGCCCAGTGGCCGGCGGGCCAGCTCGCCGACGATGCGGTCCCTGTGCAGGTCATGCAGCGCTGCGGCCAGGGCGTCGCGTTCGGCCTTGTAGGACGCCTGCTCGCGGGCGGTCAGCGCCGTGAGCGTCTTGCGCAGGTCGTCCTCCACGGCCCGTACCTCCGCCGCCTCTCTGCGCTCGAGCTCGTCGGCATCGCGGGCCGCCCTTTCGCGAGCCGCGGCCTCGTCGGCGTCCACCGCCGCTCGTCGCGCCGCCAAGTCGTCGACCCTGGCCTCGGCGGCAGCAGCGGCGGCCCGACGCCGTCCCAGCTCGGCTTCGGCCTCCCGCGCCGCCTCCACCTCGGGCAATGCCGTGTACACCTGGTTTCCGAGGGCGAGCACGCCGGCGCCCACCAGCAGGAGGGCGAGGACGCCGAGCGCCGGCGACAGTGCTCCGGCGGCGGTGATCACGACGATCAGCACGACGAGGCCCAGCGCCGCGCGCACCGCGGTGCGCGACAGGGTCAGCGGGCCGGCGAAGCGCATGGCCACCGGCGGCGGGAGCTGCTCGTGGGCCCGCATGGCGTCCTCGGCGACCCGCGCCTCCGGGCCGGCGGCCACCGCGGCCGGAGCGGTACCCCGAAGGGCGGCGTACAGCGCCTGCTTGTCGGCCAACTCCTCGGGGGCGACCGGGGTGATGTCGCCGCGGGTGATCGCCGGCTGGGGGGCCTTGGCCGGCGAGAGCGGCGGGACGGCGCCGATGTCGCGGGCGAGGAACGAGCGCAGCAGCTGGGCCAGCGCCGCCAGCGAGTCGTCGCCGCTGGCCTCGAGGGCAGCGATGGCGGGAGACGTGCCAGGAGCCTCCAGGTCCTCGTGGCGGAACAACAGGCACTCGTCGCCCCCGTCCAGGCGGCCCCAGAGAAGCGGGTCGGTGGCCACGGCCACCAGGGAGGTGTAGATCACCCAGCTGGGGAAATGGTCGAGGTGGGGGCCGAAGTCCTGCTGCGTCCGACCCGGATGCTGGTAGTTGCGGTGGCCCCGCTCGTTGCTGGCCAGGCGGTCGAGGCCGGGGACGTACATCCCGTCGTAGTCGATGAGGCGAAGGTCTCCCCCCGGCGCCACCAGGATGTTCCCGTGCTGGAGGTCCCCGTGGGCGACCCCGGCGTTGCGCAGTTGCTGGGCCAGGGTGGCGAAGCGCAGGGCCAGATAGGCGATGGCGGGGGAGTCCCAGAGGTTGCGCTCGAGGTAGGAGGTCAGCGACTGGCCCGACGACCACTCCATCTTGAGGATCGGCCAGCGGCGGCCCTCCACGACGATGCCCTCACGCTGCAACTCGAACGGGACGCGCCACGTCGGCGCCAGGCGGTCGAGGTGGGCGGCGATGGCCGTGTAGCGCTGCTCCTCGTCCTCGAAGGAGCGGATGAAACAGCGCACCGCGTAGTTGCGTCCCGTGGGGCACTCGACGCGGAAGACGGTGGCCACGTTGCCGCTCATCGCCCTGGGGAGGCCCAGGGCCGTGAGGACGGGCGTTCCCGCCGCCAGCTCAGGATCGGAGAAGCACGAGGCCGGGTCCTGGAGCGCCTCCATGTAGGACGAGGCGCTGGGGAACCTCATCGCCCCGAGACCTCCACACGCACGACGGTGACGTCGTCATTGCGGAGCTGACGCAGCCCCCGCTGCTCGCCGACCCACGCCGCGAACAGCTCCGGTCTGTCGCTGTCGAACTGCCCCAGCGTCGACCAGGGGGCGGCGCCTTCCTCGGCCCCGGCGAGGAACCAGGCGGCGATGGCGTCGGTGGCGAGGAAGAACACGTCGCCGGCCCGCCACTCACCCTCGGCCTGGTCCAGGTTGGCCAACACCCGCCCCAGGAGATGGGGCCGGGTGGGTACCAGCTTGGGGCTGGTGGAGAACTGGGCCGCGCTCTCGAGCGGGAACGACGTGAGCAGCTCGCCCTCGCGCACCTGGAACACACAGGAGTCGCCCATGGCCACCGCCGTCCAGCGCCCGGAGGTGGGCGACGCGGTGGTCAGGTCGAGGCCGACCAGGGTGGCGTGTGCGCCCTGGGCCAGCCCGGGTTCCTCGAACCACTGGATCGGCCGTTCGTGGCGCTCGCGGCCCTCGAGGTAGGCGGCCATCTCGATCTGCCACCCCGACATGGCGGTGGCGATGACCTCGCCCACCCGCCGCCGCTTCGCGCGGCACCAGGTGCGCACCAGCAGGTCGGCCCACATCCCGCTGAGGAGGCTCTCGCTGGCACCGTCGGCCACGGCGAAGCGCATTCGCTTGGCCGAGCGGGTGCCGGTTCGCCTCGGGTAGAAGGCGTCCTCGTACTCCTCGACGTGGCTGCCGGCCCGGGGCAGCCAGAAGGACTCGACGACGGCGCGCACTCGCCCGTCCCCTATCGGAGCTCGAGAACCTGGGTGCCGACGTCGAGGAACTGCACGATGGCGCTGATGTCGGCGTTGAAGGCGAAGCCCCGTGCCGCCTCGTCGAGCATGAGGCCCTGACGGTTGGCCGCCGCCCGCATCTGGTCGGGAAGGACACTCGACATGCGGTGAAGCTTGCGGGCGAAGTCGTCCGGCAGGTAGCGGTCCTGGACCGGGAAGATGATCGGCTCGCTCTGGTCCGAGGACAGGTGCAGGTTGAACAGCAGCAGGTGCCCGTCGGCGGTCGTCAGGTCCTGGAGGGCGAGGGCGTACGGCGCGGCGTCACCGTCGGTCGACTCGCCGTCGGTGATGTTCACCACGATGGGCGGGAAGCTGCGGGGGTGCTCGGCCAGCCATGCCTCGAGGACGCCCCGGGCCCGGCCGAAGGCGCCACACATGGGAGTGTCGCCGTAGGCCACGGGCGAGAACCAGGTGGGGAACTTGACGGTGCGCCCCGGCCCCGCTCCCGGGGGCGCGGCGGTGGCCGCGTGCGAGTACGAACGGGCTCGTTCCTCGAGACGGGCGGGCTGAGCGGCGACCTCGCTGAGGGGGACGAGGTCCCGACCGGCCAGTACCCCGTCGAAGATGGGGCCGACGGAGGCGCCGTACCCGATCACCCCGACATGGAAGTAATCGCGCACGCCGTCTTCCTTGGCGCACTTGATCGACAGTTCGGACAGCAGGCGGTTGACGGCGTCGGCCACCGCCTCCGCCTTCTGCATGGGCTTGTCGCCGCCGCCGATGTTGTTCTTCATCGACTCTGACTGGTCGATGAGGAACAGGAAGCATGTCGGGTTGGCGCGGCTGATCTCCGCGGCGTAGGCCATCAGGGGGAGTATCGGCCGAAAAGCGGCCCGACTTACTCCTTATCCTTCGGACGTCCACCTTCTCGCCTCCGGTTCGCCGGCCATGGCACCATTCCGCCTGTGCCCCCCAAGCCGATAACCGCTGGCGCCCTCGTCACCCTTCTCGTCGCCGCGCTACTCGGGGCCGCGCCGCTCCCGCCGGCGATGGCCCAGGTGGGCGGCCCTCCCGGCGGCGACGGCACGGTGCTGGGCTTCGGTGCCGCCCCGTTCCTCGGGTCGACTGAAGGAGCGGCGCTGCGCAGCCCCATCGTCGGGATGGCCGCGACGCCCTCGGGCCAGGGGTATTGGCTGGTGGCCGCCGACGGCGGCGTCTTCGCCTACGGCGACGCCCTCTTCGCCGGCTCGGCCGGCAGCCTTCCCCTGCGCCAGCCCATCGTCGCCCTCGTCCCGACCGCCTCGGGCAAGGGGTACTGGCTGGTCGCCGCCGACGGCGGGATCTTCGCCTTCGGCGACGCCCTCTTCGCCGGCTCCACCGCCGGCCTTCCCCTCAACCAGCCGATCGTGGGCGGCGCCGCCTCCCGCGGCGGCTACCTCACCGTCGCCCGCGACGGCGGGGTCTTCGCCTTCGGCGCCGCCCCGTTCCTGGGCTCGGCCGGCGGCATCGCCCTGCGCCAGCCCATCGTGGGCATGGCCTCCACGCCCAGCGGGCTCGGCTACTGGCTGGTGGCGAGCGACGGCGGGATCTTCGCCTTCGGCGACGCCGTCTTCCACGGGTCCACCGCGGGCATCCCCCTCGCCGGGCCTATCGTCGGCATGGCGGCCACGGCATCGGGCCTCGGCTATTGGCTGGCCGCGGCCGACGGTGGGGTGTTCGCCTTCGGCGATGCGTCGAGCATCGGCTCGGCGGTCGGGGCTCTCCCCTCCGGGCGGCAGGTGCTGGGGCTGGCCAGAGCCGGTGGTCAGCGCTTCTGGTTGGTCGCCGGGCGCCCGCCGCTGACGCTGGGCGCGGTGGGCCCCGGCGTGGAGAACCTCCAGCGCCGGCTCCTCGAGCTGGGTTTCTGGGGCCCGGTGGACGGGCGCTTCGGCCCGTTGACCACCCAGCAGGTGTACGCGTTCCAGAAGGTGCACGGGCTGCCGCGGGACGGGCTCCTCGACGGCGCCGAGATGGGGGTCCTCGAGCGGGCGGGCCGGCCCGCGGCCCGGGGCAACGCCGCCGGCCTGTCGGTGGAGGTCGACAAGGCCCGCCAGGTGCTGTTCGTCGTCCGCGACGGGCAGGTCGAATGGATCTTCAACACCTCCACAGGCAACAACCGCCCGTACGGCCGGGGTGCGGTGGCGGTGACCCCCGAGGGCCGGTTCAGCTTCACCCGCCAGATCGACGGGCTGCGCATCTCCTCCCTCGGAGCCCTCTTCCGCCCCAAGTACTTCGTCGGGGGCTACGCCATCCACGGTTCGCCCAGCGTGCCGCCGTTCCCCGCCTCGCACGGCTGCGTCCGCCTCACCAACGCCGCCATCAACTTCATCTGGGACCAGAACACGATCCCGCTGAGCACGCCGCTCTGGGTCTACTCGTAGCCCCGATCCGTGCTCCAGTTCCGGAGGGCATGGCGGCGGAGCTTCCCGAGACCGGTGCGGGGGAGCGCCTCGGCCAGCACCAGCTCCCGGGGGGCGCTGAAGGCAGGCAGCTGTTCTTTCACCCAGGCCCGCAGCTCGTCCAGGCTCGGGGCGGCGGCGGGGTCGGCGGGGACCACCACGGCGACGACCCGCTCGCCCCACTCCTCGTCTGGACGGCCCACCACGGCGGCGTCGGCCACCGCCGGGTGGGCCCGCAGCACCTCTTCCACCGGGGCCGGCCACACGTTCTCGCCTCCCGTCACGATCATGTCCGAAGCCCGGCCGTGGACCACCACCCGGCCGTCCGCCACCTCGCCGATGTCGCCCGTGGGCAGCCACCCATCCGGCCCCCTCGGGTCGGTGCCGTCCCGGTAGCAGCGCAGCAGGCTGGGACCTCGCACCTGCAGCCCGCCCGTCGTGTCGACCCGGACCTGGGTGCCCTCGAGGGGCACGCCGTCATAGACGACGCCGCCGCCGGTCTCGGTCATCCCGTAGGTGTGCACCACGTTGCTCCCTCGGCCCCGCCAGTCGCCCGAGCCGCCCACCAGGACGACCCGGAAGCCGGAGGTTTCCATACGGTCGAGCAGGCTCGGCACCACCGAGACGAGGGTGGCGCCGGCGCCCGAGCTGTCGGTGTGGTTGGCGAAGGTGAGGGGCGTCCCCGTGAGCAGGGCGCGGGTCACCACCATGAGCCCGCCGACGTGAGAAAGGGGCAGGCAGGCCAGCCACCGATCAGCGGCGGGATCGACCACCAGGCGCCGGTGGACGGCGGCCGCGGCTGCCTCCACCGCGGTGCGGGTCAGCACCACGCCACGAGGCACGCCGGTGGTGCCGCTGGTGGCGACCACCAGGGCGTCGCCGTCCTCCACGGCCTCGCCCGGCCGCAGCGCCTCCAGGAGGCGGGCCCGCGCCGGCGCCGGCAGCCTCGGGTCCACGGGGAGCACGGCGTCGCCCCGGTCCCAGGCCGCCCGCAGCCCGTCAACGAACGCCGGCCCGGGCACGGCGTCGAGGGCGACCAGCACGGGCACCGCCGGTAGGGTACCGAGCCCGATGGGTGAGCTCCCCGCCTGGGCCCCGGCCGCCGAGTACGGGGACATCCGCTACGAGACCGCGGCTGCCTTCCCTGGGGCTGACGCCGAGCCGGGCCCGGCCGGCGGCGGTCCCGGCGGTGTCCGCATGGCCAAGATCACCATCAACCGGCCCGAGGTGCGCAACGCCTTCCGGCCCCAGACCGTGGCCGAGCTGTCCGACGCCTTCCGCAGAGCCCAGGACGACCCCGCCGTCGGCGTCGTCATCCTCACCGGCGAGGGGCCGCTGGCCTTCTGCTCCGGCGGTGACCAGAAGATCCGCGGCGACGACGGCTACCTGGGTGACGACGACGTGGCCCGCCAGGGCATCGGCCGGCTCAACATCCTCGACGTCCAGGTCCAGATCCGCCGCTGCCCCAAGCCGGTGGTGGCCATGGTGGCCGGCTACGCCATCGGCGGGGGCCACGTCCTGCACGTGGTCTGCGACCTCACCATCGCCGCCGACAACGCCCGCTTCGGCCAGGCCGGTCCGCGCGTGGGCTCCTTCGACGGGGGCTACGGAGCGGGGCTGCTGGCCCGCAGCGTGGGTCAGAAGAAGGCCAGGGAGATCTGGTTCCTCTGCCGGCAGTACGACGCCGGCGAGGCCCTGGCCATGGGGCTGGTGAACGTGGTCGTGCCCCTGGAGCGCCTGGAGGAGGAGACGGTGGCGTGGTGCCGGGAGATGCTGGCCCTCTCGCCCCTGGCCCTGCGCCTGCTCAAGGCTTCCCTCAACGCCGCCGACGACGGCATGGCCGGCATCCAGCAGCTGGCGGGCGACGCCACGTTGCTCTTCTACATGAGCGAGGAGGCCCAGGAGGGCCGTGACGCCTTCGTGGAGAAGCGTCCCCCGGACTTCGGCCGGTTCCCCCGCCGGCCGTGAGGGCGCCCACCCGTTCCCCATGGTGGGCCGGCGCCCGGCCTCGCACGCTTCCCGCCGCCGTCGTCCCCGTGGTGGTGGGCACGGCGGTGGCGGCGGCCCAGGGCGAGGTGGTGTGGTGGCGGGCGCTGGCGGCGATGACCGTGGCCCTGGCCATCCAGGTCGGGACCAACTACGCCAACGACTACTCCGACGGCGTGCGGGGCACCGACGACGCCCGCGTCGGCCCCGTCCGCCTGGTGGCCGGCGGCCTGGCCG
>PJQG01000020.1:10951-12953 GCA_002861595.1 Actinomycetota bacterium
TTCGGCGTGGCCGTCGTGCCCGGCCTGGCCCTGGCTGCCGCGGTCGGCCCCGAGCTGCTGGTCGTCGGCGCCGCCTCGCTGGCCGCGGGCTGGCTGTACACCGGCGGCCCGCGACCCTACGGCTACGCCGGCTTCGGCGAGGTCTTCGTCTTCGCCTTCTTCGGGGTGGTGGCCACCGCCGGCTCGGCCTACGTCCACCTCGAGCACCTCACCGCCCTCGCCCTGTCCGCCTCGGTCCCGGTCGGCCTGCTGGCCACGTCCCTGCTGGTGGTCAACAACCTGCGGGACATCCCCAGCGACACCGTGGCCGGGAAGCGCACGCTGGCGGTACGCCTGGGCGACCCGGCCACCCGGCTCGCCTACCTGTCCTGCCTGGGCGGGGCCTTCGCCTGCCTTCCCCTCCTGGCCCTGGCTCGCTTCCCGGTGCTGCTCGCCCTCGCCGCTCTGCCCCTCGCCCGCCGCCCCGCCATCACCGTCGCCCGGGGGGCCGGCGGGGCGCACCTCATCCCCGTGCTGGTCGCCACCGGCCAGGTCCAGCTGGGGTTCGGTGCCCTCCTCGCCCTCGGCCTCGCCCTGTGACGGGACGCTGGCGACGCGGCCGCTCCTGAAGGCCATGGCCAACGGTCCCTTCGTGCAGGCTTCGGCGGCAAAAAGCGTCGCTATTCGACGGTTTTTGCCGGCAAATCGGCGCCCGACGGTGGGGCGTGGCGCCAGGGGCGGCGAGCACGTCGCCGCCCGGTCACGCGTGGTCGTCGCGGTGCTCGGTGAGGAAGCGCACGAGCAGCTCCAGGAAGGCCTCCGGGCGTTCGAGGTGGCAGGCGTGGCCGGCGCCGGGGACCATGGCCAGCACGGCCGTCTCGCCGATCCATCCACCGAGGCGCAGGGCGTGTTGGCAGTAGGCGTCGTCGTGTTCGCCGGCCATCACCAGCACGGGCATGCGCAGCTCCGGGAGCCTGGGCCACACCGGGCCGAACGCGCCCTGCCCCATGAGGCGCAGCGCGCCGGCCAGACCCTCGGCGGTGTTCGCCCGGCGGGCCTCGAGGCCCGCGGCCTGCGGGGGCAGGCCGGCGAAGAGGGGCTGGGCCAGCCAGCGCTCCAGGAACGGATCGAGGCCCTCGGCCTCCAGCGAAGCGGCCATGGCCTCGTCGGCGACACCGCGGGCCGCTCGCTCCTCGGGGTCCTCGATGCCTGCCGTGGTGCTGACGAGGATGAGGCCTTCGACCAGGTCAGGGCGGTCGAGGGCCAGGCGCAGGGCGATCCGGCCGCCCATCGAGTAGCCCAGGTAGAACCCTCGTCCCCCCTCCTCGGCCACGATACGGGCCGCCTCGCCGGGCCCCGCCGGCATCGAGGAGCGGGTGCCGTGGCCGGGGAGGTCGGGCGCCACCACGTCGAAATGGCGGCACAGCTCGGGCAGGAGCGGGGCGAACGACCGCCCGGTCTGGGTGAAGCCGTGCAGCAGCACGAGGCGGGGGAGCGACACCTCGGGTGACGGTACAGGACACCTTCGCCGCCACCCTTGTGGACGAGTGGGCCCGGGCGGGCGTCACCGACGCGGTGGTGGCGCCCGGGTCCCGTTCCACCCCCCTGGCCGTGGCCCTGGCCGGCGACGCCCGCCTTCGCCTCCACGTCGTGGTCGACGAGCGGTCGGCCGGCTTCTTCGCCCTGGGCCTCGGGCTGGCCGGCGGCCGCCCGGCGGTGGTGCTCACCACCAGCGGCACGGCCGCCGTCGAGCTCCACCCGGCCATCGTCGAGGCCCACCACGCGCGGGTGCCCCTCCTGGCCTGCACCGCCGACCGCCCTCCGGAGCTGCACGGCGTGGGCGCACCACAGACCGTGGACCAGGAGCGGCTCTTCCCGGGGGTGCTGCGGGCGGCGCTGGCGCCGGGCGTGACCGACGCCGCCACGTCGGCGACCTGGCGCTCGATGGCGGCGCGGGCGGTGCTGGAGGCTTCCTCCCATGCCCAGGGGCCCGGGCCCGTCCACCTGAACCTGCCCTTCCGGG
>PJQG01000020.1:13118-17643 GCA_002861595.1 Actinomycetota bacterium
CTGCCGCGGTGCATGCCCTGGCCGCGGCGCTGGGATGGCCGGTGCTCGCCGATCCCCGCTCCGGCTGCCGTCTGCCGGTCCCGACCACGGTGGCTGCGGCCGACGCCCTCCTGCGGGTCGGCCGCTTCGCCCGCGAGGCCCGTCCTGACCTGGTCCTTCGCCTTGGAGCGCCGTGGGCGTCGCGCCTGGTGGGGGACTGGCTCGCCCACCTGGACGCCTGCCAGTACCTGGTGGACCCGCACGGGGCCTGGTTCGACCCCTCCCGCACGGCGGCCGCGGTGGTGACCGCGGATCCGACGATGCTGGCGCGCGCCGTGGCCGGCGCGCCGGGCCTGAGGCCGGCGCCCGAGGCGTGGACGACCTGGTGGCGGGAGGCGGAGGTCGCGGCCCAGGCCGCCATCGACACGGAGCTCGCCGAACTGGCCCAGATGGGCGAGATCAACGAGCCGGGCATCGCCCGCGGCCTGGTCGACGTCCTTCCCGACGGAGCCACGCTGGTGGTGTCGTCGTCCATGCCGGTGCGCGACGTGGAGTGGTTCGGGCGGCCACGACGGGGCCTGCGCGTCCTGTCCAACCGCGGGGCCAACGGCATCGACGGCGTGGTCTCGACCGCCTTCGGCGTCGCCGCGGCGGCGTCGGGCCCGACGTGTGCCTTGGTGGGCGACCTCGCCTTCCTGCACGACGCCACCGGCCTCCGGGCGGCCCGGGCCTCGGACGGCACGGTGAAGTGCACGGTTGTGGTGGTGGACAACGCGGGTGGGGGGATCTTCTCCTTCCTGCCCCAGGCCGGCGAACTTCCCTCCGCGGCCTTCGAGCGCCTGCTGGCGACGCCGCACGACCTCGATCTCGTTGCCGTGGCCCGGGGGCTGGGCGCGCCGGCCGAGGAGGTGTTCTCGGTGAAAGAGCTGGTCAGCGCCATCGAGACCACGAACAGCGACGGCGCCGGCGCCCGGGTGATCGTGGTACGGACGGACCGGGCGGCCAACGTGGCCGTGCACGAGCGGCTGCACCGGGCCGTGGCCACCGCGATAGGCGCTTGATCCCGCCGCGCCCGTGGACGAGGAATGGGGCCGGACATGCGCCTCCTGGCCGGCGAGGCCGGCGCCCGCGTGCTCCTCGTGGCTCTGGGGTCGTCCCTCGTCAGGGCCTCACGACGGCGGCCAGCAGGGCTTGGAGCTTCAGCTGCGTCTCGGCCAGCTCTGCCTCCGGTATCGAGTCGGCCACGATACCTGCGCCGGCGTACAGCCGGGCTCGGTGCCCATCGAGCTCGGCACAACGGATGGCCACGGCCCAGTCACCGTCGCCCCCGGCATCCACCCACCCCACCGGGCCGGTGTAGCGACCGCGCGCACCCGCCTCGACCCTGGCCAGGAAGGCCAGTGCCTCGGTGGTCGGGGTGCCGGCCACCGCCGGTGTCGGGTGCAGGAGGAGGGCCAGCTCGAGGGCCGAGGGAGCCGGGGGTCGGAGCCGCCCGGAGATGCGGGTTCCCAGGTGGGACACGTTGCGCAGCGGAACGATGTCGGGCTCGGGGGGCACCGAGAGCGATTCGCAGTGGGGCCGGAGCCGGTCCGCCACCTCGTCCACCACCAACGCGTGCTCGTGGCGTTCCTTGGGCGAGCTGAGCAGGTCGGCGGCCAGACGTCGATCCGCCTCGGGGTCCCCGCTGCGGGGGATCGTGCCGGCAAGGGGCTGTGACCAGACAGCGTGGCCACGGCGGGACACCAGCAGCTCAGGGCTGGCTCCGACGAAGCCGTCGATCGAGAACACGATGCACGAGGGGTAGAGCGACTGCAGCCGGGCGGCGACCTCGGGGGCCCGGATCGGCCTGTTGGCCTCGACGACCACCTGCCGGGCCAGTACCACTTTTTCCAGTGTCTGGTTGCCCTGGATGGCGGCCACGGCCAGGGCCACCGCTTCACACCACTTCTCGTGGGACGGGAACGGGCGGAGCCCGAACTGGTCGGGAGCGGCGGCCGGTGGCGCTCCCGGCGTCATCGCCCCCGGCTCGCCATCCCGGTCGCCCCGGCTGGCGCCGATGGTTGTCTTCCAGGTGCTCCCATCGGGTGCACGTCCCAGCACCGACCGGGGAATGACGAGCTCGCCGAGCGCGGTCTCGGTGAAGGGCAACGCGCCGACGGCCACGGGGCCGCACCCCGGGAGGCCGACGGCGTCGTCGACCTCGATGGCGGCCAGTGCCTTGATCGCCCCGCCGGCGGGGACGCGCAGCGTCACTCCTCTGGTGGCCAGGCCCGTCTCGCCGCCGTGGCTGAACAGCAGGCCGCCGTCGCCGGCAAAGGACACCAGGTCCGGGGCGTCGTCCACCCACACGGTGTGGGCGATGAGCCGCGCACCGGTGGTGGGCGCCGTCACCGGCGGCCGCAGGTCGCGGTGAGCAGCTGGGCGATCCCCCCGGAGAGGGTACGGCGATGGACTGCGGAGAAGCCGGCGTCGCGGAGCTGGGCGAGGAGGCCGGCGGTGCCGGGGAGATAGGCGACGGAGCGGGGCAGGTACCGGTACGCCTCGGCGTCCGAGAGCCAGGCGCCGATGCGGGGGACGACCTTGGTGAAGTACAGGGCGTGGCCCCGCTGCAGCACGGGCGAGGTGGGTTCGGCCACCTCGAGCAGAGCGATGCGCCCGCCGGGGCGCACCACCCGGGCCAGCTCCCGGAAGAACGAGGGCAGGTCAGCCAGGTTGCGCAGGGCAAACCCACAGGTCGCGCCGTCTGCCGCCGCCGGGCGCACGGGAAGGCGGAGGGCGTCGGCCTGCACCAGGGGCACCGCGGTGCGGGCGTGAGCCAGCATCTCCCAGGAGAGGTCGACGCCGACGGCGGCGTGGCCGGCCGCGGTCAGCTCACGGCACAGGTCCCCCGTGCCCGCGGCGATGTCCAGCACCACGCCGCCAGGGGAGAGGCCCAACCCCGCCACCGTCGCCCGCCGCCAGCCCACGTCCATACCGAAGGTCATGACCCGGTTCACCAGGTCGTAGCGGGGGGCGATGGCGTCGAACATCGCCCGCACCGCCTTGACCTTGGCCTCGCCTTGCGGCAGCTGATCGCCGGTACCTCGTCTCCCGTCGTGGTCCAGCAACACCGATACCTTCTAGCGCAAGGCGGTTCTCGATGAACACCCACGTCGACGTGGTCAGCGGTCGCGCCGTTCCGGTGGTCGGCCGGGTCGGGTGACCCCGCAGTGGCGGCAGTCGGGGTAGGCGCGCGAGGTGGGCCGGCCGCAGGCGTGGCAGCGGTAGACGTGGACGCGGCCGGCCTTGAGCCGTCGAACGGCAGAGCACACCATGCCGCCCAGGGCGACCAGGACGGCGATCTCGAGGAGGTCGCGGACGAGGTTGTCGCCCGGCATGGGCGCATCCTCGCAGCTGTCGCGGGGTCGCAAGCGACAGCCCTCGCCCTGCGCCGGCGCGCCGCCCTCGACCCACCGCTCGTGGTCGCCACCCTGACCGATCCTCCGGCAGCGCCGGGCGTATCATCGGCTGTGATGCGAAGGCTCGGGGGGATGGTGGCGCTGGCGTTGGTGCTGGCTTCCTGTTCCGGCGGGCGGGCCACGCCGAGCCTCGTCGTGGGCAGCACGACCACGAGCCAGGCGACCGCCCTTCCGACGTCCACCGTCGCTCTGCCCCCGCCGCCCCCGCCGGGCCCGACCAGCCCTGCCCCCGAGCCCCCCTCCAGGCCCGGCCTCAAGCCCGCCGACGGCCGCCCCTACCCCGGGGCCATTGCTTTCCGGACCAGTGTGCCGGTCCCCTCGGAGCTCACCTTCGTGCTCGTGCTCGGGTCCGATGCCCGGCCAGGCCAGGACATCCGGCGCACCAACGCGGATTCGATCCACCTGCTGGCCGTCAACCCCCGCACCCAGCAGGGCACGATCCTCGGCATCCCTCGTGACGCCTGGGTCGACATCCCGGGGCGCGGGAACGGCAAGATCAACAGCGCCCTGGCCCAGGGCGGGGCCCCGCTGGCGGTGGAGACGGTGCGGCGCCTGACGGGGCTGCCCATCCAGTACTACGTGCTCACCGGGTTCGCGGGGCTGACAGCCATCGTGGACGAGCTCGGCGGCGTGGAGGTGCCCGTCGACCGGCGCATGGACGACGCCGCGTCGGGCGCCCGCTTCGAGCGTGGTCTGCACCACTTCAACGGCGCCCAGGCCCTCGCCTTCACCCGCAACCGCAAGGACGTGGCCAACGGCGACTTCAGCCGCTCGGAGAACCAGGGGACCCTCATGCTCGCCGCTCTGGCCAAGATGCGGGCCGAGATCGGCGACGACGACGGCCTGCGCCGCTGGACCGGTGTGCTGTTGCGCCACGGCGCCCTCGACGTGGCGCCCGACCGGCTGCTGGGCCTGGCCGCCCTGGCTCGTGGGATCGATCCCGGAGGGCTCCGCAACGTGGTGGCGCCGGGCCGGATCGGCTTCGCCGGGCGCCAGTCGGTGGTCTTCCTGAACGAGGAGGCGGCCCGGCTGTTCTTCGACCTGCGCGACGACGCGGTGCTCAACGGCGCCGCCCCGCCCCCCCGGCC
>PJQG01000087.1 GCA_002861595.1 Actinomycetota bacterium
GACGAGGAGCGTGCCGTTGCTGGCGGCCAGTCCGCCCCCGCGGCCGAGCCCGAGGGCGCCGTCGCCCCCGCGGCGGCGGAGGTCACGACCGCCGGGGACCAGGCATAGATGGCCGACTTCACCGCCACTGACGTGAAACGCCTGCGGGACCAGACCGGGGCCGGGATGATGGACGCCAAGAAGGCGCTGGTCGAGACCGAGGGCGACTTCGGGGCCGCGGCCAAGTGGCTGCGCGAGAAGGGCCTGGCCTCCGCCGGCCAGAGGGCCGGGCGCGAGAGCAGCCAGGGAGCCGTGGCCCTGGCCCGGGCCGGCAACGTCGCCGCCCTCGTCGAGCTCAAGTGCGAGACCGACTTCGTGGCCAAGTCCCCCGACTTCGTGAGTCTCGCCAACGACCTGGCCCAGCTCGTGGCCGACGAGGGCGAGCAGGCCATCGAGGCCCGCAAGGACGACGTCGACAACCTGAAGCTGACGCTCAAGGAGAACATCAGCCTCGGGCGGGTCGTGCGCTTCGAGGCCGCCGAGGGCAACGTCCTCGACACCTACCTCCATGTGCAGAGCGGGCGCGGGGTCAACGCCGTGCTGGTCGAGCTCGCCGGCGGCGACCGGGAGCTGGCCCACGACATCGCCGTGCACGCCGCCTTCGCCAAGCCGGTGTACCTCACCCGCGACGAGGTGCCCGAGGAGACGGTGGCCGAGGAGCGGGCCACCTACGAGGCCCAGGCCCGCAACTCGCGCAAACCCGAGGCCGCGCTGGCCAAGATCGTCGACGGCATGCTCACGGGCTGGTTCAAGGAGCGCGTCCTGCTCGACCAGCCCTTCGCCAAGGACGACAAGCAGTCGGTCCAGCAGGTCCTGGGTGACACCCGGGTGGTGCGGTTCGCCCAGGTCGTGATCGGGGGTTAGGAGGCCATGCCGCCCCGGTGGCGGCGCGTCGTGCTCAAGCTCTCGGGGGAGGCGTTCGCCAGCTCCCTCTCGGACGAGAGCATCGACGGTGGCGTCGTCGACCGCATCGCCGCCGAGATCGCCAAGGTGCGCTCCGAGCTCGGCGTCGAGATCGCCGTGGTCGTGGGGGGCGGCAACATCTGGCGGGGCACCACGGGTGCGGGGGCGGGCATCGACCGGGCCACGGCCGACTACATGGGCATGCTGGCCACGGTCATCAACGCGCTCGCCCTTCAGGACGCCCTGGAGCGCCACGGCCAGCCCAACCGGGTGCTGTCGGCCATCGAGATGCGCGAGGTGGCCGAGCCCTACATCCGGCGGCGAGCCATGCGCCACCTCGAGAAGGGACGTGTCGTCACCTTTGCCGCCGGCATGGGGAACCCCTTCTTCACCACCGACACGGCAGCGGCACTGCGGGCGGTGGAGATCGAGGCCGACGTTCTCCTCAAGGGCACCCACGGCGGGGTCGACGGCGTGTACTCCGCCGACCCCCGCGTCGACAAGGCGGCCACGCGCTTCGACGACATCTCCTTCAAGGAGGTCCTCGACCGCGACCTGCGGGTGCTGGACCTCACCGCCATCACCTTCTGCAAGGACAACGCCCTTCCCATCCTCGTGTTCGACGTCATGACACCGGGCAACGTGGGCGTGGCCGTGGCCGGCGAGCGGATCGGTACGCTGATCGGCTGATGGACGACGAGTCTCTGCTCGGTGCCGTCCTCGGCGACAGCCGCGAGAAGATGGGCAAGGCGGTGGCCCACGCCCAGGCCGAGTTCGCGGCCGTGCGCACGGGGCGGGCGTCGCCGGCGCTGGTCGAGCGGCTCAAGGTCGATTACTACGGCACCGAGGTGGCTCTCCAGCAGCTGGCCGGCTTCAGCGTGCCCGAGGCCCGCCTGCTCGTCATCACGCCCTACGACAAGGGCGCCATGAAGGCGATCGAGAAGGCCATCCAGCAGTCCGACCTGGGCATCAACCCTGGCAACGACGGCCAGGTCATCCGCCTCGTGTTCCCTCCTCTCACCGAGGAGCGCCGCAAGGACCTGGTGCGGGTGGTGAAGCACAAGGCCGAGGAGGCGCGGGTGGCGCTGCGCAGTGTGCGGCGTGGCGCCCGTCACGACCTGGAGGCGCTGGAGAAGGACGGCGACATCTCCTCCGACGAGCTGGAGCGGGCCGAGAAGGACCTCGAGCGCCTCACCCACGAGTACGTGGCCGAGATCGACCGAATGCTCCAGCACAAGGAGCACGAACTGCTCGAGGTCTGAGCGGAAGGGGTCCCGTGGACTACGACGACGAGAACGAGCAGGACGAGGCGAGCCCAGGGCGCGGTTCGGGCGACAAGGCGCCGCGCCGCCGCCGCCGCTCCGAGGGGGTGCGGATCATCGGCGCCGAGGAAGCGGCCCGGGCGCTCGAGGAGGGCCAGGCCGCCGGCCGCCGCCCCGACGACGCGCCCCGCTTCGGCGACGTCCCCGAACGGCCCTCGGGCCCACCGCCGGCGCAGCGCTTCCCGCTGCCCGGATCAGCCGACCCCACCACGCCCGTTCTGCGGCCACAGTCTCCCGGCCAGGCCGAGACGCCGCCCCTGCAGCACTGGACCGAGCCTCCCACCGGCGAGGTGCCCCGGATCCTGGCCACGGATGGCGGTGGCGAGGTCGAGGGCGACGACATCGACGCCTGGGCCGCTCTGCCCAACCGCGCCCCGCGGTGGCGCGATCAGGACTCGGACTGGGCCGACACCGACTTCGACGACGTCCCGCTCGCTGACGACGAGGCCCCGATGGGCGTGCTCGATGCCAACCGCACCGAGCACTCGGACCTGTTCTCCTTCGACGACGCCGAGGCCGACCTCGCGCTCGACCCCAAGCCGGAGACGGCCCGCCGAGCGCCGGTGACCACCTCCATCCGTACCCGCCAGCCCGCCGCCCCTCGCTCCGATCTGGCCCCTCCCGGACCTGCAGCCGCTGGTCGGGACATGAGGGTGGCCGTGGGCGCCGGGGTGGCCATGGCCTTCGTGGCCCTCGTGCTGTTCAAGGCCGGACCCAAGCCGGCCATGTTCCTGGTCACCGCGGTCGTGACCGTCGCCGCGGCCGAGCTCTACCACGTGTTCATCCGGGCCGGTTACCGGCCCGCCACGCTGCTCGGTCTGACAGCCACGATCGGCCTCCTTGTCGGTGCCTACAGCGAAGGTGAGGCGGCCGTCCCGCTCGTGCTGTTCCTCACCACCGTCTTCAGCTTCTTGTGGTACCTGCTCCGGGTGGTCCGGGCCCGGCCCACCGTCAACGTGGCGGTCACGCTCCTCGGGTTCTGCTGGGTGGGCGTTCTCGGTTCGTTCGCGGCGCTGCTCCTGCGGCTGCCGGACCGCCACGGCGTCGCCTTCCTGCTCGGCGCGGTGATCGCCACCGCGGCCCACGACATCGGCGGCCTGTTCTTCGGCAGCCAGATGGGCAGCCGGCCGCTGCTGCCCGAGATCAGCCCCAACAAGACCGTGGAGGGGCTGGTCGGCGGCATGCTGTCGGCCGTGTTCGCCTCCGTCCTGCTGGTGGGCGTCGTCCCCGGCATCTCCCCCTGGACCCCGGGCAAGGCCCTGGCCCTGGGCCTGGTCGTGGCGGTGGTCGCCCCCATCGGGGACCTGTGCCAGTCGATGATCAAGCGGGACCTGGGCGTCAAGGACATGGGCTCGCTGATCCCCGGCCACGGCGGCGTGCTCGACCGCTTCGACGCCCTGCTGTTCGTGCTCCCCGCCACCTACTACCTGGTCAAGCTGCTGGACCTGGCCTAGTGCGAACCGTCTCGCTGGTCGGCTCCACCGGGTCGATCGGGACGCAGGCCCTCGAGGTGGTGCGGGCGGAGCCGGAGCGGTACCGGGTCGTGGCGATCGGCGCCCACAGCTCAGTCGAGGGGCTGGCCGCCCAGGCGGCCGAGCTTCGCCCCGAGGTCGTCGTCCTGGCCGACGATGCCGGCGCCCGGCAGCTCGAGGCAAGGCTGCCGGCGGGCACCGAGCTGCGCACGGGGCCGGAGGCCATGGCTTCCATCGCCACCCACGCCGACGTGGTGGTCAACGCGGTGGTGGGCTTCGCCGGGCTGCCCGTCACCCTCGCCGCCCTCGCTGCGGGGCGACGCCTGGCGCTGGCCAACAAGGAGTCGCTCATCGCCGGCGGCCCCGTGGTCCAGGCCGTGCGTCACACTCCCGGCGCCGAGATCGTGCCGGTGGACTCCGAGCACTGCGCCGTCCACCAGTGCCTGCGGGCCGGCGCCGGCGCCCACGAGGTGCGCCGGATCGTGCTCACGGCCAGCGGCGGGCCCTTCCGGGGCCGCACGGCCGAGGAGCTGGCCTCGGTGACCGTCGCCGATGCCCTCGACCACCCCACGTGGAGCATGGGCGACAAGATCACCGTGGACTCCTCCACACTGATGAACAAGGGCCTGGAGGTCATCGAGGCCCACGAGCTGTTCGCGGTGGCCTACGACGACATCGACGTCGTGGTCCACCCGCAGTCCGTCGTCCACTCCATGGTCGAGTTCACCGACGGCGCCACGGTGGCCCAGCTGTCCCTGCCCGACATGCGCCTGCCCATCGCCTATGCCCTGGGCTACCCCGAGCGGGCGACCGTGCCCTTCGGCGCCATCGACTGGACCAGGCTGGCGCGTCTGGAGTTCGAGGCGCCCGACTTGGCCGCCTTCCGGAGCCTGGCGCTGGCCTACGAGGCGGGCCGGTCGGGAGGCACGGCACCGGCCACCCTGAGCGCAGCCAACGAGGTGGCCGTGGCCGCTTTCCTCGACGGCGCCCTGCCGTGGCTGGCCATCCCCGCCGTGGTAGAGGAGTGCCTGGAGACCTGGCCGGGAACGAAGGCGGACAGCGTCGACGTTGTACTCGAGGCAGACCGCGCCGCCCGTCTCCGGGCCCAGCTCGCGGTGGAACGGAGATGCGAAGCGGCATGACCACGACCCAGACCGAACGCCCCGAGCAGCCGCCGGCGCCGGACCCCACGCCCGCCGAGCAGCGCTCGGCGCTGTTCCGCCTGCTGTTCATCGTCGTCGCCGGCCTGTTCGCCGCCTACGTCGCCGGCGTCACCAGCACCGTGCTCGTCGTGGTGGCCATCATCGTGATGATCATGCTCCACGAGCTGGGGCACTTCGCCACGGCCAAGTGGGCGGGCATGAAGGTCACCGAGTACTTCCTCGGGTTCGGCCCCCGGTTGTGGTCGATCCGTCGGGGGGAGACCGAGTACGGCGTGAAGGCCATCCCCGCCGGTGGCTACGTGAAGATCATCGGGATGAGCAACCTCGAGAAGATCGATCCGGCCGACGAGCCCCGGACCTACCGCCAGAAGCCCTACTGGCGACGCTTGTCGGTCGCGGTCGCCGGCTCCACGGTGCACTTCATCCTCGCCTTCGTCCTGCTGGTCGCCGTCTTTGCCGGGGTCGGGGTCGTGAACTACGACAAGCCCCAGCTCGAGGTCGGCTCCATCAGCTCCCTCTCGAAGGGCCCGAGCCCGGCCGAGAAGGCCGGCTTCCGCGTCGGCGACCGCCTCGTCGCCGTGGACGGCCGTCGCCTCGAGTCGTGGAACGAGGTGCCGCCCTACATCAAGAAGCGGCCAGGCCAGCCCATCGTCTTCAGCGTCGTCCGCGACGGGCGGCCCCTCGAGCTGACCGCCGTTCCCGCGGACAGGAGCAAGGTCACGGTCGAGGGCGACACGGGCGCCCGGCCCTCGGAGCCCCTCGGCTTCGTCGGGGTGGGCCCGTCGTTCCCGGTGGAACGGGCCGGGCCGGTGGACGCCGTCGGTCGCGCCACCACCGAGCTGGGGCGGGTCACCAAGGCGACCCTGTCGGCTCTGGCCAACATCTTCTCCCCCGAGGGAGCGTCGGCCTACGGTCGAAGCCTGCTCGGCAGCAGCTCCGGGCAGCCCAGGCCCGAGGACCCCCGGTTCCTCTCCCCGGTCGGCTTCGTGCGGGTGGCCTCCCAGGCGGCCGAGAGCAGCTGGCGCGACGTGCTGTTCCTGCTCATCCTCATCAACGTCTTCGTGGGGGTCTTCAACATGATCCCCCTCCTCCCCCTCGACGGCGGCCACGTCGCCATCGCCACTTACGAGCGCCTGCGCTCCCGACGGGGCCGGCGCTACCACGCCGACATCGCCAAGGCCATGCCCGTCTACTACGCCGTCTTCTTCGTGCTCGTCTTCCTCGGCGTCACCTCCCTCTACCTCGACATCGTCCGCCCCGCCGCCAACCCCTTCCAGTAGTCAGCCCGTGAACGCTCCCCGGCGCCCCACCCGCCGGATCAAGGTGGGAGCGGTCGCCGTCGGGGGGGGCGCGCCCATCTCGGTGCAGTCGATGACGACCACGAAGACGGCGGACGTCGACGCCACCCTGGCCCAGGTGTACGCCCTGGCTGCGGCGGGTGCCGACATCGTGCGCTGCACCTGCAACCACCAGGACGCCGCCGAGGGCCTCGCTCGCATCGTTCCCCGCGCTCCGGTTCCCATCGTGGCCGACGTCCACAACGACCACCGC
>PJQG01000021.1 GCA_002861595.1 Actinomycetota bacterium
AGGAAAGCGACGGACACGAGGGTGACGAGCACGATGGCGGCGCCCGAGACGCCGAGCAGCGCCCGCAGAGGCGCGCCCACGGCGACCCCGATGTAGCCGCCGGCCCGGCGGAGCTCGGCCACCGGAGCCGACCATGCCGGCGCTCGCTCGACCAGGTGCAGCACCCCTGCGCCGGCCACGGTGAGCAGCGTGAACCCGATCACGGCCCGGGCCGGCTCCGCTCTGGACCGTCCTTGCACGAGCACGGCGCCCACACCGCACAGGGCTACCGGCAGCACGAAGCGGGCCAGGCCGAGCACGGCGCCGGCACCGTGCTGCAGAGCCCGCCCCGCCGGCCCGGTGAGATCGGCGTAGATGCCGAGGCCGGCCAGCACGCCGACCACGATGAGCACCAGACCCCACACGTCGTCGGCCTGGCGGCCGAGGTGGGCGGCCAGCGTGGTGCGGACCCGCGACCCGCCTCTACGGGCCGCCGGTTTGCGGGGCGCTTCCTTTCGGGCCGCCGGCTTGCGGCGGGCGGAGGGGCGGGGCTTGGCGGCGGTCGTGCTCATCAGCCACAACAGTAACAACAGCCACGGTCGTGAGACGTAGCTGTACCGGAAAGCGGCGCCCTGGCGCCGCTTTCCTCACCAAGTTCGGGGGGTCAGACCTCCATGATGACGGGGACGATCATGGGGCGCCGGCGGGTGCGCTCGTTGACGAAGCGGCCGAGGGCGGTGCGCACGTGGCGCTTGAGCAGCTCGATGTCGACGGCGCCCCCGCTCTCCACCTCCTTGAGGCTCAGGAGGACCGCTTCGCGAGCCTCGCTCATCAGGCCCTCGGCCTCGCGCTGGTAGACCCAGCCCCGAGTGATGATCTCCGGCCCGTCCAACACCTCGCCGGAGCGGCCTTCGACGGTGAGGACCACGATGACCACGCCCTCCTCGGACAGCACCCGGCGGTCCCGGAACACGCCGTGGCCCACGTCGCCGACGATCCCGTCGACGTACAGGTAGCCGGCGGGCACCTCGCCCACGAAGTCGAGCCCGTCGTCGGTGAGCTCCACGACGTCGCCGTCCTCGGCGAGCAGGACCTTGCCCGCCGACACGCCCATCCGCACGGCCAGGCGGGAGTGGTGGGTGAGGTGGCGGTACTCACCGTGCACGGGGATGAAGTGCTCGGGGCGGGCCACGGCGAGCAGCGTCTGCAGCTCGCCCTGCATGGCGTGGCCGCTGACGTGGACCTCGGCGATCCCGGAGTGGATGACCTCCGCGCCCCGGCGGTGGAGCCCGTCGATCACCTTGCCCACGTTCATCTCGTTGCCGGGGATGGCGTGGCTGCTCAAGATGACCAGGTCGCCGTCGCCCACCTTGAGGCGCTTGTTCTCCCCGGCGGCCATGAGGGCCAGGGCCGACATGGGCTCGCCCTGGGAACCGGTGGACACCACGCACACGCGCCGAGGGTCGTGATCACCGATCTTGTCGATGTCGACGATGGACGAGTCGGCGATGTGGAGCAAGCCCATGTCCCGGGCCAGGGCCACGTTCTTCGCCATGGAGCGGCCCAGGGTGGCAACCACGCGGCCGCTGGCCACGGCCACCTCGATCACCTGCTGGATGCGGTGGATGTGGCTGGCGAAGCACGTGACGATGATCCGCTTGTCGGCGTGGTCGCGGAACAGGTCCGTGAGCACCGGCCCCACCGAGGACTCGCTGGCCGTGTGCCCCGGCTCCTCGGCGTTGGTGGAGTCCGACAGGAGCAGGCGGATGCCCGAGGTGGACGCGATGGCACCGATGCGGGCGAGGTCGGTCATGCGCCCGTCCACCGGGGTGAGGTCGAGCTTGAAGTCGCCCGAGTGCAGGATGACCCCCTGGGGGGTGTGGAAGACGGTGGCGAAGCCGTGGGGGACGGAGTGGGTGACGGGGATGAACTCCACGTCGAAGGGCCCGATGCGCCGGCGCTCGCCGTCGGTCACCGGGACCAGCTCGGTGCGTGACAACATCCCCGCCTCCTCGATCCGGCTGCGGGCCAGGCCGAGGCTGAGGCGCGAGCCGTAGATCGGGAACGAGAGGTCGCGCAGCAGGAAGGAGAGCCCGCCGGCGTGGTCCTCGTGGCCGTGGGTGAGGATGCAGCCCTCCACGCGGTCGGCGTTCTTGCGTAGCCAGGTGAAGTCGGGCAGGACCAGGTCGACCCCGGGCATGTCGATGTCGGGGAACATGATCCCGCAGTCGAGGAGCATGATCCGCCCGCCCAGCTCCACCGCCGCGCAGTTGCGGCCGATCTCGCCCAGCCCGCCGAGGAAGGTGACGCGAACCGAGTCAGGCATGCGCGACCGGGACGGGGGCGTCGTCGCCCATCTGGGCCAGCACGGCCCGGGCCCGGGCCTCGAGGCCGGCGGGCGCCGGCCCCATGGGAAGCCGGCACTCCCCCACCGGAAGGCCCAGGACCCGCATCATGGCCTTGGCCGGCACCGGGTTGGGGGCGTCGTCGCCGGTCTCGAAGGCGAAGCTCGGCAGCAGGCTGGTGTGGATGCGGCGAGCCTCGCCCACGTCGCCCTTGGCGAACGCGGTCACCATGTCGCCATGCTGCTTGGCGGCCCAGTTGGTCGCCACACCGATGAGGCCGACGGCGCCCACGGCGAGGAGGGGCAGGGTCAGGCTGTCGTCTCCGCTGTAGAGGTCGAACCCGTCCGGCGCTTCGGCGACCAGGCGAGCCGAGCCCGCCGGGTCACCGGAGGCGTCCTTCACGCCCACGATGTTTCCCACCTCCCGGGCCAACCTCAGCATGGTGTCTTGGGCGATCTTGCGCCCGGTGCGCACCGGGATGTCGTACACGATGACGGGCAGCGAGGTGGCCCCGGCGACGGCCCGGAAGTGGGCCTCGATGCCGGCCTGCGACGGGCGGTTGTAGTAGGGCGTGACGGCCAGCACACCGGCGACGCCGGCTTGCTCGGCCGCCCTCGTCGTGTCCACCGAGTGGGCGGTGTCGTTGCTGCCGGCACCGGCGATGACAGGAACGGTGACGGCGTCCACGACGGCGCGCCAGAGGTCCTGCTTCTCAGCGTCGGTGAGCACCGGGGACTCGCCGGTGGTCCCGGCCACCACGAGCCCGTCGCTGCCGTTGTCGACCAGCCAGCGGGCGAGGGTCGCGGCCGCGTCCAGGTCGAGGCGACCCTCGGTGTCGAAGGGGGTGACCATGGCCGTGAGGACGGCCCCGAACCGACCGGGCGACCCGGAGGCGGGCGACATGGCCGAAGGCTACAGGGGGGGCGCCCCTCGGGAGCGGGTGCCGCCCTCGGTGCCGCCCTCGGCGCTGCCTTCTGCCAGTGCGTAGATCTCGTACTCCTCGCCGGTGTCGGCGCAGTGCTCGAAGCCGATCACGCCCAGCTCGGTGAAGCGGTCGCGCAACCATCCGTCGGCGGCGTCGAGGAGCCCGAGCTTGCGGCAGTTGGGCACGACCTTGGAGAACAGCATGGTCTGGAACAGCACCCGCTCGGGGGCCTGCATGACCAGGGACACGGCCTCCTCGACCGGCACGCCCATGCGCTCCCACACCTCCTGCTGGAGGAAGCGGTCCCGCATCCGAACGGCTGCTTCGAAGGCGAACTCCTGGCGCTCGCGCACCTCCGCGGCGGTCAGCTCGGCGTAGTAGTCCTGCAGGGTCAGCACCCCGAAGGCGACGTGGCGGGCCTCGTCGCTCATGACGTAGCGCAGCAACTGCTTGAGCAGCGGCTCGCTGGTGAGCTGGTGGATGAAGCCGAAGGCGGCCAAGGCCAGGCCCTCCACCATGATCTGCATCCCGAGATAGGTCATGTCCCAGCGGCTGTCGGAGATGATGTCGTCCAGCAGCAGCTTCAGGTGGGCGTTGATCGGGTAGTGGCCGGAGAGCTTGTCGAGGTACTTGGCGAACACCTCCACATGGCGGGCCTCGTCCATCACCTGGGTCGCGGCGTAGTACTTGGCGTCCATCCACGGCACCGACTCCACGATCTTGGCCGTGCACACGAGGGCGCCCTGCTCGCCGTGCATGAACTGGCTGAGGACCCAGTTCTGGCTCTCGACCCCGAGGCGGACCCACTCCTTCTCGCCCCAGTGCTGGAAGCAGGTGCCGTCGAGGTCGAGGCCGGCGCCCAGGCTGCCGCCGATCCACACGTTCTGCATGGCGACCTGCTCCTGGTCGACCTCTGTGTCCCACGGCAGGTCCGTCTCGCCGTTCCACATCGAGGTCTTGGACTTCTCGTACAGGCGGGCCAGCTTGGGCCGGGCCCCCTTCGCGTAGTCCCAGGTGAAGACGGCCTCGGCATTGTCCCGCACGGCGTGGAGGGCTTCGTCGACGTCGGTGTTGGTGACGGCGAGGATCCCCTCGAGGTCGTCGACGCCGGACCGGCCGATCAGCTCGTCGTTGGTGGCAGCCATGGCGGTCTCCATTCTCCCATCCCGCCGCCCCCCCCGAACCTCAGAGTTGGCTGGGCGGCACCTCGCTGCTCGACACCGCCTCGGAGCTCACCACGCGGTAGGCCCCGTCGACCACGCGGATCACCTCGTGGGTCGACGACGCCCCCGAGCCGGACCAGATGTCGAGCTGGCCGGTGGAGACCCTCGCCGAGCCACTCAATGCGTCGAGATGGGCGGCGACGGTGCCCGGCCCCTCGACCACGTCCACGGCCAGGAACCCCGACCCCGAGCGGAACCCGAAGACGGCGTCCTGGCTGCCGTCGCCCGAGACGTCCGCCAACCGCACGTTCACGCTCCTGTACTGCGACCCGCTCGGGTCCAGCATCTCCAACACGATCGTCCACTGGCTGGAGCCCGAGCGCCGGAAGACGTAGACGCTGCGACCCCGCTCCGAACCGAGCACCCCCTCACGCGTCGACTGTGTCAGCCAGATCAGGTCGCCGCCCTTGGCCCGGAACAGCTCACAGCGCACCTCGGACGCGTTGGGATCGGCCAACCCTTCGCAGCCGGACCCGGCGGCGAGCTGGCGTGTGGGCGGGGCGCCAGGAGGCCGGAGCACGGCGCCCGACGCGCTGACGAGCGGCGCCACGCGGGTGGTGGGGGGAGTCGACGAGGTCGTCGTGGTGTCGGGCACCAGCCCCGGGATGGTCGTGGTGGTCGTGGTCGTGGTGGACGTGGTGGTCGTCTCCTCGACCAGGTCCTTCTCCTGCGGCGGCGGCTTGTCGTCCAGCGTCGGGATGGTGGAGGTCGCCGTGGGCGCCTCGGCCAGGTTGACCGTCGTGTCGTCTCCACCGCGCACGTAGGCGACACCGCCGACCACGACCAGCAAGGAGAGGACGAGGCCGGCGAGCACCGCCGCCAAGAGCTTCTGGAGAGGTGACACCGCCGCACGATATTCCCTCTCGGAACGGGGGATAGCGTCACTGCCGTGGATGCCACCGTCCCCAAGCGTCCCCCGCCCAGCCGGCGGACGCTGACGCTCATCGTCGTGCCCATCCTCGCCGTCGTGGTCGTCGGCACCCTGGGCAACACGTTCCACCCCACGCTGCTCAAGGACCACCCCCTCCTGCTGGTGGCCATGGAGCCGCGCAACCGCTATCTGCTGCTGGTGGCCGAGAAGGTCTCCTTCGTCCCCTTCCTCCTGGTCGCCACCATCCGCCGGCTGGTCTCCGACCCGCTCTTCTACCTGCTCGGCTACCTGTACGGCGAGAGCGGCGTGCGCTGGATCGAGCGCAAGATGGGCGACTCCGCCGGCCTGGTGCGGGGCATGGAGCGGGGCTTCGCCAAGGCCGCCCCGCTGATGGTCTTCCTCTTCCCCGGCGCCATCGTGTGCGTCCTGGCGGGAGCCACCGGCATGAGCCCGCTGTTGTTCCTCGTGCTGAACGTGGCCGGCACCGTCACCGTGATCAGCCTGCTCTACCGCTTCGCCGAGCTCTTCGAGGGCCCGCTCGGCGCCATCAACGGCTTCTACGCCGACAACAACAAGCTGCTCACCATCCTCTCCGTCGTCTTCACGGTGCTGTGGCTGGTCATGCAGCGGCGTCGGGGAAAGTCGGAATTGGAATCCATCTCCACGATCGAGGAGGAGTTGGAGGCGGAGCGGCCGCGAGAGCAGCGGCCCGAATAGGCGCCGGGATCAGATGCCGAGGAGGGCGTCGAGGCCGAGGGTGAGGCCGGCCCGGGTGGGGACGGCCTTGACCGCCATCAGCACCCCCGGCATGAACGACGAGCGGTCGTAGGAGTCATGGCGCAGGACGAGGCTCTCGCCCGTGGTGCCGAGCAGCACCTCCTGGTGGGCCACCAGGCCTTTGAGACGGACGGAGTGGACGCGGATGCCGGCGGGCCCCTCGCCGCCTCGAGCCCCCGGGACCACGGTGTTCGTCGTCGGGTCGGCCCCCCACTCCTCTGAAGCCGCAGCCATGCGCGCCATGGTGAGCATGGCGGTGCCCGAGGGGGCATCCTTCTTGCCGTCGTGGTGCAGCTCGATCACCTCGGCCGTCTCGAACCACGGCGCGGCGAGCTCGGCGAAGCGCATCATGAGCACGGCGCCGATGGCGAAGTTCGGAGCGACCACGACGTTGGCATGACCACCACGGAAACGAGACCGGACCTCGTCGAGGTCTTCGTCTGTCAGGCCCGTCGTCCCCACGACGGCATGGACGCCATGCTCGGCGCACCAACGGAGGTTCTCGCGGGCCGCCACCGCGACGGTGAAGTCGATGGCGACGTGGGCGCCGGCGTCCTCCAGCGCCTCGGCGGTGTCCGACACGACGGCACCGCACACCTCGGCACCCGCGTGGTGGGGGTCGACGGCGGCGACCAGCTCCAGATCCGGGTCCTCGGCGACGGCCCGGCACACGGTCGTGCCCATCCTGCCCCCCGCCCCGAAGACGCCCACCCGCAACACGGGCTCACGCTATCCACCGCCGGTGCCCCCGGGTCCGCACGAACCCGAAGTCGAAGGCGCCGTCAGGCGACGCGGGGGGCGCGGAGGCCGGCCTCGTCCACGGGACCGACGACGGCGACGACGCGCTCGTTGCGCAGCACCCGTTCCGCCACCCGGGCCACGTCCTCCAGGCTCACCGCTCCCACCTTGGTCGCCACCTCCAGCATCGTGGGCACAGAGCTGTGGACCAGCTGGCTGCGCCCGATCCGGTTCATCCGGGCCGCCGAGTCCTCAAGGGAGAGGGCCAGCTCCCCCACCAGGTGGCCCTTGGCCACCTGCAGCTCGCGGTCGCTGACACCCTCTCGTCGCAAGGCGTCGAGCTCGGCGTGTACCAGCTCGAGAACCTCCTCCATCCGGGCGGGCATGGTGCCGGCATAGACGGCGAGGACGCCGGTGTCGGTGAAGCCGCTGCGGTAGGAGTACACCGAGTAGGCCAGTCCCCGCTCTTCGCGGATCTTCTGGAACAGGCGCGAGGAGAGGCCGCCGCCAAGGACGTGGTTGAGCACGGACAGGGCGTAGCGGTCCTCGTCGTGGTTGTCGAGGGAACGGCTGCCCACCACCAGGTGGACCTGCTCGGTAGGGCGCACGTCCACCGACAACGGCCGTGGGGGTTGCTTCGGCGCGAGGCGTGCCGGCCTCGAGCCACCGGGCACACCCCTGAACCGGGCTTCCACGCCTTCCACCACGGCGTCGTGCTGCAGCCGGCCGGCGGCCGCGAACACCATGTTGGCGGGCCGGTAGTGATCGGCGTGGAAGCCGACGATGTCGTCCACGGCCATCGCCTGGATGCTGTCCTCGTCGCCCAGCACCTCGCGCCCCACGGGGTGATCGGGAAAGAGGGCCTCGGTGAACACCTCGTGGACGAAATCGGCGGGCTCGTCGGCCCGCATCAGGATCTCCTCCAGGATCACCTGACGCTCGGCCTCCACCTCGTCGGGGCGGAAGGCGGGGCTCCAGAGGATGTCGGAGAGGATGTCGAGGGCGAGGTCGAAGCTGCGGTCGAGGACCCGCAGGTAGAACGCGGTGTACTCCTTGGTGGTGAAGGCGTTCATGTCGCCGCCCACGGCATCCACGTCCTCGGCGATCTGGCGGGCGCTGCGGGTCGCGGTGCCCTTGAAGAGGAGGTGCTCGAGGAAGTGCGACGCCCCGAACAGCGCCCCCTCCTCGTCCCGGGATCCGGTCCCGACCCAGAAGCCGGCGCTCACCGAGGCCACATCGGCCATCCGCTCGGTGACCACGGTGAGCCCGCAGTCGAGCTTCGTCGACTGGATCAAGTGGGTGTCCTAGTGACGCCCGCCCCGGCGCGGGTTCCGACGCGGACCTCGGTCATCGCGCTCGGAGTCGCCTCCGGGGCGGCGGGAGCCGCCGAAACCCTCAGTGGCAGGCGGGCCGAGGTCGCCGAACTCCTGCGCCGCCTCCCTCTCCCAGGCCGCCTCGAACGAAACCACTTCCGCATCGACCGCCGGCGGCGGTGAATCGCCCGAAGACCGTGGTTCAGCCGGAGGCCGTCGTTCAGCGGAACGAGAAGGGCCTCTCTGCGGCGCAGCTTCGGCAACCTCGCCGTTCTCCCCCACAGGAGACAACGACACCTTGCCTTGTTGGTCAATGTCGTCCACCCGAACTGTTATCTCGTCGCCCAGGTCGACCACGTCCTCCACCCGCTCGACCCGCTTGCCCTGGCCCAGCTTGGAGATGTGCACCAGGCCGTCCCGGCCGGGAAGGATGTTGACGAAGGCACCGAACTTGGTGACGTTCACGACCCGCCCGGTGTAGACGGCCCCGATCTCGGCCCGCGGGGGGTCCATGATGAGCTCGATGCGCCGAAGGGCCTCGGCCACAGCGGCGCCGTCCTTCGCCCCGATGGTCACCGTGCCCACCATCCCGTCGTCCTCGACGTTGATGTCCGCCCCCGTCTCGGCCTGCAGGGCATTGATGACCTTGCCCTTGGGCCCGATGACCTCGCCGATCTTGTCGATCGGGATGTGCAGGGTGACGATCTTGGGCGCGGTGGCCGCCACCTCGGCGCGGGGCTCGCCGATGGCGCCGGCCATGACCTCGAGGATGGCCAGGCGCGCCGTGCGGGCCTGCTGGAGGGCCTGGGCGAGCACGTCGGCGGGGAGCCCGTCGATCTTGGTGTCGAGCTGGAGGGCGGTGACGAACTCGGCCGTTCCCGCCACCTTGAAGTCCATGTCGCCGAAGGCGTCCTCGGCGCCGAGGATGTCGGTGAGGGTCGTGTACCTGCCCTCGGCGAAGACCAGGCCCATCGCGATGCCGGCGACCGGCGCCTTGATCGGCACACCGGCGTCCATGAGCGACAACGAGGAGCCGCACACCGACGCCATGGACGTGGACCCGTTGGAGGACAGCACGTCGCTCACGACGCGGATCGTGTAGGGGAAGTCCTCGAAGGAGGGGACGACGGGGAACAGGGCCCGCTCCGCCAGCAGCCCGTGGCCGATCTCCCGGCGCTTGGGGCCCCGCATGAAGCCGGTCTCGCCCGTGGAGAAGGGCGGGAAGTTGTAGTGGTGCATGTAACGCTTCTTCTCGTCCACCCCGATGGTGTCGAGCAGCTGGTCCATGCGCGGCATACCGAGGGTGCTGATGTTGAGCACCTGGGTCTCGCCCCGCTCGAAGAGGGCCGAGCCATGGGCGGTGGGGATGAGGCCGACCTCGGCGTTGAGGGGCCGGATGTCGGCTGGCCCCCGGCCGTCGATGCGCAGACCCTCCTCCACGATGCGCTTGCGCACCACCTTCTTGACCAGCGCCTTGATGGCGGCGTTGACCTCTTTGTCCCGGCCTTCGAAGGCGTCGGCCAGCTCGGTCCTGATGGTGGCGCCGGCGTCCTCCAGGGCGGCGTTGCGCTCGGCCTTGGTGGCGATGGTGCTGGCCTTGGCGATCGGGTCGGCGCCGACGGCGCTCACCCGCTCCCAGATCTCGTCGTCGTAGTCGACCTGGGTCTCGAAGGCGACGGTCGGCTTGGCGCCGGCCCTCTCCACCAGCTGGCGCTGCAGCTCCATGGACTCGTTGATCCACGTCTTGGCCGTCTCCAGGCCCTCGGCGATGACCTCCTCGGTGACCTTGGGGGCGCCGGCCTGGTAGTACTGCCAGGCCTCTTCGGTGCCGCCGGCCTCCACCATCATGATGGCCACGTCGCCCTCGACGGACCGCCCCGCCACCACCAGCTCGAAGGTGCAGTCGTCGCCCTCCTGGTAGGTGGCATGGGGCACCCAGGTGCCCTCCTTGGTGTAGCCGACCCGCACGGCGCCGACGGGCCCGTCGAAGGGGATGCCCGAGATCATCAGGGCCGCCGAGGCGGCGTTGATGGCCAGGACGTCATGGGGGTTCACCTGGTCCGCTCCGAGGATGGTGCCGACGATGTGCACCTCGTTGCGGAAGTCCTTGGGGAACGAGGGGCGCAGGGGGCGGTCGATCAGCCGGCAGGTCAGGATGGCCTGGTCACTGGCCTTGCCCTCCCGCCGGAAGAACGAGCCGGGGATCTTGCCCGCCGCGTACATGCGCTCCTCGATGTCGACGGTGAGCGGGAAGAAGTCCACCCCCTGGCGTACGGACCGGGCCGCGGTGGCGGTCACCAGGACGATGGTGTCCCCCATGCGGACGACGACGGCGCCGTCGGCCTGGGGAGCGAGCTTCCCGGTCTCGAAGGACAGGGTCTTGTCGGTCCCGCTGACGGGACCTGAGACGGAAATGGCAGCGGCCACTTCAGCTCCTCTCATGAGGGCCGGCGCCCGGGCCAGTTCCCAGTGGTGGCGCTCCCGGGGACCCCGGGCCCGTCACCACTGGCAGCTGACGCCTGTCACGCCGGCGTTGTGTTGGAAGGTTACCGGCGCAGCCCGAGGCGGCCGATGATGTGGCGGTAGCGCTCGACATCGTTGTCCTTGACATAATCGAGCAGGCGCCGACGCCTGCCGATCAGCTTCATCAGGCCTCGGCGGGTGTGATGGTCCCCCTTGTGCACCTTGAGGTGCTGGGTGAGGTGATCGATGCGCTCGCTGAGGATGGCGATCTGCACCTCGGGGGATCCCGTGTCGGTCTCGTGGAGCCGATGGGTGGCGATGGTGGCGACCTTGTCGGGCATACGTTCGTGGAACCCTAGCAGCAATACCGGGAGCTACCTTGCCCGAGGTGGTCGACGTCGTACGAGTCAGCCGGACGTGCGCGATCCCCCTCGCTGAGCTGGAGTGGCGGTTCTCCGGCAGCGGAGGGCCGGGCGGCCAGCACGCCAACACCTCCAACACCCGGGTGGAGGTCGTCTTCGACGTGGAGCATTCGCGGTCTCTCGACTCCGGCCAGAGGTCCCGGTTGCTGGAGCGCTTGGGCCCAGTGGTGCGGGTCGTCGCCTCCGACGAACGGTCGCAGGCGCGCAACCGCCAGCTGGCCGTGGAGCGCCTGCGCACGAAGCTGGCCGGCGCCCTCCACGTGCCCACCGCCCGGCGTCCCACGAGGCCGAGCGCCGGCGCACACCAGCGGCGCCTCGACGCCAAGCGACGCCGCGCCGCCCTCAAGCGACAACGGTCGGCGCGGCCCCAAGAGGAGTGAGGGAAGCTCCCGCACCTCTTGCGCGCCAGGAACGGCCGCTATCCGCTATTCGGCCCTTTCTGCCGCATGAAGTCGCCTCGCGGCCTCGGCGTCGTGGCCGATCTGGACGATCAGGGCGTCCGCGCTGTCGAACCGCTCCTCGGCCCGCAACCAGGAGGTGAAGCGGACCCTCGCGGGCTCGCCGTAGAGGTCGTCGTCGAAGTCGAGGAGGTGGGCTTCCAGCATCGGCGCAGCGGCATCGGGGTGAAAGGTGGGCCGCCGGCCCACGCTGATGGCGGAAAGGTGGCTCGCGCCGCTCGGGCGCTGGTACCAGCCGGCGTAGATCCCGTCGCCGGGGAGGAGGATGCCGGGGGGGACCTCGACGTTGGCCGTTGGATAGCCGAGCTGGCGGCCCCGGCCGTCGCCCCGCACGACCAGCCCCCGCACCTCATGGGGCCGGCCGAGCAGGGTCGCGGCCTCCTCGACGCGCCCGGCCCCGAGCAGCTGGCGGACCCTGGTCGACGAAACCGGCTCGTCGCCCGCTCCTCCCCGGTGCAGGCTCACGCCGAGCACGTCGAAGCCCAGTCGCCCGCCCATCTCCTGGAGCAGGACGACGTTGCCCCGGCGGCGGTGGCCGAAGTGGAAGTCGTGGCCGACCACCACGGCGCGGGCCCGCAGGCAGCCCACCAGCACCTCGGTCACGAAGTCCTCTGCCGGCTCTCGGGACCGCTCCTGGTCGAAGCGCACCACCACCGTGTGGTCCACCCCGGCGGCGGCCAGCAGCTCGAGCCTCTGGTCGAGGTCGGTGAGCAGCAGCGGTGCCGACTCCGGCCGCACCACGCTGGCGGGATGGCGATCGAAGGTCACCACGGCGCTCGCGCAGCCGAGCTCGGTGGCCATGGCCCGCACCCTCGCCAGCAGGGCCTGGTGCCCGAGGTGCACCCCGTCGTACGCGCCGATGGTGACGACGGCGCCGGCCTCGGGTCGTGGGCAGGCGTCGAGGTCGGTGATCACCTCCACGCGGCGAGGTTACGGGCGGCGAGGTCGCGGTACCGGTATTGCGGCGCCGGACCGGCGGGTACCTCACCCTGTTCGTCAGGTGGCGGAGGCGAGCACGACGGCAGGCTTGGCCCGAGCGTGCCCGTGGCGCTGATACACGGCCAGCAGCCGGCCCTCGGCGTCGAGGAGAGGCCACGGCCCCTCCCCGGCCACCCCGAGACGGTCGCCGCCCAGGACCTTGCCGTGAGCGACCTCGGCGGCCACGTCGGCCGTCACGCTGACCGCCGCGTAGTCGCGCATGGCTTCGGCCGGCGAGAGCACGGCGCCGCCGTCGAGGGCGGCGACGGGCCGGGCGTCGGCCACGCCGAAGGAGCCGACGGCCGTGCGGCGCAGCCCCCGCAGGTGGGCCCCACCGCCCAGGGCGACACCGAGGTCGGCGGCCAGCGAGCGGACGTAGGTGCCCGATGAGCACGCGACCTCGATGTGGACCACATTGGGCTCCCCTGCCGGCTCGACGTCGAAGCGGTGGACCACCACGGGCCGGGCCTCACGTTCCACCTCCGTGCCGGCGCGGGCCAGCTCGTACAGGCGCCGGCCGCCCACTTTCAGCGCCGACACCATCGGGGGCACCTGCATGATGGGCCCGACGAGGCGCCGGGCCGCCTCCCGCACCTCCTCGATGGATACCTGCGTCATGTCCCACTCCCCCGTCACCTCGCCGGAGGCGTCAAGCGTCGAGGTGGCGACGCCCAAGACGACCTCAGCCGCGTAGGTCTTGGGCAGGGCGGTGAGGAACCGCAGCAAACGCGTGACGCGGCCGAGGCCGACCAGGAGCACCCCGGTGGCGTCCGGGTCGAGCGTGCCAGCATGGCCCACCCGCCTCTGGCCGAAGACGGTGCGGCACTTGGCCACGACGTCGTGCGAGGTCCAACCCGGCTCCTTGTCGACCACGACGAGCCCGTCGGTGGGCGCGTTCGGAGGCGTCACCGGCGCCGCCACCGAAGCTGTAGCGGAAAGCGGCGCCCTGGCGCCGCTTTCCTAACCAAGTTGGGGGGCGGTCTGGCGCTGGATGTGGAGCTCGGCCTTGATGGCGGCGAGCACGTCGTCGATGCGGCCCTGAGCCACGAAGCCGGCGGCGTAGCGATGCCCGCCGCCGCCGAAGCGGGTGGCTATGGCGCTGACGTCGCTGTCGGCGATGGCGCGGAGCGAGACGCGCAGGCCCTCGGGCGTCTCCTTCACCACACACGACACCTCGGCTTCGGACGCCCGGCGCACGAGGTCGATCAGGCCCTCGGTCTCCTCGACGTCGCAGCCGTGAGCGTGCAGGTCGTCGAAGGTGACCCAGGTGGCAACGAAGCGCAGCTCACGGTCGAGCTGGGCACGGCCGATGCAGTCGCCGACCAGCTTGAGGTACTCGAACCGGTGCTCCTCGAACAGCTGGCGAGTCAGCTCGGCGATGGGGAGCTCGAAGGTGGACAGCTCGTGGGCCAGGGCGAAGACCTCCGGCGTGGTGTTCGCGTACTGGAAGCGCCCGGTGTCGGTGACCAGCCCGGTGTAGAGGCAGGTGGCGGCGTCCTTGGTGAGGGTCCACCCGAGGCGATCGGCCAGGCGCCGGACGAGCACGGCGGTGGCGGCGGCGTCGGGATCGATGACGTTGATGGCACCGAAGCGGTCGTTGGTGGCGTGGTGGTCGATGACGATCAGGGTGCCGGCGGCCGCGGCATTGCGGCCGAGGTCGCCCAGGCGGCCCATCGAGCCGCAGTCGAAGGTGATCATGACGTCGGGCGCGGCCGGGAAGTCGGCCGGCTTGGTGGCCAGATCGAGGCCGGGCAGGAAGCGGTAGTGCGGCGCGACCTCGAACGGCTCGGACCACGACGCGGTAGATGGCTTGCCCTCGGACGCGCACAGGTGGTGCAGGGCCAGCATCGATCCCAGGGCGTCGCCGTCCGGGCAGACGTGGCAGGCGAGGGCGACCGAGGACGCCTGGCTGATGGCCACAGCCGCCCGGTCCAGCTCATTCTCCAGCATCACGCACCTCCCTCACCCGAGGGGCGTCCAGATCACGCAGGATCGCTTCCACCCGCCTTCCACTCTCTATCGCAGGGTCGACGGCAAAGCCAAGTAGGGGCGTGCGCTTGAGGCGGGCCTGGCGGCCGATGGCACGCTGCAGCCGGACCCGATGCTCCATGAGTGCCTCTTCGGTCGCTTCGGGGAGAGAACTGAGCAGAACCGTGGCATGACGCAGATCGGCGTCGACCTCCACGTGGGTGATGGTGGCCAGGAGGAGGCGGTCGTCGACGTCCGAGAGGCGCTCGAGCTCGGTGGCCAACACCTCTCGCACCAACTCGTTCACCCGGGCGGTACGGGGATAGCGACGGCGGCCGGAGCGGTCAGGCATCGTCGAGCCAGCTGCGCTCGGCGGCCAGGACCTCGACCTCGGGGAAGGACCACACGAAGCGCTCGACCTGGTCGAGCACGTCGCCCACGTGCCCGGCGGTCCCGGAGACCGCGGCGACACCCAGCTCGGCGCGCTGCCACTGGTCCTGGCGCCCCACCTCGGCGGCGGCGACGTGGTAGCGGAGTCGGGCGCCCTCCAGGATCGGCCGCACCACGGCACGCTTCTCCTTCAGGGAACGACAGTGGGGCAGGTGGAGATCGAACGCCAGCGCGGCTACGTGCGTCGCCCGGCCTCCTCGCCGAGGCGGGGCCCCACCCCCGCCGGCGCCGTCATGTGCGTGGGACCTCTCGCTCCTCGTACGTCTCGATCACGTCGCCGGGCCTCAGGTCCTGGAAGTCCGAGAGGCCGATGCCGCACTCGAAGCCCTGGGCCACCTCGCGCACGTCGTCCTTGAAGCGGCGCAGCGAGGTGATCGTCCCGTGCCAGATGACCACGCCTTCGCGGAGGAAGCGGACCCTGGAGCCACGGGTGATGACGCCGTTGCGGACCCAGCAGCCGGCCACCTTGCCCACCCGGGGCACGCTGAAGACCTCCCGGACCTCGGCATCGCCGGTGACGACCTCCTCGAACACTGCAGCGAGCATGCCGACCATGGCCGACTGGATGTCCTCGATCAGCTTGTAGATGATCTCGTACGTCCGGATCTCCACGTTCTCGGACTCGGCCAGCGCCCGGCCCTTGCGGTCGGGGCGCACGTTGAAGCCGATGATGGTGGCGTTCGACGCAGCTGCCAGCTGGACGTCGTTCTCGGTGATCCCGCCCACGGCACGGTGCACGAAGCTGAGCTTGACGTCGTCGCGCTCGAGCTTCCTCAGGCTCTCGGTCACCGCCTCGAGCGAGCCCTGCACGTCGGCCTTCAGGATGACGTTCAGCGTCGCCGTCTCGCCCCGCTGGATCTGCTCGAAGATGTCCTCCAGCCGGGCGCCGGTGCCGGCGGCGACCGACGGGGTCTTGCGCAGGTCGCCCAGGCGGTAGCGCTGCTCGCGCTGCTGGGCGACGTCCTTGGCCACCTTGTCGCTGGCCGTGACCCGGAACTCGTCGCCGGCGCTGGGCACGTCGGAGAACCCGAGCACCTGCATCGGCGTGGACGGCGGCGCCTCCTTGATGTTGTCGCCGTGCTCGTCGATCATGGCCCGCACCCGCCCCCAGGCAGCGCCGGCGACCACCGGGTCGCCGACCCGCAGCGTGCCCTCCTCGACGATCATGGTGGCCACGGGGCCGCGGCCCACGTCGAGGTTGGCCTCGAGCACGCTGCCCCGGGCCCGAGCCTCGGGGTTGGCCGTCAGCTCCTCGACGTCGGCAACGACCAGCAACTGCTCCAACAGGTCGTCGATACCAAGGTTCTGCAGGGCGGAGATCTCCACCATGATGGTGTCGCCGCCCCAGGCCTCGGGGACCAGGGCGTGCTCCGAGAGCTGCTGCATGACCCGGGTGGGATCGGCGTTCTCCCGGTCGACCTTGTTGATGGCGACCACGATGGGGACCTCTGCCGCCTTGGCGTGGTTGAGGGCCTCCACGGTCTGGGGCATCACCCCGTCGTCGGCGGCAACCACCAGCACGACGATGTCGGTGACGCGGGCGCCGCGGGCGCGCATGGCGGTGAACGCCTCATGGCCCGGGGTGTCGATGAAGGTGATGAGGCGGCCGTCCTTCTGGACCTGGTACGCCCCGATGTGCTGGGTGATGCCGCCGGCCTCGCCGGCCACCACGTTGGCCTCGCGGATCCGGTCGAGCAGCAGGGTCTTGCCGTGGTCGACGTGGCCCATCACGGTGATCACCGGCGGCCGCGGTCGCAGCATCTCGGGGTCCTCGTCCTCGTCGTCCTCCTCGAAGTACTTCTTGTGGAGGGCGGCCTCCTTCTCCTCGCCGGGCTCCACCAGGCGGATGGTGGCGCCGATCTCCTCGCCGAACAGCTCGATGGCCTCGTCGGACAGTGGCTGGGTGGCGGTCACGGGCTCGCCGTGGAGGAACAGGAAGCGCACGACGTCGCCGGCCGAGCGGTTCAGACGCGGGCCGAGGTCCTGGGCCGTTGAACCGCGTTCCACGAGGATCTCGCCTTCGGGGACGGGATCGTGAGAGGGGGCGTAGCCCTGGCTGGGGTCGAACGGCTCGAGCTCTTCGAGCGGACGGCGACGGCGACCACCCCGCCGGCGCGGTGGGCGGCCGCGGCCGCCGGGACCGCCAGGGCCGCCGGGGCGGCCTCCGAAGCCGCCGGGG
>PJQG01000035.1:0-6310 GCA_002861595.1 Actinomycetota bacterium
GGCCTGTTGGCCGCCGCCGCGGTCGTCCTGTTCGTCGTGCTGGTGGCGTCGTCAGGCGGCGGGGGCGCCGGCCGCGCCCCGAGGGCCGATCCGACCGTTCCCAGCACCACGACGACGACCACGACGGCTCCGCCTGCGACGCCGGCCCCGCTGCCCCCCCCGCCCGACGAGGACCGGGACGAGGAGGACCGGGACGAGAAGGAGGACGAGGGGCGGGGGAAGGGCAAAGGTCGCGGGAAGGGCAACGGCTGACACGGTCCAGGGGAGGGCATGGGGCGTGGACCCCGTAGCGGCGCTCGAACGCATCGCCTACCTCCTCGAGCGCATGCGCGAGCCCACCTATCGGGTTCGCGCCTTTCGCAACGCCGCGGAGGTCGTGCGGGCCCTGACTCGGGCCGAGCTGGAGGAGCGGGCCGCCAGCGGTCGCCTGCGCGCGCTGCCTGGGGTGGGGGAGAAGACCGAGCGGGTCATCGTCCAAGCCCTGGCCGGCGAGACCCCGTCGTACCTGGCCCGTCTCGAGGGGGAGGTGCCCGATGCCCACGGCGGTGCCGGCGGGGCCCTTCGCCAGTTGCTGCGGGGCGACTGCCACACCCACTCCGACTGGTCCGACGGCGGGAGCCCGATCATCGAGATGGCCCGCGCCGCCCGGGACCTGGGTCACGAATACATGGTGCTCACGGACCACTCGCCCCGGCTCACCATCGCCAACGGCCTCTCGGCCGACCGCCTGCGTCGCCAGCTCGACGTGGTGGCCGAGGTCAACGAGGAGGTGGCGCCCTTCCGCGTGCTCACCGGGATCGAGGTCGACATCAACCCCGACGGCACCCTGGACCAGGAGGACGATCTGCTGGCCCGGCTGGACGTGGTGGTGGCCAGCGTGCACTCCAAGCTGCGCATGGACGGCCCGGAGATGACCCGTCGGATGGTGGCGGCCCTGGCCAATCCCCACTGTGACATCCTCGGCCACTGCACCGGTCGCATCGTGGTGGGGAGGGGTCGGCCCGAGTCGGCCTTCGACGCCGAAGCGGTGTTCGCCGCCGCGGTGGAGTACGGCAAGGCCATCGAGGTCAACTCCCGTCCCGAGCGGCTCGACCCGCCGAAGCGGTTGTTGCGCCTGGCCGTCGAAGCCGGCTGCCACCTGGCCATCGACACCGATGCCCACGCTCCCGGCCAGCTCGAGTGGCAGCCCCACGGCTGCCACCGCGCCGCCGACTGTGGCATTGACGCCGAACAGGTGGTCAACACCTGGTCGGCCGAGCGGCTGCTGGCCTGGACCGCCTCCCACCGCTGATCGCGCTCGCGACCGCGGTCACGTATGGCCGACTTCACGGTATTCTTCGTCCGCAACGGCGCACCGGCGTCCCAACGAGGGGGTCTTTCTCATGTTCATCCGTACCCGACGGGTTCTTGTCGCGGCCGGGCTGCTCGCCTGCCTGCCGGCGCTGCTCAATCCCGCCGATGCGCTGCTCTGGTCGACGTCCGGCCAGTTGCTCCCGTCGTTGCTCCCTTCGGGACCGGCAGGGTCGCCGCCGGCGGCCGGCCCCCTCCATCCGGGGGTGCAGACCTTGACCGAGGGCGGGCAGTGCACCGCCAACTTCGTGTTCACCGATACCGCCGGCGGTGTGTACCTGGGCCAAGCCGCCCACTGTTCGGGCACGGGCGAGGGCGGGGGGACCAACGGCTGCGACTCAGGGTCGCGCCCGCTCGGCACCCCGGTCGAAGTCACAGGCGCCTCGAGGAAGGGCACGCTCGCCTACAACTCGTGGCTGACGATGCAGGCCAGGGGCGAGACCGACCAGAACGCCTGCCAGTTCAACGACTTCGCCCTCGTGAAGCTGGACCCGGCCGACGCCGGCAGGGTCAACCCCTCGGTCCCCTTCTTCGGCGGCCCGACCGGTCTGGCGACCACCGGTACCCGGCTGGGCGACGCCGTGTACTCCTACGGCAACTCCAGCCTGCGCGGGGGCCTTTCCGCCCTGAGCCCGAAGCGAGGCGTGAGCGTCGGTGACGAAGGCGACGGCTGGTCCCACCTGGTCTACACCGTCACGCCGGGCGTTCCGGGGGACTCGGGAAGCGCCTTCCTCGACGCCAGTGGGAAGGCACTCGGCGTGCTGAGCACGTTGCAGGTCCTGCCCGTCGTGGGCAGCAACGGCGTGGGCGACCTCAGCCGGCAACTGGCCTACCTCAACGCCCACTCCGGGCTCCCCACCGTCACGCTGGTGCCGGGGACCGAGCCGTTCAGGAACGACCTGCTCCTGTAGCCGTTCCCGCGTGCAGAACCCGCGCCTCGGCGCGGGTTCTGCACCCGAAAGCGGAACGAATCGCAGCTGCTACCGCAGGCCCAGGCTCCGGGAGCACGCGGGCCAGCGGCGCCACCCGCCCTGGGCCTGGAGGCGTCGGGCGGCTTCGTCCTGGACCGCCGGCGGAGCCTGGTGGGCAAGCCCGGCGTAGCCCAGCGAGCGCCAGGTCGCGGCCGAGAACTGGTAGGCGCCGAAGTACCGGTTGTTCTTGTTGACGGCGGAGTAGTTCCCCTCCGATTCACATCTGCGCAGCTTCTCGAAGTTGGCAGCTGTGGGTGGAGCAGGCGACCGCCGGGCACGGGATTCGCCGTGGGCCAGGGCCGATGTGGGAAGGAGCATGGAACTGGCCACGAGCGTGGCCGTAGAGGTCAGCATCGCGAGCGATGCCGGGAATCGTGGTTGCTTGCGCATTTTGCGCCTCCTTGAAGGAGCCCGTGGGGGGCATCAGGTGTGGCCTGGAATGCGGGCAGCCGTCTTCGGCATTCAGCTCGCGAGCCGGAGGTGCTGGCTCGGGACGGTCGTCCCTACGAGGTGCAGACGGGAACCCTGGGTTTCTCTGAGCGAACGGCGTCCTCCCCTGTGATGCAGCCAGAACCGGCCGCGACCGCCGATGGGCAACCTAGCAAGCCCGGCGGGCAGATGCCTACCTGGCGGTGCGGTGGGCGGGCCAGTAGCGATCCTTCAGGAGCCGCTTGTAGAGCTTGCCGGTGGCATGGCGGGGAAGGTCGGCCTCGAAGTCGACCGAGCGCGGGCACTTGAAGCCGGCCAGCCGCTGGCGGCACCAGGCGATCAGCTCCTGCTCCAGGGCGGCGCCGGCGTCGTCGAGGTCGGCCGGCTGCACCACGGCCTTGACCTCTTCGCCGAGCTCGTCATGGGGCACACCGAAGACGGCCGCGTCCATCACCTTGGGATGGGTCAGCAGCACGTCCTCCGCCTCCTGGGGGTAGACGTTCACGCCCCCGGTGATGACGAGGTACGCCTTGCGGTCGGTCAGGTACAGGTAGCCGTCGCCGTCGAGGTGGCCGATGTCGCCGAGCGTCGTCCAACCCTTCTCGTTGCGGGTCGACCGGGTGGTCTCGGCGTCGTTGTGGTACTCGAACTGCGTCCCGCTGTCGAACCAGATGGTGCCGGGCTCGCCGGCCGGCAACTCCCGCCCTTCGTCGTCGAGGACGTGGGCTTCGCAGAGAAGGGGTTTTCCCACCGTGCCCTTGTGGGCCAGCCATTCGAGCGAGTTGCAAGCGGTGAAGCCGTTGGCCTCGGTGGCCGAGTAGTACTCGTGCACGATGGGGCCCAGCCAGTCGATGATCTTCTCCTTGACCGCTACCGGGCAGGGAGCAGCGCCGTGGATCACGCACTGCAGGCTGGACAGGTCATGGGCGAGGCGTTGCTCGTCGGGGAGCTTGAGGAGCCGGACGAACATGGTGGGGACCACCAGGGCGTGGGTCACCTGGTATTGCTCGACGAGCCCGAGGAAGGCGCCGGGGTCGAACTGGTCCATCACCACGGTGGTGCCACCGAGGCGGCTGCCGGCGATGGCGAAGCGCAGAGGGGCGGCGTGGTACAGGGGCGCCGGCGAGAGCAGGACCGAGGCCTCTCCCATGCCGTACAGCGGAACAGCGAGGCGGACCAGCGAGTCGAATCCCGGTGTGCCGAGGGCCACACCTTGCAGGGCGGGCTTGACGCCCTTCGGCCGCCCGGTCGTCCCTGAGGAGTACAGCAGCTCGCGGCCCTCGACGGCGTCGGGGAGCGCTTCGGCGGGCTGGGCTGCGACGGCCTCCTCGTAGGGCTCGTAGCCCTCGACGACACCACCGACCATCAGGCGGGTGTGGACCTGCGGTGTCGCGGCCACGATGGCGCCGGCGGTGACCGCCTGTGGGTGCGAGGCGATCACCGCACTGGCGCCGGAGTCGTTGACGATGAAGGCGACCTCGTCGGGCGTGAGGCGGGTGCTGACGGCCGTGTGGTAGAGCCCGGAGCGCTGCGCGGCCCACACGGCCTCGAGGAACGTCGAGTTGTTCTCCATGCAGATGGCGACCACGTCGCCGGTGCGCAGCCCCCGTTGGTGCAGGAGATGGGCGAGACGGTTGGAGGCCTCGTCGAGGTGGCGGTAGCTGACCCTGTCGGCCCGGCCCGACGCCGTCTCGGACACGACGTAGGCGTCCTTGTCGGGGTGGCGGGCGGCGTGGATGCCGGGGTGCATGCCCCGCCAGGTTAGGCGGCGGCCTCGGCCAGGATGCGGAGAAGCTCGTCCCGCTCGGGGCCGAGGGCCTCTGACGGGGGACGGCTGTCGCGGGCCTGCCAGGCGGCCAGCACGCGCTTGACCACCGCGGGGTCGCTCATGATGGCGCCCGGGGGCTGGAGCAGATTGAACGAGCGCACGAAGGCCCGGAAGACCACCGGGTCGGTGCGGGCCGCAGGCAGGAGGCCGTCGCGTACCAGCGACGCCATGTCGGGCCCGCCGTCGTCGCCGGAAGTGCGATCCTGGTCGGTGGCGGCCCGGTACCACGGCTCGATCTCGGCCCGGGTGGCGGCGTCGAAGGCGTGGGCCGCGGCGGCCGGGTCGCCGGCGTGCCCGGCCAGCACGTCGGCCAGGAGGTAGGCCTGCACCACCGCCAGCGAGCAGCCCCGGCCGTACAGCGGATTGGTGCAGATCGAGCTGTCTCCCACCGGGAAGATGCCCGTGGCCAGCGGCTGGCCGTGGGCCATGAGCCGCCGGCGGCGGTTGATGAGCTTCGCCATCACCTCCACCCCGGTGATGGGCTCGGCCCGGGCCGGCTCGACCCACGGGCGGGTGCCCACGAGGGCTGCGGCGGCGGTGGTGAACGGGCCGGGGAAGAGGAGCTGGCGCATCTCCCGGTCGTCGGCGTACAGGCCGAAGGTGATCGAGAAGGTGCCGTTGTCGCCGCCGAAGACCGCGTACTTGAGGTAGCCCAGGTCGGCCACCACCAGGCCGCCCTGGTAGGGCACGTCCATCCCCGGACGCAGGCGGTAGAAGCGCGAGGAGTACACGATCCCGGTGTCCTCTTCCTCCTCGTCCAGCGGGGCCGCGCCCAGGCCACGCAGCCAGGTGGGGAGCGGAGAACGCCGGCCCGAGGCGTCCACGACCACGTCGGCCCGGCACTCGCCGCCGTCGGCCAGCCGCACGCCGCCGACGTGGGGAACGGCGCCGTCCGTCGTGCCCGCGCTCAGCAGGCCCTCCACCGCCCCGCCGACCAGCTCCACGCCGTGGTCGCGCAGCACGTGGCCGCGCAGCACCCACTCGAAGGTCGTGCGCCGGCAGGCCAGGGCGACGAGGTCCTCGTCGCCGGGCTCGGGGTCCAGTGTTCCCACGAGGGGCGGGGGGTGGTCGACGAAGCGGACTTCGGTGGCGCCGGCCGCCAGCAGCTCGGCCAGCACCTCCGGGGCGCGGTCGCGCAACACGTTGCGCAGGCGGGCCAGGAAGGCGTGGGAATGGCGGACCTGAGGAGCGCCCCGGCGCGGCCACTGCTCGAAGGCGGCGTCGGGCGAGGGGGGAAGGCCGGCCCCGTCCCGCTCGACGACGGTCACCCGGTGGCCCTGCTGCGACAGGGCGAGGGCGCTGGCGAGCCCGGCAACGCCGGCACCCACGACGATCACCTCGGCCATGGGTGGCAAGGTAGACGGTGAGACTCGTCCTGCCGGCACCGCCCGTACCGGGTCTGGAGTACATGGCGTACCGGACCGGTACGCCATGTACTCCAGGCTGGCGGCGCCGGCCGGCGCCCTGGTGACCGCGGTCCTCAGATCCGGGCGATGGAGCGCACCCGGGCCCGGGGGGCGATGCGGGGCGGGGCTACGCCGGCGGCGACGATGAGGCGGATGACCCGACCCCGGTGGCCGCGGTAGGGCTCGAGAAGCTCCAGCATGCGAGCGTCGTCCGCCCGGCGCTCGCCGGCGAGGGCCCACGCGACCTGGTGGGGCAGGTGGTAGTCGCCCACGCTCACGGCGTCGGCGTCGCCGAGGGCGACCAGCGCCACCTCGGCCGCCGTCCA
>PJQG01000035.1:6321-55353 GCA_002861595.1 Actinomycetota bacterium
CGGGCAGGACGCACAGCCGCCGGCGGGCATCGGCCGCTGACATGGTCGCGGCCTCCTCCAGCCGGGAGGCGGAGGCGCAGGCCCGCCTGATGGTGTCGGCCCGCTTGCGCTCGAGACCGAAGGGGTGGAGGGCGTAGGCCGGCGTGGCCGCCAGGCGCCCGGGGGACGGGGGCAGGAGCAGCCCGGTGTCGCCCGCCGGCCCCGGCGCCCGCTCGCCCAGGGCCGCCACCACGGCCCGGTAGGACCGCTTGGCCTCCAGGCCGGTCACCTTCTGCTCCATCACCGTCGGCACCAGGGCCTCCACGACGGCGCCGCTGCGGGGGATGCGCAGGCCGGGAAGCCGGTGGTTCAGCTCGGCGACCACGGCATGACGGGCAACGAAGCCGCGGTCGTCGTCGAGGGCGCCGACCAGCGCGGGAGCGGCGTCCAGCGCCCACGTGGCGCCCGGGCCCCACGACTCCACCGTGACCTCGCCGCCGGCGGACGAGAGGTGGATGGTGGCCGGGCCCTCGGGCGTGCGGGTCGCCCGCCAAACACCGCCCGCGTCGATGCGCATGGTGAGGTCACCGCGCCCTCGGCACAGCGGCGCCAGGGTGAGGCGCAGGTTCACCGGGTGCGGAGGCCGGAACCTGCGCTCGAGCACCGCCCGATGGTAGGGGCGGGCGTGGCAGGCTGCGGGCGATGGACACGACCGCGGGGCTGCTTGCCGACCTCCAGTGGCGGGGCCTGGTGCACCAGGTCACCGACCCCGAACTGGGCGACGTCCTCGACCACGGCTCGCTCACGGCCTACATCGGCTTCGACCCCTCGGCCGACAGCCTCCAGCTCGGCAACCTGGCCGGCATCCTGAACCTCGTTCGCCTCCAGCAGGCCGGCCACCGCCCCATCGCCCTGGCCGGCGGGGGCACCGGGCTGGTGGGGGACCCGAGCGGCAAGAGCGCCGAGCGCTCCCTCCTCAGCGTCGAGCAGCTCCAGGCCAACCTGGCCGGCATCCGGGCCCAGCTCGAGCGCTTCCTCGACTTCGGCGCCGGCGCCCTCCTCCTCGACAACGGCGACTGGCTCTGGTCACTCGGCCTGCTCGAGTTCCTCCGCGACGTGGGCAAGCACTTCACCGTCAACACCATGATCGCCAAGGAGTCGGTGCGGGCCCGGTTGGAGGAGCGGGAGCAGGGCATCTCCTACACCGAGTTCAGCTACATGCTGCTCCAGGCCTACGACTTCCTCCACCTGTTCGACGCCCATGGGTGCCGCCTCCAGCTCGGCGGCAGCGATCAGTGGGGCAACATCGTCATGGGCGCGGACCTCGTGCGCCGGGTGCGCGGCGAGCAGGTGTACGGCCTGACCACGCCGCTCCTCGTCGACGAGCACGGGGGCAAGCTGGGCAAGACCGAGGCGGGCACCGTCTGGCTGGACTCGGCCCGCACCAGCCCCTACCGCCTGCACCAGTACCTGTTGAACACAACCGACGCCCAGGTGGGCGGGCTGGTACGCGCCCTCACCCTTCTGCCCCGCGAGCGGATCGAGGAGCTCGACGTCGCCACCGCCGAGCATCCCGAGCGGCGGGAGGCCCAGCGGGCCCTGGCCCACGCCGTGGTGGTGCAGGTGCACGGCGAGGCCGAGGCTGATCGAGCGGCCCACGCCGGCGCCGTGCTGTTCAGCGAGGACATCGCCGGCCTCGACGAGGCCACCCTTCTCGACGTTGTGGCGGAGGCGCCGGCCACCACTCTGCCCCGTTCGTCCCTCGAGGACGGCGGCCTGCCTCTCGTGGATGCCCTCCAAATGGCGGCGCTGGCCCCGTCGAAGTCGGCCGCCCGCCGGGCCATCGAGCAGGGCGGCGCCTACGTCAACAACCGCAGGGAGGGCGACGGGGAGCGCCGCCTGACCCGCGAAGACCTCCTGCACGACAGCTACGTGGTGCTGCGCAGGGGCAAGCGGGACCACCACCTGCTCCGCTTCGAGGCCTGAGCGGTGGACGTAGGCCGCAGCGGCCCCACGTTGACGACGGAAAGGTCGTTGTTCGACGTTCTGCCGTCAGAGCCGACTGTCCCTGGGCGCCTGGCCGCGGCGGGCGGTGGGCGGTTCCTGTCGGTGCTGCCCGTCGGAGCGGAGGGCGCCGGCGATACGGGCCGCCACCTCGGCCATCTCCGGACCCGAGCGGTAGCGCTGGCGGGGCCAGAAGAAGCCGCGCAGGCCGTCGCCCTTGGTGCGGGGGACGACGTGGACGTGGAGATGGGGCACGCTCTGGCTCACCACGTTGTTCAGGGCGACGAACGAGCCCTCTGCGGCCATGGCCGCCGTGACCGCCGCCGCCGTGCGCCGGACGGCGTCGAACATCGGCGCCACCAATGAAGCGGGCACGTCGAGCAGCGTCTCGTGATGGCGCGGGGCACCACCAGCACGTGCCCGGGGAACAGGGGCCGCTGGTCGAGGAACGCGAACACGGCGTCCTCGTCCATCACGACATGGGCGCCGACCTCGCCGGCGACGATGGCGCAGAAGGTGCAGGCATCGGCCATCGCCGGGTGAGCCTACGATTCGGCTCGATGCCGGAATCCCCCGTCACCCTGTCGTCCGGCTTGCCGGAGACCGTCCTCCCCCCGCCATCCCCGGAGGCCGGCGCCCGGCTGGAGGCTGCGCTGGCCGAGCCCCCCGAGCGCCGGCGGGACGCCGTGGCCGCGGTCGTGGCCACCTTCCCGGCCTACCTCGACGCCTGGGCCCGTCTCGGCGAGCTGGCCCGTGACGACGTGGAGGCGTACGCCTGCTACCGCGTGGGCTACCACCGTGGCCTCGACGCCCTGCGCCAGGCGGGGTGGCGAGGGTCGGGCTACGTGCGCTGGGCCCGTGAGCCGAACCGTGGCTTCCTGCGGTCGGTCGAAGGGCTCCGCCAGTCGGCCGCCGCCATCGGGGAGGCTGGCGAGGAGGAGCGCTGCTCGCAGTTCCTCCGTCAGCTCGACCCCGACTGGCGGGGCCTGCCCGCCTGAGTGCTGCGATGAGCTGAGATTCGTGCCCTCACCGCCGGACCGTGACGTGAGTGCCCTGGCTCTCAGCATCGCCGAGCTGGGCGAGGGGGAGAAGGCTCGGGTCTACAACATGTCGTGGTGGAGCGAGCGCATGCTCGGCTACGCCATGGCCCACCCCTCGTTCCGCACGCAGCTGTTCCGGTTCGTCGACGTGTTCCCCGCCACGACCGGCGACGCCGACGTCCTTCGCCACATCGACGAGTACTTCGAGGGCACGGATGCTCCCAAGGTGCTGGAGCTCGGCATCGACGTGGCCGACCACCTCCCTCTGGGCGACCGCGTCACCGCCGCCGTCGCCCGGCGCAACATCGAGCGCATGGCCCGACAGTTCATCGTGGGTCGGAGCCCGGCCGATGCCGTCGCCGGCCTCCACCGGCTGTGGCGCCAGGGAAGCGCCTTCACCGTCGACCTGCTCGGCGAGAAGACCGTCACCGAGGCCGAAGCCGACCGCTACGCCGCCCGCGTCGACGACCTCCTGCGCACCCTGCTGGCGGAGACGGCGACGTGGGCCCCCGACGACCACCTCGAGCGCGACGACCTCGGTCCCTTGCCCCGGGCCAACGTCAGCATCAAGCCCACGGCGCTGTCGTCGCAGTACGCCCCGCTCACCCGCGAGGAGGGCCTCGCCCAGGCCCGCGCCCGCCTGATGCCCTTGCTCCAGCTGGCTGCCGCCGAAGGCGCCTTCGTCTGGTTCGACATGGAGCACTACGACGTCAAGGACCTCACCCTCGAGCTGTTCCGCTCGCTGCTCGAGGATCCTCGCCTCGCCCACCTCCACGCCGGCGTGGTGCTCCAGGCCTACCTGAAGGAGTGCCGCCTCGACCTCGCCGACCTCATCGCGTGGGCCCACGGCCTCGACCGCGGCACTCCGATCGGCGTGCGCCTGGTGAAGGGCGCCTACTGGGACGCCGAGACGGTCACGGCCGGAGCCGAGGGATGGCCGGTCCCGGTGTTCGAGGACAAGGACGAGACCGACGCCAGCTTCGAGCGCTGCGTGCGGCTGCTGCACGACCATCACAACACGGTGCGGGCCGCCTTCGGCTCCCACAACCTGCGCTCGCTCGCCTATGCCGTCAGCTACGCCCGGGCCAACGGCATCCCTGACACGGCCTACGAGTTGCAGATGCTCTACGGCATGGCCGAACCCGTTCAGGCCGCCATCCGCCGCCTGGGGTCGCGCCTGCGCATCTACGCCCCCGTGGGCGAGCTCGTCCCCGGCATGGCATACCTGGTGCGCCGCCTCCTGGAGAACACCTCCAACGAGAGCTTCGTGCGCCAGCGCTTCGCCGAGGGCCGCAAGGTGGACGGGCTCATCGCCCCGCCCGGGGTCGACAAGCTGCCCGAACCCGAAGCGCCGGTTCGTCGCCAGGAGACGGACGTACGTGCCGTCGTCGCCGCTTTCGAGGACAAGGCGAGGTACCGGCCGGAGCCGCCGGCGGAGTGGCGGCGGGCCGACGTTCGGAGCGCGTTCGCGGCGGCCGTGGCCCACGCCGACCCCCGCTCGGGGCACCGCCGGCCGATCGAGGTGCCCGCCGTCATCGCCGGCGAGCGCGTATCCACCGCCGGCTCCATCGCCTCGGTCGACCCGGGCGATCCCGAGCAGGTCCTTGCCACGTCCGCGGCGTGCGGGGCGGTCGAGGCCGACGCCGCCGTCGAGGCGGCCGTCGCCGCCTGGCCGGCGTGGCGGCGAACGCCGGCCACGGACCGGGCCGCCGTGTTGTTCCGGGCCGCGGAGTGGATGCGGGCCCGCCGCGAAGAGCTCGCGGCCCTGGAGGTCTTCGAGGCCGGCAAGCCGTGGGCCGAGGCCGACGGCGACGTGTGTGAGGCCATCGACTTCTGCGAGTACTACGGCCGCCAGATGCTGCGGCTGGACCGGGGCGGAGCGGTGGACTCCCCGCCGGGCGAGTCGAACCGGTTGCGCTACCAGGGCAAGGGCATCGGCGTGGTCATCGCCCCGTGGAACTTCCCGCTGGCCATCCCCACCGGCATGGTCGTCGCCGCCCTGGTCGCCGGCAACGCCGTGGTCTTCAAGCCGGCCGAGCAGACGCCCGCCGTCGCCTTCCGGTTGGTCGAGGCCCTGGAGGCAGGCGGTCTGCCCGCCGGCGTCCTCGGTTTCCTCCCCGGCATCGGGGAGGAGGTGGGCGCCCACCTGGTCGAGCACTCCGAGGTCTCCTTCATCGTCTTCACCGGGTCGAAGGAGGTCGGCCTCACCATCAACCAGGCCGCGGCCGTGCCTCGCGGGAGCCAGCGCCACGTCAAGCGGGTGGTGGCGGAGATGGGCGGCAAGAACGCCCTGGTGGTCGACGGCGATGCCGACCTGGACCAGGCCGTGCCCGCCATCGCCAGCTCCGCCTTCGGCTACGCCGGCCAGAAGTGCTCCGCCGCCTCCCGCCTGGTGGTGCTCGACGCCGTGTACGACGAGTTGGTCCGCCGCCTGGTCGGACATGCCCGCGAGCTGCCCATGGGGCATCCCCGGGAGATGGGCGTCAAGGTGGGGCCCGTGATCGACGAGGAGGCGTGGACGCGGGTCCGCGGCCACGTCGAGCGAGCGCCGGCCGAGGGCACCGTCCTGCTGGCCCGCAGCGACGTCCCGGCCGCAGGCTGGTTCGTCGGGCCGACCATCGTGGGCGACGTCAGCCCCGGCTCGCCCCTCGCCCGCAATGAGATCTTCGGGCCCGTCCTCACCGTCATGCGGGCCGCCGACCTCGACGAGGCGATCAGCGTGGCCAACGACACCGAGTACGCCCTCACCGCCGGGGTGTTCTCCCGTTCGCCGGTGAACATCGCCCATGCCAGCGCCGAGCTGCGGGCCGGCAACGTCTACGTCAACCGCGCCATCACCGGCGCTGTCGTCGGCCGCCAGCCCTTCGGCGGCTACGGGCTCTCGGGGGTGGGCTCGAAGGCCGGCGGCCCGGACTACCTGCTGCAGTTCCTCGACCCGCGCGTGGTCACCGAGAACACCATGCGCCAGGGCTTCGCCCCGGTGGACTAGGCGAGCGCTGGCGCGAGACAGTCGCCGGCCACCGCGGCGGTAGCTTCGCCTGGTGTCCCGACACCCTGCCGCGGTCCTGTTCGCGCTGGTCACCCTGTTCGTCGCGGGTTGCGCCGATGCAGGGTCCGAGGTCTCATCAGAGACCGGCGCCTCCTCGACCTCAGCGGCTCCCACCGCGCCCCCGCCGCCACCCTCGCCGGCGCCGCCCCCGCCTCCGACCTCGGGCAATGCTCAGCGCTCGGCCCCGACAACGTCGGCGAGGCGCGCCGGCGGCGAGCCCTCGCCGCCGCCGACAGCCGCGCCCGAGGCATTCGCCGCGGCCCGCACCGACCCCGGCACCTTCGCGACCATCCTGCTGCGGCCACAACCGGCGGCCCGCCTCGTGCTCGAGGTCCTCCAGGAGGAGGGGGCGGAGCCGCAGCCGGCCACGGTGGGCCACCTGGTCCGCGTCCTCCAGGACAGCAGCGGCAAGCCGGTGTCGGTGGCGACGGTGGCCCTGCCCGCCGGCGGCGGCGCCGTGACGTCCGACGAGGTCCGTGCCCTTGGCGACCGTTACGGCCGCTCCGCCCAGGGAGGTGGCCAGGCGGTGGTCAGGATGCTGTTCCTCGGCGGTCAGCTGCGGGGCGAGGACGCCGCCCTGGGCGCGGCCGTTCGGGGCGACACCGCCGCGGTGTTCGTCGAGCAGGTCCGGGCGTCGAGCGGGCCACTGGTGGGCGCCTCGGCCTTGGAACAGGCGGTGGCCACCCACGAGCTCGGCCACCTCCTGGGACTCGTCGACCTCGTGCGCTCCACCGGGCGGGCCGACCCGGAGCACCCGGGCCATTCGCCGAATCGCGGCTCGGTCATGTACTGGGCCATCGAGTCGGACCTGGTGACGTCGGTCCTGACCGGTCCACCGCCTCGGGACTTCGACGCCGCCGACCGCGCCGATCTGACCGCTATCCGCTCCGGCTCCTAGGAAGGGGCGCTTCCCCGGGGACAGGGTCGGCCGCCTCCTCTTCGGCTGGCGCCAGCTCCTCGAGGGCGGCCACGGCGAGGGCGAGGAGCAGGACGGTCACCAGGGCGCCCCCGATCCCGTAGAGCTCGAGACCGGCCAGACCACCGGCGGTCGTGAGGAAGGGGCCGAGTCGGATCGTGGTGCGCTCCAGGCGGCGCTGGAGGACGAGGGCCTCGACCAACTGGTAGCCGAGAAAGACGCCGGCGATCGCCACTCCGCGCTCGGTATGGCCGACACCGGCGAGGACCACGATGGGAAGCGCACCGATGGCGAAGCCGATGATGGGCACCAGGTCCCAGAGCGCGACCCACAGGGCCAGAGGAACGGGGCCGGGCACGTGGGCGGCCCGGCCGACGGCATAGGCGACCAGGCCGGCGCCGGCGCTCATGGCGATGCTGCCCCGTGCGTAGCCGAAGCCGCGCCGGAAGGTGACCAGGGCCACCCGCTCGATGCCCTCCCGGGCGGGGCCGGCAGGCAGCTGGCGGGCGGCGCCGGCGGCCAGCCGGCCACCGTGCAGCAGGAAGAAGATGGAGAGCACCCCGGTGGCCAGGTAGGCCACCGCGCGGGTGGTGGCGGCCCGCACGGCCTCGGCCGGCGTACCACCCCGGAGCTGCTCGGGCAGCTCCTCCAGGAAGCGCTCCGTGCGCTCGGCCAACCGGGCGTCGCGGGCCACCTCAGCGAACCGACCGCTCCTCTCGATGCGCCGTGCTGCTGCCGGTGCCGCCTGTTGCAGCCTGGCCGTCTCGGTGACGAGCGCGTCCACCAGGCCGTATCCGACCACGCCGACGGTCGCCGCCGACCCCCCCACCACGGCGAGCACCGCCAGCCCCCGGGGCAGGCGCCGGGCGACGCGGGCCACGAGCCGGTGGAGCAGGCCGGCGATGGCGGCGGCCACCAGGACCCATCCGAGCACCCGTTGAGCCGCCACCACGACGCGCAACAGGACCAGGATCAGGCCGAACATGGCGACGGCGAGGACCGCCGACCGGGGCGTGATGCGCAGCCGCCCGGGAGCCCCACGCGCTGGCATCGCCGGTACAGTACCGGCGACATGCCAGACGCCCAGGACCGGCTCGAGGTGGACCTGGACTGGCGTTCGGTGCTGGTGTTCCTCGCCGCCTTCAGCGCTCTGGTCGCCCTCACAGGTCTTGCTCGCGCCATCCCCCGCACCATCACCGCGGTGGCGGTGGCCACCCTTCTGGCCCTGGCCCTCAACCCCCTGGTGGCGCTGGTCGAGCGCCGGCTCCGCCTCGCTCGCCCGCCGGCGGTCGCCGTCGTGGCCACCGTCGCGGCTGTCGTCGTCGCTGCTCTCGCCCTTCTCCTCGTCCCGCCTGCCGTGCGCCAGGCCGGCGCCCTCGGGCGGGAGCTGCCGGCCGTGGTCGCCGACCTCGAGGACCTCCCGGTGGTGGGCGACGACCTGGCCGAGGCCGGCGCCCCCCGGAAGGTGGAGGCGTGGATCCGCGAGCTGCCACAGCGCCTCGCGGTCGACGCCAGCCCACTGCGCCGGGTGGCCCGCTCGGTGGCCGGCGGGCTGGCCACGGCGGTGCTCACCCTGCTCCTCGCCTTCACCCTGCTCCTCGACGGCGGGCGCCTCCTGCGGGGCGCCCGGAGGCTCGTGCCCCGGGCCCGGCGGCCAAGAGCGGAACGCGTGGCGGTGCTGGCCTACAGCGTGGTCGGGCGCTACGTCGCCGGCTCGCTCCTGGTCGCGGGGGTTGCCGGGCTGGTGGTGCTGGCCGCGGGCCTCGTGCTCGGCGTGCCCCTCACCCCACTGGCCGCCGCCTGGGTGGCGGTGTGGGACCTGGTGCCGCAGATCGGCGGCGCCGCCGGCGGCATCCCGTTCGTCCTTCTCGGCGTCACCCAGGGCGCGGGAACCGGTCTGGCCTGCGCCGCGCTGTTCCTGGTCTACCTGCAGATCGAGAACCACGTGCTCGGGCCGCTCCTCGTGGGCCAGGCCGTCAAGCTCTCGCCCCCGGCGACCATGACCGCCGCACTGGTCGGTGTGTCGGCGGGTGGCGTGGTGGGCGCGCTGCTGGCCGTCCCCGTCGTGGGGGCTGCCAAGGCCATCTATCTCGAACTGCGCCCCGAACCGGCGCCCGTGCCCGCTCCGGCGCGGTCGTGACGCCAGGAAAGAGCCTTGCCTCGACGCCGGCATGGGTCGACGAGGAGCGCCGGTTCCACGACGTCGTCGCCGAGGTGGCGGAGGCGGCGGCGTACGGCATCGACACCGAGTTCCACCGGGAGCGCACCTACTACCCCCAGCTGGCCCTTCTCCAGATCGCCTGGCCGGGCGGCCTGGCCCTGGTCGACCCTCTGGCCCTCGACATCGCGCCCTTGGCCACGGTGCTCGAGGGCGGCGGCACGGCCGTGGTCCATGCCGCCGACCAGGACCTCGAGGTGTTGCTGCGGGCCTGCGGTGTTCTTCCCCGCCGGTTGTTCGACACTCAGCGGGCGGCCGGGTTCCTCGGGTTCTCCACCCCGTCGCTGCAGACCCTGGTGGAGCAGATCCTGGGTCGCCGCCTCCCCAAGGGCGACCGCCTCACGGACTGGACGAAGCGCCCGCTCACCACCGAGCAGCAGGCCTACGCCGCGGCCGACGTGGCCTACCTGCTGGAGCTGCACGCGACGATCAGCGAGCGGCTCGCGGCGCGAGGGCGCCTGGCCTGGGCCGAGGTGGAGTGCGAGGAGCTGCGGGTGCAGGCCCGCTCGGACCAGGACCCGGCGACGGCGTGGTGGCGACTCAAGGCCTCCCGGTCACTGCGAGGCACGTCGCGTGGGGTGGCCCAGGAGGTGGCGGCATGGCGCGAGCGGCGCGCCGCCGAGCTCGACATCCCGCCCCGCTTCGTGCTCGCCGACCTCGCCCTGGCCTCGATCGCCCAGCGTCCGCCCCGCAGCCGCGAGGAGCTGGTCGCCGTCCGGGGCCTCGACGGCCGCAACCTCAAGGGGAACCTGGCGGCGGAGGTGATGGCTGCGGTGGCGCGGGGCAAGGAGCTGGCCGAGGCCGAGCTCATGCGCCCTCCCTCCGAGGAGCAGCTGGAGCGCACGCTGCGCCCGGCGGTGACGCTGGTGTCGGCGTGGGTGGGCCAGCTGGCCGCCGATCTGGAGATCGACGCCGCCCTCCTGGCCAATCGCGCCGACCTGCAGGCCTACCTGCGCCACGATCCCGACGCCCGCCTGGCCACGGGCTGGCGCCACGAGTTGGTGGGCGAGCCGGTGGGGCGCCTGGTCGAGGGCAAGGCCGCGCTGGCCTTCGACGGCGACAAGCTGGTCCTGGAGGACCGCCTGCGCTAGTCCGCCCTGCGGGTCGTCACCGGGGGAGCCGAGCGGGCGACCGCGCTCGGCTGCTGTCGGTCACCCACTCCTTGTCGGGCCCGGCTTCGGGCGTAGGTCGATGCGCAGGGTCAGCACCCCGTCGGCGAGGACGCCCTCGGCGTCGCCCAGCATGGCGTAGTCCATGTAGTCGACCTTGGCCTGTTCGATGAACCGCTTGCGGTCCGGCCCCTCCACCGGAGGCACACCGCGGCTGCGCACGGCATTGGCCCGCTCCTTGAAGCGCTCGATCAGGGCGTCCACGTCGAAGTCGTCGGCCATGGGTGGAACCCTAACGTCGTCGCCATCGGGTAGCATGGCCTTTCTCAGGCCTTTGTCTCAGGGGAGCGTTCACGTGAAGAAGGGGCGGCACCGGCGGTTCGAAGAGGCTCGTGCGTTCAAGCTGCGCCCGGCGGAGCTTCCACCCGAGCCGTGCGCCGAGTGCGGCGCGGATCCCGAGGACGATCACGCCTCATGGTGCCTGGCCACCGAGGACCTGGCCACGGACGAGTCCGACGGCGGTGAGCTAATCACGGCCGCGGACCCACAGGACGGGGGCGGTCCCGGCCAGGGCCACGCCACGGGTACCTCCTGAACGCTCCTGTGCCGCGGCGGGGGGTGGAACCGGTGAGGCGCGCTGGCGCTCCGCAACAACTGCGGCTGCTGCGTGGCGTCGTTGCCCTCCTGCTCGTCGTGGGCACGGCCAAGCTCAGCACTCACGACCGCGACCTGGGGCCGGCACCGGCGGTCGCCGCCGCCGGAGCCCTGCCGCTGCCGCTCCCCTCCCCGGAACCGCCGACAACGGAGGCGCCCACCACCGTCGCCCCGGAGCCCGTGAGCGCTCCCACCACGGCCACTGTGGCGCCTCCGCCGGCGCCCTCCACGACTGCCGCCACGGTCCGTCCCCGGCGCCCGACGACCACTGCGGCGTCGCCGCCGCCCGCCCCGGCCACCACCGCGCCGGCACGGGCGCCACTGAACGTGCCTCTGCTTGGCGCGCCGGCGACGGCCGACGGGGTCGCGCCCTACCGCGGCCTCGGCACCTGGGTGGATGTCTACGACTGGAGCAACACCTTCACGAACGGGCGGCCCACCACCACGCCGGCCGACGTCGACCGCATGGCCGAAGCGGGCGTGCAAACCCTCTACATCCAGGCGTCCAAGCACGACGCCCCCTCCGACGTGCTCGAGCCCGAGCTGCTCCAGGCCTACATCGACCGGGCTCGCAGCCGCGGCCTGAAGGTGGTCGCCTGGTACCTGCCCACTCTCGTGGACGTGGGCCGTGACCTGCAACGCCTGAGGGCCGTCGCCGCCCTGCCCGGCCTCGACGGCCTCGGCGTCGACATCGAGGCCAGGAACGTCGGCGACGTGAACGAGCGCAACCGGCGTCTGATCGAGCTCAGCTCCGCCCTTCGCCAGTCGCTTCCCGGGCGGACCATCTCGGCCATCGTCCTGCCTCCGGTGGTCCTCGAGGTCATCAACCCCAACTTCTGGCCCAACTTCCCCTACCGCGAGATCGCCCCGTCCTACGACCTGTGGATGACGATGGGCTACTGGACCAACCGCAAGGCCGACTCGGGTTATCGCGAGGCCTACCGCTACACGAGGGAGAACGTCGACCGCCTGCGGGCCAACCTGGGCCAGCCCCAGGCACTCGTGCACCCCATCGGCGGGATCGGGGACGCCACCAGCGCCGATGACGTGGAGGCCTTCAAGCGCGCTGTGGCCGACACCGGCGGCATCGGCGGGAGCCTCTACGACTGGCGCACCACCGCCGCCGGCCTCTGGCCCGCCCTCCGCGGCTTCCGCAGCGGTTGAGGACGCCCGAGTCGCCGCCGGCTCAGCGCCTGACGGCGGGGTGGGGGAGCGGCGTCCCCGAAGCGGTGCGGGCCTGCAGGTACTCCACCAGACGGTCATAGACCCGCGGTCCGACCATGGCCACCAGCTCGTCGCGCATGGCCAGGTACACCGGCTGGTGGCCGACGAAGGCATCGGGCGCCTCCGTGCACCACCAGTGGAAGTCGGAGCCGCCGGCGCCCCAGTGGCGGCGGTCCCACTGGTGGATGGTGGAGGTGACGTGGCCGTCGCCGTCGTCGCTGTCCTCCCGGCGCAGCGGCAGCTGCCAGCACACGTCGGGCTTGAGCTCGAGGGGCGCCTGGCCCCGCTCGAGGGCAGCCCGGTGCAGGGCGCAGCCGGGGCCGGCGGCAAAGCCGGGACGGTTGAGGAACACGCACGCATCCTGGACCAGGCGGGTCGTGCGCTCGCCGGCACGGCTGGTCTTGGTCACCCCCCGGCGCAGACCCTGGGCCCGGAACTGCCACTGCTCGGCGGTGAGCGTGGCCGCCGCCGCCTCCACCCGGGCCACGTCGTCGTCGCCCGTGAAGTGCGCGCCGTAGGAGCAGCAGCCCTGGACCCGCTCGGCCGCCGGGCCGGTGAGCACGCCCTGGCAACCCTGGGTGAAGATGCACCTCCAGCTACTGAGCAGGAAGGTGACGTCGAACACCCAGGTCCGCTCCTCCTCGTCGTCCTCGAAGCTCACCAGCTCGTGGGCGGTGGCGGGCACGGTCATGGGCGCCATCTCCCCAGCTCCAACCACAGCTCGGCGGCGGCGAGGATGCCTTTCCAGAACTGGTCCATGACCAGGCGCTCGTCCGGCGCATGGAACCGGTCGTCGGGCAGGCCCACACCGAGGTAGAGGACAGGTGCCTCCAGCACCCGGCCCAGCGCCTCCTCGGGGCCGCTGCCGCCCTCGCGGGTGAACAGCGGCGCCGCCCCCCACACCCGCTCGACGGCGCGGCACAGCGCAGCGACGGCGGGGTGGCCGGCCGGGGTGAGGGCGGGGGCGACGGCGCCCAGCGGCGTGATCTCGCAGTGCACGCCGTCGGGGACCTGTCGCGCCAGCCAGCGGCGGAAGGCATGGGCGACCTTGGCCGGGTCCTGGTCGGCGACCAGGCGGAAGGTCACCTTGGCGTTGGCCGAGGCGGGGACGACCGTCTTGACGCCGTCGCCCGCGTAGCCGCCGCTGAAGCCGACCACGTCGCAGGTGGGGCGGGCCCAGACTCGCTCCAGAGTCGTGCGTCCGGCCTCGCCGGCCAGGCACTGCACGCCGGCCTTGGCCTTCCAGTCGTCGTCGTCGAAGGGCAGCAGGCGCAGGGAGGCTTCCTCGGCCTCGGTGAGAGGGCGCACATCTTCGTAGAAGCCGGGGAGGGTGACCCGGCCGTCAGCGTCGTGGAGGGCGCTCACCATGGCGGCGAGCAGGTGCACCGGGTTGGGGACCGAGCCGCCGAAGCTGCCCGAGTGGAGATCAGACGTGGCAGTGCGGACGACGACATCGAAGGCGACGAGGCCCCGCATCCCCATGCACACCGAGGGGACGTCCGGTGCCCACATGGTGGTGTCGGAAACGACCACAGCGTCGCAGCGCAACCGCTCTCGCTCGGCGTGCAGGAGGGCCTCGAAATGGGGGCTGCCCACCTCCTCCTCGCCCTCGACGAGGAACTTGAGGTTCACCGGCAGCCGTCCGTCGCGGCGCAGCAGGCCGCGGGCCGCCTCGATCTCGTAGAGCACCTGGCCCTTGTCGTCGACGGCGCCACGCGCCCGGCACTCGCCGTCGACCATCGCCGGCTCGAACGGCGCCGACGTCCACGCCTCCTCCGGGTCGACGGGCTGCACGTCGTGGTGGCCGTACACCACGACAGTGGGCGCGCCCTCGCCGGCGTGCAGCCAGTCTCCGTAGACGCTCGGCGCGCCGGCGGTCTCGAGCACCTCCACGTGCTCCAGCCCCGCCTCCTCGAGCAGGCCGGCGACGAAGCGGGCGGAGCGGGCCACGTCGGCGGCGCGGCCGGGATGGGCTGAGATCGAAGGGATGCGCAGCCAGTCGAACAGCGTGCCGACGATACGCTCCCGTTCGCCGTCCACGTAGGCGGCCAAGGCCAGCTCGCTCATCGGGAGCCGACGCTACCGCCCCGCGCGCGCGAGGCTGGGCGCGATGGCCACTGAGCTCGACGACCTGCGCCAGCGGCTGGAGGCCATCTCCGACGAGCTCGGCGACCTGGCGCTCGACCGCCTCCGCGCCGCGCTCGACGGAGCTGGGGGCGACCCTGCCGGCGAGGAGCGCCGCCTCACCCGGGCCCGGCGGGCCGTGGACAAGGCGACCGCTCTGCTCCGCCAGGCTGACGAGGTTTGACCTAGTCAATCCTCAAGGCCCAGCCGAAACGAGCCGAGAGAACCGGAGGCCCTCTGCGACCCTGCGGCGGGCTCGGCGGTAGGGGGGGTCGACGTTTTCTTGCACACACCCACGCAGCGCCTGACACGGCGTCGTTCTGTACCGGTGAGCCGCTACGTCGCCGGCGTCACCGTTCCCGGCTGGCTGCTGCTGGGTGTGATCCTCGTCCACGAGCTGTCGGGCAGCGTCGAATGGCGGGTGCCCGAGCTCCTGGTCTTCTCTGTCTTCATCGTCCTCGGGGAGTTGCGGCCGATCAAGATCCAGCGGGGGAGCGAGCAGGAGGAGATCGTCACCTCGGCCACCTTCACCTTCGCGATGCTGCTCGTGTCCGGTCTGGCCGCCGCCGTCGTGGTGCGCACGCTCGTCGCCCTCCTGCCCGCGCTCCTCGGCCGCAAGCCCTGGTGGAAGGCCGCCTTCAACGCCGCCCGGTACACCGTCTCCCTCGGCGCCGCCGGCGGGGTCCTCGCCCTGATCTCGGAGCTACCCCGCACCGGCCAGCCGCTCTTCCTGATCTCGGACCTCCCCCTCATCGGCGTCGGCGCTCTGGTGTTCTTCTTCGTCAACAACATGGTCACCGGGACGGCGCTTGCGTTCGCGCACGAGAGGCGGGTGGTCGCGTACCTCCGAAGCGACTTCGCGTTCCAGGCCACGACCTCGGCGGTCATGCTGGCGCTGTCGCCCGTCGTGCTCGTGTGCGCCGAGCGCAGCCTGTGGCTGGTGCCCCTCATCGCTCTGCCCGTGGCGGCCGTCCATGCCAGCACCTCCGTCGGCCTGGAGAAGCACCAGGCCCTCCGCGACGCCCTCACCAACCTGCCCAACCGGCGGCTGTTCCGCGACCGGGTGGAGCAGGCCCTTCTGGCCGCCCGCCGCTCCAAGGAGCCTCTCGGGGTGATGATCATCGACCTCGACCGGTTCAAGGAGGTCAACGACACCCTGGGGCACCACATCGGCGACCTCGTGCTCCAACACGTTGCTGTTCGCCTGCAGTCGACGCTCCGCGAGGGCGACACCATCGCGCGCCTGGGTGGGGACGAGTTCGCCATCCTGCTGCCGGCGGTGACCGGTGAGGGAGGGGCCAGTCATGTGGCCGACAAGCTGCTCCGGGCCCTGGAGGAGCCCTTTCTGCTCACCGGCTGGAGCTTCGACGTCGAGGCCAGCATCGGGATCGCCGTGTACCCCGCTCACGGCGAGGACGTCGACTCGCTGCTGCAACGGGCCGACGTGGCGATGTACGTGGCCAAGGAGGCCCGCACCGGCCACGAGGTGTAAAGCGCCGAACGCGACCGTCACAGCCCCCGACGGCTGTCGCTGCTGGGCGACCTGCGCAAGGCGGTGGAGGCGGGCCAACTCGTCGTGCACTACCAGCCAAAGGCCGACATGCGAGCCGGGGGCATCATCGGCGTCGAGGCCCTGCTGCGGTGGCACCATCCCGAGCACGGCCTCATCCCGCCCGACGAGTTCATCCCCCTGGCCGAGCACACCGGGCTCATCAAGCCCCTCACCATGTTCGTCCTCGAGGAGGCGCTCAGCCAGTGCCACGCCTGGCGCGAAGACGGCCTCGAGGTCGGTGTGGCCGTCAACCTTTCGATGCGCAACCTCTACGACCCCCACTTCCCCGACGAGGTGCAGCGCCTGCTGCGGAGCTGGCGGGTGGAGCCGCGCTATCTGGAGTTCGAGATCACCGAGAGCGTGATCATGGCCGACCCCCAGCGGGCCGGGGCCGTGCTCGGGCGCCTCAGCGCCCTCGGCGTGGGCCTCTCGCTCGACGACTTCGGGGTGGGCTACTCGTCGCTGGCCTACCTCCGGCGCCTCCCGGTGACCGAGATCAAGATCGACAAGTCGTTCGTGGTCAACATCACCAACAACGAGAGCGACGCCATGATCGTGCGCTCGACGATCGGGCTCGCCCGCAGCCTGGGCCTGCGGGTCGTGGCCGAGGGAGTGGAGAGCAAGCAGACCTGGACCCGCCTGGTGGCCCTCGGCTGCGACGTGGCCCAGGGCTATTACCTGTGCCGGCCCAAGGCGGCGTACGAGCTGACCCCGTGGTTGCACAGCCTGCCCACGCCGCCGTCACTCCACCCGTTCTTCGGTGAGCCGCCCCGCAGCCGGCCCAGCGTGGACGAGGTCTGCCGGCGGTTGTCGGCGGCTGAACGGATCCCCGCCGCGCCGTCGACGGTGGCGCCGTAGCAGCCACGCGCCCGCCGCCGATCGCTCCCCTCTCAGGGTGTCGGCACCGTCGCCGGCTCCGGCGCACTGGGGAGGGCGTTGAGGCGGTCGATCAGCTCCCGCAGGCGACCGTGGCTCATGCGGTCGAAGCAGAGGACGAGCCGGGGCAGGTCGAGGCGGTCGTCGTCGGCCACCTCGGCGGGAAGCGGCGCCGACGACGAGATGTCGCCGTCCGTGCAGATGTCTGCGAACTCCTCGGTCAGCGCGGCGACCTCTGACGGCGTGGGTGCCGAGCGCAGCCGGATGACGAGCTGCTCGCCCACCAGACGGCGGGAGTGATAGTTGCGGTAGAAGCCGAGGATCTCCCCCACGGCGTCGCGGACGTCGTCGGTGATGCGGTAGAGGGAGCGGTCCTCAGGCGAGGCCAGCGCGCGGGCGATCACCTCGTCGGCCACGAAGCGCTCCCAGGCGTGCCAGTACGTGCCCCCCGGCACCTCCAGGAACACGACGGGGGAGGGGTCGGCCTTTCCCGTCTGCATGAGGGTGAGCAGCTCGAGGGCCTCGTCCAGGGTGCCGAAGCCGCCGGGGAGCACGACGAAGCCGTCGGACTCCTTGAGCAGCATGAGCTTGCGGGTGAAGAAGTACTTCATGGTGACCAGCTTGGGGTCGCCGGCGATGAACTCGTTCGCCCCCTGCTCGAAGGGAAGGCGGATGTTGATCCCGAAGGACTGCTGACGACCGGCGCCCTCCAGGCCGGCGGCCATGATGCCCGGACCGCCGCCGGTGACCACCATCCAACCGGTGTCGGCGAGCAGGCGGGCCAGGTCGCGGGCCTGGGCGTAGAGGGGGTCGTCGGCCAGGGTGCGGGCCGAGCCGAACATGGTGACCTTGGGCACGCCGCGGTAGGGGGCGAAGATGCGGAAGGCCCTCCGCAGCTCGCGCAGGGCGGCGTTGGTGATCTTGAGGCTCAGGCGGTCCACGTCGTCGCCGGCCAGGCGGGTGGCCGTGGCGAGGATCTCGAAGAGCTGGTCGCGGTTGGCCGAAGCGCCGGCGGCGTCGAGCAGGTCGTCCAGGCGCTGGTCGAGCTCGGCGCGCCCGGTCCGGTAGTGGGGGAGTCGTTCGGCCAACGTCGGTCAGAGCGCGCTGGCGACAACGCCGGCGGTGTCGTAGAGCGTGGTGCGTTGCACCAGCGGGCGGGCCAGCGGGGCGACCATGGCGGCAAAGCCGGCCTCGTCCATGCCCTGTCCGTGGGAGGCGCCGGCAGCCCGGGAGATGTTCTCGTCCATCAGCGTCCCGCCGAGGTCGTTGGCTCCGGCCAGGAGCGCCTGGCGGGCCCCCTCGGCGCCCATCTTCACCCACGACGCCTGGATGTTGGGGACCGACGGGTGGTAGCCGATGCGGGCCACCGCGTGCATCAGGAGTGCCTCGCGGAACGTCGGCCCGCGGCGGCTGGCCCTCTGCAGGTAGATGGGCGCGCCCATGTGGACGAAGGGGAGGGGCACGAACTCGGTGAAGCCGCCGGTTTCCCGCTGCAGGGCTCGGGTGCGCACGATGTGGCGGGCCCAGTGCACCGGGTTCTCGATGGACCCGAACATGATGGTGATGTTGGAACGGAGCCCGACGCGGTGGGCGGTGCGGTGGGCCTCGAGCCACTCCTCGGTGTCGATCTTGTCGGGGCACAGCGTTGCTCGGACCTCGTCGTCGAGGATCTCGGCGGCGGTGCCGGGGAGGGTCTTGAGACCTGCGTCCATCAGGCGCCGCAGGTAGGTCTCCAGGGGTTGGCCGAGCCGGCGGGCCCCCTCGGTGACCTCCAGCGCGGTGAACCCGTGGATGTGGACGGTGGGCGACGCCGCCCGTACCGCGGCGATCACCTCCAGGTAGTAGTCGCCGTCGAAGCTGGGGTGGATCCCTCCCTGGAGGCAGACCTCCGTAGCGCCTTGCGCCTCAGCCTCGACCACCCGGCGGCCGATCTCCTCCACGTCCAGCAGGTAGGGGTCGCCCCGGAGGTTGAGCGACAGGGGCCCCTTGGAGAAGGCGCAGAACCGGCACTTGAAGGTGCACACGTTGGTGTAGTTGATGTTGCGGTTGGCGACCCAGGTCACGGCGTCGCCCACCGCCTCTTGACGGAGCTGGTCGGCCACCTCGGCCACCGCCGCGACCTCCGGGCCACGGGCGGCGAAGAGGGTGGCCAGCTCCTCGACGCCCGGCTCCTGTCCGAGCTGGACACCGGCCAGCACCTCGATGACCGGGCTGTGGGCACTGGCGAGGGGGGCGGGCGGAGCCGCGGGGAGGAGGCGCGGCGGTGGAGTGGTCGCGCCCGCGTACCAGTGGAGGTCGTCACGGGCGAGCCCCTCGGCGTCGGAGACGTCGAGCACGGCGAAACGCATGGCCGGGTTCAGCCAACGTCCCGGCGCCAGCGCGTACTCGGGGTACAGGGTCAGCCGGGGCGCCAGGGTGAAGCCGCGCTTCTCCGTCACCGAGGTCAGGCGGTGGATGGCGGGCCACGGACGCTCGGGGTTCACGTGGTCGGCCGTGACCGGCGAGACGCCACCCCAGTCGTCGATGCCGGCGTCGAGCAGGCGCCCGAAGTCCTCCGACAGGTTGGGAGGGGCCTGGAGGTGGATCTCGGGGGGAAGCAAGAGGCGGGCGACGGCCAGCGACCAGAGCAGCTCGTCGGCCGGGCATGGTGGTGCCAGGTGCATCGTGGTCCCGGGCTTGGGCAGGAAGCTCTGGACGATCACCTCCTGGACGTGGCCGTGGCGGCGGTGGGAGGCGGCGATGGCCCGCAGGGTGCCGATGCGGTCGTGGCGGCTCTCGCCGATGCCGCAGAGGATGCCGGTGGTGAAGGGGATCCCCAGCTCGCCGGCGGCCTCGAGGGTGGCCAGCCGCCGTTCTGGGGTCTTGTCCGGCGACCCGTGATGGCAGCGCAGTTCGGGGTCGAGGGTCTCGAGCATCATCCCCTGGGAGGCGGCCACCTCCCGGAGGGGGGCGAGCTCCTCGGCCAGCAGGGCGCCGGCGTTGCTGTGGGGGAGAAGCGCGGTCTCGTGCCGCACGAGGGCGCACATCGCACCGAGATAGTCGAGGGTGGACCGGTAGCCGTGGTCCGCCAGCCAGTCGGCGGCGACGGGATAGCGCAGCTCGGGACGCTCTCCGAGGGTGAAGAGCGCCTCCCGGCAACCGACGGCCGCCCCCGCCCGGGCGATGCCGAGAACCTGCTCGGGCGCGAGGTAGGGCGCCTCCAAGCGGGCCGGCGGCTGGGCGAAGGTGCAGTAGCCGCACCGGTCGCGGCACAGCTGGGTCAGGGGGATGAAGACCTTGGGCGAGTAGGTGACCCGGCGGCCGTGGGCCGCGTCCCGTACCGCGGCCGCCGCCTGCAGAAGCTCCGGAAGGGGGGCGCCGAGCAGGTCGGGTCCCATTGCCGACACCGTACTTGCGGGTGCCGGCGTCACCGTCGCTCACCTCGTCGGCCGTCGGCGATCCTGATCTGCGCGCGATCCGGTGCGACTACCGCCCCGGCTCGCGGGCAGGTCCCCGGCCGGCGGGCTGGATCGCGAGCGAGGGCTACCCAGCTTCGGGGGGGTGAGGGGCCCCTCGGGCGCCGGCAGCACGGCTACGGGCGTCCGCCACCAGGGCGATCATCGCCCGGCGGACCTCGTCGGCGGTGGTGCAGGGTTCCGGGAAGCCGAGGCGGATGGCGGCGCGGCGGGCGGGGCTGACAGCCGTCATCTCGAAGCCGTAGCGGTCGACGGCGGACATGGTCGCCGCCGTCGTGTCGAGTCGGCCGGCCAGGTGCCGGCAGAACAAGACCTGGGCCTCGGCGTGATCCGCGTTCATGTGCTCGATGATCGCTGGTGCGAGGGGAGCGAGCGGGTCGGGATCGGCGGCGGCGTAGGCGGCGGCGTCGACCCAGCTCATGCGCCCATAGCCCCCGACGTAGCGAATGGCCTGCACGTCCAGACGGTAGAAGGCGAAGTCTCCGAAGTCGATGTAGTACGCCGCCGTCGGGTTGGCCGCGAGGTAGCGGTGGCGAGCGCCGGGGCGGTCAACCTCGTCCACGGCCGAGAGCAGGCCCAGCAGGGTGGCCCGTCCGCTGGCCAGCGGATCGGCGCCGTCGGGAACCGGCTCGGCCACCAGCAGGCTGGCCCGGGCGTCGCGGATGGCGTTCTGGGTGTGCTCGGCCATCAGGCTGACGAAGAACAGTGGGTTGCCCCGGTCGTCGAGGCCGTAGCTGGCAACCGAGCCGTAGGGGTAGCCCTGAGGGTCGGCGGCGAGCGTGGAGAGCGCCCCCCGGTGGGCGGAGGCGACGAGGGTGCGGCAGCGCTCGGCATGCGACGGTTCCGGCGGCGGCGCTCCGGCATCACCCGTGGTCGATTCCGGTCCAGATGCCGGCGCCCCTCCTCCTTCGTGCGCGGCGGCTGGCAGCTGATGCGCCACCGGTCGTTCGGCCATGACGCTCACGCTACGGCGGGCTCAGCCGGTGTTGCGGAGGCCGGCGGCGATGCCGTTGATGGTGAGCAGCAGGCCCCGGCGCAGGAGGGGGTCCGGCGCCTCGCTCTGGCGCCAGCGGGCGAGCAGGTTCACCTGCAGGTGGCTGATGGGATCGAGGTACAGGTCGCGCACGGCGAGGGTCCGCCTGAGCTCGGGTTGGCGCTCGAGAAGGCTCGACTCACCGGTGACGGCGAGCACCTCGGTGACGGTGCGCTCGTACTCGGCCCCGATGACGTCGAAGAGGTGGTGCAGCTCGGGGGCGACCAAGCGCTCGACGTAGCGCTCGGTGGTGCCGAGGTCGACCTTGGCCAGCACCATCTCGACGTTGGAGATGAAGGTGCGGAAGAAGTGCCACCCCTCGTACATGCTGGCCAGGTCGCCGTGGCCGGCGGCTCGCGCCGCGGCGAGGCCGGACCCGAGCCCGAACCAACCGGGGACGATCTGGCGGGACTGGGTCCAGGCGAACACCCACGGGATGGCCCGCAGCTGGTCGAGCTCGTCGCCCCCTGCTCCGCCCCCGCGCCGGGCGGGACGGGACCCGATGTTCAGCTCGCTCAGCTCGTCGACCGGCGTGGAGGCGCGGAAGTACTCGGCGAAGCCCGGGACGGAGAGCAACGACCGGTAAGCGCCGGCCGCCGCCGCAGAGACGGCGTCCATGGTGGCGTCCCACCGGGCCAGGACCTCGGCCGTGAGCCGGGAGGCCTGGTGCAGCACGGTCGCCTCGGCCACGGCGGCCAGCGCCAGCTCCAGGTTGTGGCGGGCGAGGCTCGGCAGCAGGTACTTGTCGGAGATGACCTCGCCCTGCTCGGTGAGCTTCATCGATCCCTGCAGCACTCCGAAGGGCTGGGCCAAGATGGCGTCGTTGGTGGGGCCCCCGCCCCGCCCCACCGTCCCGCCCCGGCCGTGGAACAGGCGCAGGAGCACGCCGTGGCGCTGGGCGCTGTCCCGGAGCAGGCGCTGCGCCTTGTGGATCTCCCACTGCGAGGTGGTGATCCCCGCGTCCTTGTTGGAGTCGGAGTAGCCCAGCATGACCTCCTGGACGTCGCCCCGCAGCCGCACCACCTCGCGGTAGCAGGGCTCGCACAACAGCTCGTCGAGGAGGGCGTCTGCCGACCGCAGCTCGGCGACGGTCTCCAGCAGGGGCACGAACCCGATGCGGGCGATGCCCTGGTGCACGTCGACCAGCCCCGCCTCCCGGGCCAGCACGACCGCGGCCAGCACGTCGTCGGGCCCCCTCGTCATGGACACGATGTAGCTCTCGACGGCGTCGGCGCCGAAGCGGTCGAGCGCCGCTCGCAGCGTCGTGAACAGCGAGAAGGTGGCGGCCGCCTCCCCGTCGAGCGCGGTGACCGGCCCGATCAGGGGTCGCCGGCTCTGCAGCTCCCGGGCCAGGACCTTGCACCGCTCCCCCCGGTCCAGGCCCGAGTAGGGCGGCGCCGACTCGCCGTGAACGTCCATCATCGCACCGAGAGCGAGGTGGTGGCGCTCGGCGTGTTCCCTGATGTCGAGGGTCGCCACGTGGAGCCGGAAGGCGGCGACCGTGCGGATGAGGCGGGCGAGGGAGCCGTTGGCGACGAGCTGGCCCCGGTTGGCGAGCAGCGACTGGCGGATCAGCTCCAGGTCGTCCAGCAGCCCGGCGGCGCCGGCGTACTCGGTGGGCGCCACCACCACCCGCCCCTCGGCCAGGCGCCGCTGGGTGTTGAGCAGCCGCTGGCGGATGAACGACGCCTTGAGACGGTACGGCTCCTCGGCGTTGAGCCGGCCGTAGCGTTCGACCACCTCCGGCAGGAGCGCGGCGTCCTCCTCCATGCTGGCGGCCAGCGCCGGCGACACGCCCACGATCTGGGTCGAGCAGCTCAGCTTTGTCGTCAGGGCCTCGATGCTGCTCAGCAGCGTCTCGATCCCCATGTCGTGCTGCTGGGCCAGGACGGCCATCGTCACCTCGGGGGTGACGTTGGGGTTGCCGTCCCGGTCGCCGCCGACCCAGCTCCCGAACTGAAGCGGCGTGGCGCCCGGCGGGAGGTCCGCACCCAGGCCGGCCAGTTGGCTCACGAAGTGGTGCACCACCCCGGGCACGACATTGCGGGCGAGGTCGTCGAGGTAGAAGCTCACCGCTCCCGCCTCCTGCGCCGGCGTCGGGCGCTCCCGGCGCAGCTCGTCGGTCTGCCACAGGAGGTCGACGATCTCGGCCAGGCGCTGGTCGATCCCCGCGTGCTCGGCCGTGGCACTGCGGCTGCGCAGCTCGAGCAGCTCGCCGACCCGGCGCAGCTTGGTGAGCACGGACCGGCGGGCCACCTCGGTGGGGTGGGCGGTGAACACGGGGCGCAGCGCGATGCGCCCGGCGCAGCGGCTCAGCTCGGCCACGGCATCGGGATCGGCGGCCACCTTCTTGGCCATCTGCTCGATGGCGGTGCCGTGGGCGGCCCGCCGCCGGTCGAGAGCGGCCGCCCGGTGCACCTGCTCGGCGGTGTTGGCCAAGTGGAAGTACGAGGAGAAGGCGCGGGCCAGGGCGATGGTGGTCTCCGGGTCCATCTGCCCGAGTACCGCCGCCATGCCGTCGGCCGCTCGGTCCTGGCGCCCCTGGCGGCTGAGCTCCCGCACCCGCTCGACGAGCTCGAGCAGGTCGGGCCCCACCTGGCGAACCAGGGTCTCGCCCAGCAGGGAGCCGAGGAGGCGGATGTCGGCCCGCAGGGCGTCGTCGGGAGCGCTCGCTTCGTCCACGGCCGCCAGTCTCGCAGCCCGGAACATCGCCGGGCCTCCTCGCCCAGGCGGGGAAACCACCCCCGCCCGGCGCCGTGGTCGAGGGGCTGGTCGCGGCCCGCCCCGGTGCGGTCGGCCGCAAGGCGCGGTCAGCGGCAGGTGGCTGAGCCGCTGTCGGTGAAGCTCGAGCCCTCCACCGCGAGGAAGCGCCAGTCGTAGCCGGCCTCCTTCAGGGTCAGCTGCAGGACGCCGAAGCTGGCGGCGTGGCGGACTTCGCTGCCGGGAGCGGGTGCCCGGAAGGCGTAGAGGCTGCGGCCGCCGGTGCCGACGACGAACTGACGGATGCCGATGGTCGGGGCCGGGCGACCGTCGGGACCGAGGGGGGCGAAGCGCTCGTAGTCGTGGTCGTGGCCGGCGAGCACGACGTCGGCGCCGGCCTCGTGCAGCGCCTGCCACAGGGCGGCGGTCACGTCGTTGTTGCCGTGGAGGGCTGAGCTGAAGCGGGCGTGGTGCCAGTAGGCGAGGGTGCAGCGCCGGGGGTGGGCGGCCAGGTCGGCCCGCAGCCACCGTTCCTGCTCCGAGCCCGCCCCGCAGCCACCGACGACGGCGCAGTTGGAGTTGAGCGCGACGACGTGCCATGCCCCGAGATCGAAGCTGTACCAGCCCTTGCCTCGTTCGCCGGCGGCGTCTCCGAAGTACTCGAAGTAGGCGGCGGCCCGGCCGTTGACGTAGTCGTGGTTGCCGAGCGCCGGCCGGGTGCGGTCGCGGTGGCGACCCCAGGTTGGGCCGTAGCAGGCGGCGAACGCCTCGGCCGTGCCCCGTTCGTAGACGTTGTCCCCGAGGGTGACGACGGTGCCCTCGTGGGCGTCGAGCACGGCCGCCGTGCGCTCGTCGCCCGGCGTGTCACAGCCGGCGATGTCGCCGGCGGCCAGGACCGTCGCCTCCGGCGCCGCCACCGCGGTGGATGTCGTCGGTGGCGCCGCTGTCGTCGGTGGAGGGGCGGCGCGCGCCCCGCGAGAGGACGGCTGCGGCTCGGGGCCGGAGCGGCACCCAGCCACCAGGACCGCCGTCAGCACCAGGGCGACGAGGCCAATGCGGCGGACCGCCCCCCGTTTCGAGTACATAGCGGGCCGTTTCCGCCCGCTATGTACTCGCAACGGCGGGGAGGTGGTCAGTCGGCTCGTTGCAGTTGGGCGAGACGCTCGTCCACCCGCTCTCGCTCTCGCAGGAGCGCCTCGCGCTCGGCGCCGCCGCCGTTCCCGGCGGCCACGGTGGCGTCGACCACGGCGGCGATCTCGGCCACCGCCTTGCGCACGGCGGGCGCCTGCTCGGGGCTCAGCACATGGTTTGAGCGGTCGGCCTCCACCACCGCCGGGTCGTGGGGGACGATGCCGGCCAGGGGCACGCCGTACTCGGCGGCCACCGTTTGGAAGAACTCCGCGTCCTCGGGCAGGCGGGCCTTGTTGCCCACCCCGTAGGACTTGGGGATGCCGAGCTCGTCGGCGAGGTGCAGGGTGCGCTGCGCGGTGAGGATGGACTTGCGGGAGGGCTCCATGACCATCAGGAGCACGTCGGCGTAGGCGAGGGTCCCCCCCGAGCGGGACAGGTGCTCCAGGCCGGCTTCCATGTCGACCAGGGTGAGGTCGGCCTCTTCCTCGATGGCTGCTCCCAGGAGGCTGCGCACGGCAGCGTGGCTGCTGCAGGTTCAGCCCGCCCCCGCCTGGGTGACGGCCATGGCGTTGAGGAGGGTGACCTCCGACGGCGTCGGCACGCCGTAGTCCGCCAGCAGCTGGGCCGGGCTGATGGCCCCGTTGCCGGTGCCGACCACGAGCGCCCGGGGCAGCACGGGCACGGCGTCGGCCTGCGCGGGCGAGAGGCCGAGGCTGAGGGCCAGGTTCGGGTTGGAGTCGGTGTCCACCGCCAGCACCCGCTTGCCCTGGGCCGCATAGTGCTGGCAGATCAAGGTCGAAAGAGTGGTCTTGCCAACCCCGCCCTTGCCCACGATGCCAAGCTTCATCCGGAGGTCTCCTCTCGCTCGTCCACGGCGGCCGCCTCAGGCTGGCCCCGTTCCCCCCACCATGGTATTGGCCGCCTGGGCCAATGGGGCCGCTTCGCGGTCGACGAGCCACACCACCCGGTCAGCATGCACCCTCGCCGCTGGCAGGTCCTCGCCGTCCACGATGCGCTGCATGGCGGCGCGCTTCTCGACCCCGGCCACGGTGAAGAGCACCAGGCGGGCCCGGGCGATGCCCGAGAGGGTGAGGGTCATACGCGGGTGGCGGTTGGACCCGGACGGGTCCTCGTTCATGACCACCAGCCGGCCGGGGTCGGCATCGAGGCCGGGAGACCCCGGGAACAGCGAGGCGGTGTGGCCGTCGGCGCCGAGACCGAGATGGACCACGTCCAAGCGTCCCAGCTCGCCGATGCGCATCTGGTACGGGTCGGGCCCGTCGTCGCAGCGCATGGGATGGATCGAACCGGCCGCGCCCACCCGCTCGAGCAGTGCCTCTCGCCCGAGGCGCTCGTTGGAGTCGGCGTCCTCGGGAGGCACACAGCGCTCGTCGCCCCAATAGACCTCGACCAGCCACCAGTCGATCCGGCTGGCCGACTCCGCGGCCAGCCGCTCGTAGCACCGGCGAGCCGTCTGGCCGCCGGAGAGGGCGAGGGAGAACTCGTCATTGCTCCGGTGGCGGAACGCCTCGATGATGCGCTCGGCGAACTCGCCGGCGAGGTCGTCCACCACCACGAGCTCTCCGTTCACGCCCCCAACCCTAAAGCGTGCCGAACAACCTCGGGCAGGCCGGCGTTGCGTTCAGCCGCCCAGGGCGAGAGCGGCCTGGACGGCCTGGCTGTGGACGCGGTCGTGGCGGAGATGGGTGAGCGCCTGGGCGAGGGACCACGACAGCGAGTCGTCGGGCAACGAGAGCCGGTCCTCGTGGGTGGGCCCGCCCTCGATGTCGGCGCAGGCGCGCACCATGCGCTCGCCCTCTCGCCGTTCCACGTGGAAGGTGGCCGTGGAGCCCTCGTGCTCGGCGGCGAGGTGCATGGAAGTGTGCCGGCTGTCGATCAGGTGGATCTGGCTGCCCAGGAGCCCGAGCCGCGACGACAGCCACCCGGCCAGCAGCAGACGTGGCCCGGACTTGCCCCGCACCTCGGCTCCGCTGACCCCGTCGAGAAAGGGCCACAGGATCGGGCTGTCGAACAGACCGGCCAGCAGCTCGCGCCAGGGCCGAAGGCGGATCCACGACAGGTCGATGACCACGTTGCGGCGGCTCAGGGACACGACGGAAGGGAGTGACTTCTCGCCCCCCGGCTCCTCGGTCTTGGCATCCACGATCACCGCGTCGGCGGCGTCGAGCAGCGGGTCGCCAGGGTCGGGTGGCCGCCCCGCGAACCAGGCGACGACGGGCAGGTCGGGCAGGGTCAGCGGCTCGACGAGCGAGTCGAGATGGTCGAGCAACGGCCCCCGTACCTGCAGGCGCACGTCCTCGGACCACACCCGATGTCCCTCGGCCTCGGCTCCGTGGAGGACGACCTCGGCGTCAATGGACGAGCCTCCTCCGTCATTGGCGTGAGGCGGTCCCACCACCACCACCGTTCGGCCCGGGTGACGGCTGCCCAGGCGGTGCAGAGCCTCACATGCCCGCTCGGCTTGGGCGTGGTCACCGGCGCGCACGACGAGGTTGACCACGAAGGTGCGGGTGGCGCTGCGCTGCTCGGCCCGGCGTAGGTCCGCCAGGACCTCCAGCACCTGCCCCACGTGCACGTTCTCCGCTCGCCAGCTCCCGAGCTCGAGCACACTCCCCTCACCAGGATGGGCCACCGGCGGGTGGGCCGGGGGCGGTTGGCTCACGGGCTGCGCCAACGGCGGCCGTCGCTCTCGAGAAGCCGGTCGGCCTCCCGCGGCCCCCAGGTGCCGGCCGGGTAGCGGGCGAGGGGAGCCTCGTCGGCGGCCCATGCGTTCAGGAGGGGCTCGACGACCACCCACGCCTGCTCGACCTCGTCGGCCCGGATGAACAGGGTCGGGTCGCCCACCATGGCGTCGAGGAGGAGCCGCTCGTAGGCCTCGGGGGTCTCCTCCAGGAAGGCGGCGCCGTAGGAGAAGTCCATGGAGACGCTGCGCACCTCGAACGCCTGCCCCGGGACCTTGGCGCCGAAGCGCAGGGTGATCCCTTCGTCGGGCTGGATGCGCAGCACCAAGGCGTTGGGCTCCAGCCCCTGAGCGGCCCCGGAGGCGAAGGGGAGATGGGGCACACCGTGGAACTGCATGGCCACCTCGGTGACCCGCTTGGGGAGGCACTTGCCGGTGCGCACGTAGAACGGCACGCCGGCCCAGCGCCAGTTGTCGACCCGCACCTTCATGGCCACGTAGGTCTCGGTGCGGCTGTCGGGCGCCACGCCCTCCTCCTCCCGGTACCCCCGCACCATCTCGCCCTCGGCCCACCCGGCCTCGTACTGGGCCCGGACCACCTCCGTGGCCACCTCCTCGGGTCGGAGGATGTCGATGGCCCGCAGCGCCTTGACCTTCTCGTCGCGGATGCCCTTGGCGTCCACCGTGGCCGGCGGCTCCATCAGGGTCAGCCCTAGCACCTGCAGCACGTGGTTCTGGACGATGTCGCGCAGGGCTCCGGCCCTCTCGTAGAACCCGCCGCGGTGCCCCACCCCGAGCGACTCGGCCACCGTGATCTGCACGTGGTCGATGTAGCGCCGGTTCCATATGGGCTCGAAGATGGAATTGGCGAAGCGCAGGGCGAGGACGTTCTGGACCGTCTCCTTCCCCAGGTAGTGGTCGATCCGGTACAGCTGGTCCTCGCGGAACGACTCGTGCAGTGTCTCGTCGAGCTGGTGCGAGCTCTGGAGGTCGCGGCCGAACGGCTTCTCCACCACCAGGCGCACGAAGGCGCCCTCGCGCTTGGGCTGGTTGAGGCCGTGCTCGCCGAGCGACGATGCCACGCCGGCGAACACCTCGGGCACGGTGGCCAGGTAGTACACGCGGTTGCCCGCCGTCCCCCGCTCCTCGTCGACCTCGTCGAGCACCCGCCGCAACTGCTCGAAGGTCTCGGGGCAGGTGTAGTCGCCGGTCACGTAGCGGAACCCGGCCACGAGCCGCTCCCACGCCGCGCTCGGCTTCTTGACGACCTGGAGCATGCGCCGGCGAAAGTCGTCGTCGCTCATCTCCGTGCGGGCCACGCCCACCACGGAGAAGGCCAGCGGGAGCTGGCGGTTGTCGGCCAACGCCTCCAGCGCCGGCCCGAGCTTGCGGGAGCTGAGGTCGCCCGAGGCGCCGAAGACGACGAGGACGCACGGGGGTGCCCGCCGCTCCACCTCCAGGCCCTCGAGCAGCGGGTTGTCGGCCGTCATGCCGGCTCGCCGGGCTGGTCGGGGGCGCTGACGATACCGGCGGCGTCCGCCGTCTCGTCCTTGGCCTCCTCGGCCGCCGCCGCCTCCGTGAAGAAGCGATGGCCGCCGAACTGGTTGCGCAGAGCGGCCACGATGCGGGCGCCGAAGCGTTCGTCATCGCGTGACGAGAACCGGGCGAAGAGCGAGGCGGCGATCACCGGAGCGGGCACCGACCGGCGGATGGCCTCCTCGACGGTCCAGCGGCCCTCGCCGGAGTCCTCGACGAAGCCGCGGATGTGGGCGAACTCCGCGGGCTTGGCCAGGGCCAGCTCGGCCAGCTCCAGGAGCCATGACCGCACCACCGAGCCGTGGTTCCACAAGGCCGCCACCTGGTGGAGATCGAGGTCGAACTCCTCGGCCGCGTTCAGCAGGGCGAAGCCCTCGCCGTAGGCCTGGAGCATGCCGTACTCGATCCCGTTGTGGATCATCTTGGTGTAGTGACCGGCGCCCGACGGTCCGACGTGGGCGTAGCCGTCGGGAGGGGCGAGATCCCGGAACAGCGGCTCCAGGCGGGCGACGGCGTCGGTGTCGCCTCCCACCATCAGGCAATAGCCGTTCTTCAGTCCCCAGACGCCACCGGAGACGCCGGCGTCCACGTAGGCGATGCCGCGTTCGCGGAGGCGGGCGGAGGACGCCTGGGCCTCCTTGTAGTTGGAGTTCCCGCCGTCGACGATGGCGTCGCCCTGGTCGAGGGCGAGGGCCAGGGCGTCCACGGTGGAGCGCGTCGGCTCGCCGGCGGGGACCATGCACCAGGTCGCCCGGGGAGGGTCGAGCGCCGCCACCAGGTCCTCCAGGCTCTTGACGCCGGTGACGCCGTCCTCGGCCGCCCTCTCCACCAGGGCGGCGTTCACATCGAAGGCCACGACCTGGTGGCCGTGGTCGACGAGCCGGCGGCTCATGTTCGCGCCCATGCGGCCGAGCCCCACCATGCCGAGCTGCATCAGCCGATCTCCTTCAGGTCGTCGAGGGCCACCCGCAGGACGCGCCGGCCCCGGTCGAGCAGGCTCTGGTGGTCGCCCAGCGACTGGGCCGCGATCAAGGTGTTGAAGTCGTAGGGGTGGGCCGGGATGGGGACCGAGGGGACGGGGGTGCGCCCCACCAGTTGCACCGCCACCAAGCTGTTGGGCCCGCCTTTGTGGAGCTGGCCGGTGGAGTGGAGGAAGCGGGGGCCGTAGCCGGCGGTGACGGCCATGCCCCCGAGACCGTCGCGCAGGTTCCGGCGCAGGCGCTCCAGGGCGGCGTCCTGGCCATAGGGGAGGTAGGCCTGGACCGACACGTAGTCGCCGGGGCGGACCTGGGCCTCGATCCACGTCGTCACGCCGGCGGGGTCGGCGCCGTGGGGCTCGTCGAGGGGGAGGTTGGCGAGGATCTTGGCCGTGTTGGCCTTGGCCACGGCCACGTCCGGCTCGTCGAAGGGGTCGATGCCGAGCACGTGGCCGGCGACGGCGACCGCGAGCATCCAGCGCATGAACTGAGCCCCGAGCTCCGCCGGCTCTTCGAGCTCCAGGGCCACGACGTGGCGGTCGTCGCCCGTCTCCACCTCGGTGGTGGGCACGGGCACCAGCCCGGTGCCCCGCTTGCCGGTGGACTCGGCGATGAGCTGCTCGACCCACAGGCCGAAGGCGGCGAACCGCTCGGGGACGACGACGGTGAGCTTGTCTCGACCGGCCCGGGCGGCTTCGCCCATGGCCACGCCGAGCTCCACGGCAGCGTGCTTGTCCACCTCCAGGGCCCGCTGGCACAGCTCGGCCACGTCGACCCCGCACAGCGCCGCCGGTACGAGCCCGAAGTACGACAGCACCGAGTAGCGCCCGCCGATGTCGGGGGGGTTGCGGAACACCCGGGTGAAGCCGGCGTCGGTGGCCTGCTCGTCGAGCGGGGAGCCGGGATCGGTGATGGCGGCGAAGCGCCGGCCGTCCGGTACCCGCTCCCAGAAATGGGCCAGCAGTGCCTGCGGCTCCAAGGTCGAGCCGGACTTGGAGGACACCAGGAAGAAGGCGTCCTCGACGTCGACCGACGCGATGGTCTCCGGGTCGGTGGTGTCGAGCACCACCAGGCGGCTCGACCCCACCGCGGCCCTGAGCACCTCGGGGCCCAGCGAGGAGCCGCCCATGCCGAGCAGGACGACCCTGGAGGCATCGATCCCGGCCGCCCAGCCGGTGATCTCGGCCGATTCATGGTGCATGCGCTCGGCCACGTCGAGCCACCCGAGCCGGGTGGGGGCGACGTTGCCGTCCGGCCACAGCGAAGCGTCACGGCCGAGGAGCCGCTGCAAGAGCTGGGCGTCGCTCACGAGCTCTGGCGGGCGTTGGCCTTGTCGGTCAGGGCCTGGATGAGCTCGTCGAACGACTTGGCGAAGCTGGCCACCCCTTCGTCCTCCAGCACCCGGGACACGTCGTCCATGTCGACGCCGACGCCGGCAAGGCGCTCCAGGGCCCGCTGCGCTCCGTCCACGTCGGCATCCACGCTGCAGCCCACGGTGCCGTGGTCGCAGAAGGCCTCGACGGTGGCGTCCGGCATGGTGTTGACGGTGTCGGGCCCGATGAGGCTGTCGACGTACAACAGGTCGGGGTAGGCGGGGTTCTTGGTGGATGTGGACGCCCACAGGGGCCGCTGCACCGATGCCCCCCGGGCCCGCAGGACCTCCCAGCGGTCGCCCGAGAACCTCTGGCGGAACAACTGGTAGGCCAGCTTCGCCTGGGCCACCGCAGCCGTCCCCCGAAGGGCGAGCGCCTCCTCGGTGCCCAGGGCTTCGAGGCGGCGGTCGACCTCGGTGTCCACCCGGCTGACGAAGAACGAGGCCACGCTGTGGACCCGGGAAAGGTCGCCCCCGCAGGCCTCCAGGCCGCTGAGGTACGCCTCGATGACCTCGTCGTAGCGGTCCAGGCTGAAGATGAGGGTGATGTTGATGCTGCGTCCCTCGCCGATCATGGTGGCGATGGCCGGGATCCCCTCTGCCGTGGCGGGGATCTTCATCATGAGGTTGGGACTGGCGATGCGCTCGTGGAGGAGCCGGGTGGCCGCGACCGTGGCCTTGGTGTCGTGGGCGATGGAGGGAGCCACCTCGAGGGAGACGAAGCCGTCGTCGCCTCCACTGGCCTCGTGCACGGGGCGCAGTACCTCCAGCGCCTCCTTGATGTCGCTGACGACCAGGGCCCAGTACGCGTCCTCCACCGAGTGGGCACTGAGGAGCCTGTCGAACTGCTCGTCGTAGTCGGCCCCGGCCGAGATGGCCTTGGCGAAGATGGTGGGGTTGGACGTGACGCCCCGCACGCCGTCGTCCACCAGGGCCTGCAGGCGGCCGCCGCGCAGCATGGGCCGGGTCAGGTTGTCGATCCAGGGGCTCTGTCGCTGCTGTTCGAACAGCTCATGCAGTCGCGTCACGTGGTTGCGTTACCCCTCGTCGTCGTCCTCCAACTCGGACAGCAACTCCCTGGCCACTTCGGCCACGTTGGCAGGGGTGAAGCCCAGGTTCTCCAATGCGACCTTCCCCGGCGCGGAGGCGCCGAAACGATCGATGGACACCGAGTCGAGGGCCCAGCGCTCCCAGCCGAACGATGTGGCCGCCTCCACGGCCAAGGCGGGCAGCTCGGGCGGGATGACCTCTTCCTGGTAGCTCTCGTCCTGCTCCTCGAACAGCTCCCAGGAGGGCATCGAGACGACCCGGGCGACGACGCCGCCGGCAGCCAGCTCCTCGGCCGCGGCCAGGCAGACGTGCACCTCGCTGCCGGTACCGATGAGAAGGATCTCGGGGTCGTCGCCGCCGGTCGACAGCACATAGGCGCCCCGGGCCACGTCGTCGGCTCGCTCGGCCGTCCCCTCCAGGACGGGCAGGTCCTGCCGGGATAACAGCAGGGCCGTCGGGCCGTTGGACTCGATGGCCACCCGCCAGGCGTGGGCCGTCTCGTTGGCGTCGGCCGGGCGGATGACCCGGAGCCCTGACATGGCCCGCATGGCGGCGATGTGCTCGACGGGCTGGTGCGTGGGCCCGTCCTCGCCCAGGCCGACGGAATCGTGGGTCCAGGAGTACACGACCTTGGCCTCGCTGAGGGCGGCCAGGCGGACCGCGGGGCGCATGTAGTCGCTGAAGATGAAGAAGGTGCCGCCCACGGGCACGACGCCACCGTGGAGGGCGGCCCCGTTCATGATGGCGCCCATGGCGTGCTCACGGATGCCGAAGTAGATGAGCCGGCCGCCGGGGTCTGCGGCGGACTGGACGCCCTGGTCCTTCAAGAACGTGCCCGTGTTGTCGGTCAGGTCGGCCCCGCCGGCGAGGAGGCCGGGCACCACATCGGCGATGGCGTTGAGGCAGGCGCCGCTGGCCTTGCGGGTGGCCATCTTGGCGCCCGCCTCGAAGGTGGGCAGCTTGGCCTGCCACCCGGAGAGGCCGCGGCCGTTGAGGCAGGCCTCGAGCAGCTCCCGGCTCCCGCCGCCGCCGGCGCGGCGCGACTCCCAGTCCTCCCGCAACGCCCGGCCCCGGGGGATGCACCGGCGGTACATCTCGAGCACCTCGTCCGGCACCCAGAAGGTCTCCTCTGGAGGGAGGCCGAGGATCTCCTTGGTGACCCGGATCTCGTCCTCGCCCAGGGGATTGCCGTGGGCCGCCGCGGTGTCGGTGAACTTGGGCGAGGGATAGCCGATGTGGCTGCGCAGCACGATCATCGAGGGGCGGTCCTCGACGGCCATGGCCCGCCGCACGGCGTCCTCCAGGGCGTCGGTGTCGTTGGCGATCTCGCCGACGTTGTCGACGTGCCAGCCGTAGGCCTCGAAGCGCTTGGGGACGTCGTCGCTGTAGGAGAGCTCGGTGGGGCCGTCGATGGTGATGTGGTTGTCGTCGTACACGTAGACGAGGCGCCCCAGGCCGAGATGGCCGGCCAGGGAGGCGGCCTCGTGGCTGATCCCCTCCTGGAGGTCGCCGTCGCTGCACAGCACGAAGGTGTGGTGGTCGCAGGCCTCGGGGCCGAAGCGGGCCCGCAGCCAGCGCTCGGCGATCCCCATCCCCACGGCGTTGGCGAAGCCCTGGCCGAGCGGGCCTGTCGTGACCTCGATGCCCTTGGTGTGGTGGACCTCGGGGTGCCCCGGGGTCTTGCTGCCCCACTGGCGGAAGGCCTTCAGGTCGTCCAGCGTCAGCTCGTAGCCGGTGAGGTAGAGCATGGAGTACAACAGGATCGACGCATGGCCCACCGACAGGACGAAGCGGTCCCGGTCCGGCCAGTCCGGCTCCGAGGGGTCATGGCGCATCACCCTGGTCCACAGCACGTGGGCCAGAGGCGCGAGGGCCATGGCCGTACCGGGATGCCCGGAGTTGGCCTTTTGGGGGCCGTCCATGGCCAGCCCCCTGATGACGTTGATGCCGAGCTGCTCGAGGTCCCTGTCGGTCATGGAGCCAAAGCTAACCGACAGCCCCAGCCTCCTCCTCCTTGAAGAGGGCGATGGACGCGGTGAAACCGTGCACGAAGTTGCGCCCCCCGATGGGCCCGAACTCGCCGGCGGCGAAGAACCCGCCCACGGGAACGCCCACTCGCTCGTCGAGGACGCCGGCGTCGTGGTCCGGCGCTCCGAACAGGCGCATGCCGCGGCCGTTGCAGGTGAACAACAGCGCGCCGTCGGCCTGGCGACCGGCCAGGAGGTGCCGCAGGTCCTCATCGGCGGTGGCCGCGTCCCGGACGTGGAACTGCACGGTGGTGCCGACCTCGATGACGTCGTTGACGGCGATGGCGCCCGTGGCCTGATCGGCGCCGAGGACGTTGTGCACGAGGAAGTCCCCGCGCTCGAAGTCGAGTTTGCTCTCGTTGATGACCCGGCCCAGGTGCAGGCCGCGGTTGATGAGCTCGACGTCCTCCTCGGACATCTCGGTCCCGGTCATCTGGAGCAGCCGGGCGAGGGCGGTCTCACCGCCGAGCTCCTCTACGACGTTGCCGTTCGAGCGGGTGACCACGTAGGGCCGCCCGACGGGGCGGCAGCCCTGGGAGACGACGGTCTCGACCTCCACGCCGGGGCCGAGGAAGGCGCCCACGGCGCCGGCGGTGTGGACGTGGCGGTCGAGCACGAGCCGGTTGCCGCCCGGGCCATGAGCAGCCGAGGCGTTGCCGCCGACGACGGGCAGCCCCGGGTAGCGGGACGCGACGTCGGCGTAGAGCGCGTCGATGGGGAACGAGAAGGGGTCGGCCAGCAGCAGCAGGGCCCGGGGCTCGAAGGGCAGCTCCGGGGGGAGGCCCGTCAGCTCGAAGCCGGCGGGTGCCCGCCGGGCCTCGACCCGCACCGGCTCGACCTCCCCGAAGCGGGCGGCCCACACGCTCACCGCCGGCTGCTCCTCGACCTCGCGGCCCCTGGCGACGACGGAGACGGCCGCGCACCCGACGATCGTGGCCGGCCTCAGGATGTCGGCCACCGCCGCCGCCGCGTCCTCGAGGGCGCCGACGTGGGGAGGGGTCACGAAGAGCACGGCCAGGTCCGGCGCCGGCCCGAGGCTCTCGAGGAGCTGGCCGGCCACTTCGCCCACGGCCACGGCGGGCACGGGATGCTCGGAGAGCGCCGATGCGAAGGGCATCTCAGGCCGGAGCGGGGGCCAAGAGCGTCAGCGGTACCACGGTCCAAGCCCCCTGGCCGACACGGCAGTGCGCCTCGATGGTTCCGTAGCCCTCGTAGGTCAGCTCGCCCCGCACCAGCCGGTAGGTGAACTTGCCCGGCTCGACGGTGAAGGGCGCCACGTTTCGGGCCACCTCGGCGCCGGCACCGTCGCGAAAGACGACCTCGAGTACGCCGCTGCCGGGCTCGTCGGCCCGGCACCGGATGAGGACCACGAGGTGGGGGGCAACCGTGACCGGCGGGTCACCGGGCGCCGGCAGGGAGAACATGATCCCCGACAGGTCGATTCGGGTCGCCGGCCCCGGCACCTGGCGCAGATTGATGTTCTCGCAGAACAGGGCGGAGACGATGTCCATGCGCCGCCAAGGTACTTGGCGCCGCCACCGTTCCGGCCCGGCGCTTCGCTCTGGCGCCGAGAAGCGGCCGCCGGCCGGTACGCTCGACCTGCGAGCCCGTGATCAGGATGGGCTTTCGGGGCAACCGGACCAGAGCGAGGAGTGAGCGACCGTGGCGGTACGAGCGTTGCCGTCAACCCGCCAGGCCATTCTCCACGAGGGGCGCCGCCTCTTCGCCCAGCACGGCTACGAGGGCACGTCGCTGAACGACATCGCCGCCGCCGTCGGCATCCGTCGCCCCAGCCTGTTGCACCACTTCCCGTCGAAGGAGTCCCTGTACCGGGAGGTCTTCGAGGTCAGCCTGGCCGACTGGTTCAGCCGGGTGGGCGAGGCCGTCCACTCGCCCAAGGACGGCTGGGCGAAGGTGGACCTCGTGCTCACTGCCGGGTTCCGCTTCTTCGCCGAGAACCCCGACTTCGTTCGCATCGCCCGCCGGGCGGCCCTCGATGACAGCACCCACCTCGGCCTCGACCTGGGGGGCGCGCTCAAGCCCCTGTTCCAGCGGGCCTGCACCTTCTTCGCCAAGGAGATGGCAGCCGGCCGTTTCCGGCGCCACGACCCCGAGCAGCTCCTGCTCACCGGGTACGGTGCCCTCCTGAGCTACTTCAGCGACGTGCCCTTCCTGGAGTCGCTCCTCGACCGGGACCCCCTGGCCGCTGATGCCATGGAGCAGCGTCTCCAGCACCTGCGCTCGTTCTTCCGCGCCGCCCTCGAGCCGTAGGCTTCCCCGCCGTGCGCCGCTGGGTGGTGCCGGTCATCCTCCTCCTGATCACGGCGGCCACCGCCTTGCTGGCCGTGCGTCCCCCTGGCGACCCCGCGCCCGGCACAGGGGCGCCACCGCTGCGGGCGCCCGTGCTGTCGGCCCGCCGGGTGCCCGCTCTCCTGGCCCGCGTCGTGGCCGACACCCGGTTGCGGGCCCAGGTCGACGCTGCTCTGTCCAGCCCGGCCCTCGGCGGCGGCACCCGGCAGTCCTGCATCGTGGTGCGTCAGGGCACTCGTGCGATCATGGCCCGGCGGCCCGACGAGCGGCTCATCCCGGCCTCCAACCTCAAGGTGCTCACGGCCCTGGCCGCCCTCACCCGGATCGGGGGCGAGGCGAAGCTCGTCACCGAGGTGCGGGTGGAGCGCCCAGTCGGTGTCGGCGGAATCGTGGACGGTCCCTTGTGGCTGGTGGGTGGAGGAGATCCCCTGCTGGCCACGGCGGACTACGCGGCGTCGTTCCAGAACCAGCCCCAGCTCTTCACGCCGATGGAGACCCTCGCCGACGCGGTGGTCGAGGCGGGCGTGCGGGAGGTCCGCGGCGGAGTCGTCGGCGACGAGACCCGCTACGACCGGCAGCGCTACGTGCCGACGTGGCGCCCGGTGTACGTCACCGACTCGGAGTCCGGGCCGGCCAGCGCCCTCGACGTCAACGACGGCTTCGCCCAGTTCACGCCCAAGAAGGTCCCCGCGACCGAGCCGGACGTGCACGCCGCCGGGGTGCTGACGGCCCTCCTGCAGGCTCGCGGCGTCGTCGTCGCCGGCGCCCCAGGCGAGGGGCAGGCTCCCAAGGGCGCTCCGGTCGTGGCGAAGCTCGCCTCGGCCCCGGTCCGCGAGCTCGTGGGACAGATGCTGCGGGAGAGCGACAACCTCACGGCCGAGCTGCTGGTGAAGGAGCTCGGCCGGCGCTTCGCCGGCGCCGGCACGACCACCTCCGGCGTCGGGGTGATACGCGAGACGCTGGCTGCCGCCGCCCTGCCCGTCGAGCACCTCGCCGCAGTGGACGGCTCGGGTCTCGACCGCTCGGACCGGGCCAGCTGCACGCTGCTCATGGCCGCCCTGGATGCCGCCGGCCCCACCGGCCCCCTCGCCGCCGGCTTCCCCGTGGCCGGCAGGGACGGAACCCTGGCCCGGCGGTTCAGGAACAACCCCGCGGTCGGGCGCCTGCGGGCCAAGACCGGCGCCCTCGACGAGGTGGCGGCGCTGACCGGCTACGTCGACTCCGCCACTGGCGCCCCGCCGCTTGTGTTCGCCTTCCTGATCAACCAGCTGCCAGGCGAGGCCATCGGGCGCGCCCTGCAGGAGCAGCTGGGCGCCGTCTTCGCCGCCTACCCCGAGGCGCCGGCGCCCGACACCCTGGCGCCATGACCGCGTCCGGACCATGACGGACTCGGTCGCCCTGCCGATCCCGATGTTCCCGCTGGGATCGGTGCTGTTCCCCTACACCATGCTCTCGCTGCACGTCTTCGAGCCTCGGTACCGGGCCCTGGTGCGCGACACCCTTCGTCACGGCCAGGAGTTCGGCGTGGTGCTCATCGAACGGGGGGCCGAGGTCGGCGGAGGCGACACCCGCTTCGGCGTCGGCACCGTCGCCCGCATCGTGGAGGCGGCAGAGTTCCCCGACGGGCGCTGGGCCCTGGCGTGCGTGGGCACGCGCCGGGTGAGGGTCTCGGTGTGGCTTCCCGACGACCCCTACCCGATGGCGCTGGTGGAGAGCCTGCCGGAGACGACGTCCGGTGCTGATGGCCCAGACCTGCTGGCCCGGGCCGAGCACGAGGTGCGCCGCGCCCTGGCCCTGGCGGGCGAGTTGGAGGAGGCTCCGGCGCCGGCCACGGTCGAGCTCGATGCCGACCCCCTCGTCGCCGCCTTCCAGCTGGCCGCCGTCGCTCCCCTCGGCCCCGTCGACCGCCAGCGGCTGCTGGAGGAGGACGACCCCGGCTCGCGCCTGCGCCTGCTCGCCGACCTGGCCCAGGACGCGTCGGCGTTGCTCGCCTTCCGGCTCTCGGGCGGCTGAGCCGCGGTCGCTTGCGTCTGGATGGCCCGGGATATAAGCACTCGCCATGGCCAGCGATCGCGACAAGAGCCTTCCCACACTGGCGAGCGAGCTGTGGGCCATGGTGCTCGCCTACGTGAAGCAGGAGACCGTGGTCCCGATCAAAGGGTTGGGGCGCTTCATCGCCGTAGGCCTGGTCGGCTCGTTCACCTTGGGCGTGGGCCTGCTGCTGCTGTCCCTGGCGCTGCTCCGCGCGCTGCAGACCGAGACCACCACCTTCTCGGGGAACTGGTCGTGGGCCCCCTACGCCATCACCCTGGTCGCCTCGGCGCTCGTCGCCGTGCTGGCGGCGCGGGCGGTCACCAGCCAGAGGCGTCGGGCGACGAGGAAGGGATCGGTGGCGCCATGAACGACGACGTCGACCAGCCCGTCACCCGCCAGGCGATCGAGGCCAAGCTGCGGGAGATCAAGGGTGAGGTGGACACGTCGGCCACCGCGGCCAAGCCCGTCGCTCTCGTCGTCGGTGTGGCGGTGGCAGTCGCCGTGGTGGGCCTCGCCTATGTGATGGGCCGGCGCAAGGGGAGGAAGAAGACCACGCTCGTCGAGGTCCGCCGGGTCTGATGCTGCGCTTCCTCCTGCGCACGGGAGTCCGCCGAGGCCTGCTCGGCGGGAGCCGCGCCTGGACCGCCGTCGCGGGTGTCGCCTTCGGCCTCCGGGTGCTGAGGAAGATCACCGGCAGTGAGCCGGAGGTGGTGCACACCAGCCGGCTGCGTCCCGGAGAATCGCTCGTGGTCCGCCACGATCACCCGTCGCGCTCCGCACGCCGCCGACGGCGTTGACCGGGCCGTTCCTGGCAGGGGAGAGGGCGCTGCTCCTCGACCGCAAGTCCCGCCGCTATCTGGTCAGCCTCAGGGAAGGCGGCCAGTTCCACACCCACGCCGGCTTCGTGCTCCACGACGATCTGCTCGGGGCGAGCGAGGGAACGACGGTGCGCTCCACCAAGGGTGCCGCCTTCCTCGCCGTGCGCCCCACGCTCTCGGAGTTCGTGCTCGGCATGCCGAGGGGCGCTCAAGTCATCTATCCGAAGGACCTCGGGACGATCTTGATGCTGGCCGACGTCTTTCCCGGCGCCCGGGTGCTGGAGGCGGGCGTGGGATCAGGCGCGCTGTCGATGACCCTCCTGCGGGCGGGCGCCTCGGTGGTGGGCTACGAGCTGCGGGCGGACTTCGCCCAGCGAGCCGAAGCCAACGTCGTCGATTTCCTCGGGCCCGAGGCCGCTGCCCGCTACCGCGTGGAGGAGCGCGATGTCTACTGCGGCATCGAGGAGGAGGGGCTCGACCGGGTCATCCTCGACCTGCCCGAGCCGTGGCGCGTCGTCAAGCACGCCGAGGGCGCCCTGCGCCCGGGCGGGATCCTGGTCGCCTACGTGCCCAGCATCACCCAGGTGGCGCAGCTGCGAGACACCCTGGCCGGGAGCGCCTTTGCCATGGCCCAGTCGCTCGAGGTGCTCCTGCGCACATGGCACGTCGAAGGCCACGCCGTGCGTCCGGACCACCGGATGGTCGCCCACACCGGGTTCCTCACCTCGGCACGACTGGTGTCTGCAGATCGCGGGGCATCGCCGTCCGAACCGGCGCTGGAGCAGCCATGAACCTGCTCGACCTGGTGGTGGTGGCCTCGGCCGCAGCGGCTGCCTTCGGCGGGTACCGCCTGGGCTTTCTGGCTCGGGCCACCTCGTGGGTGGGACTGGCCCTGGGCTTGGTCGTGGCCATGAGCTTTCTCCCCGCCGCCGTGCGCACCTTCGAAGGGCCGGACCCGAGCACCAAGCTGTTCATCGCTGCCGGCGTCCTGCTGCTCGGGGGCTTCGTCGGCCAGGGGGTGGGGCTCCTCGCCGGGTCGTCGCTGCGGCGCTTCGTCCCCCACGGGCCCCTCCGGGCCGTGGACAGCAGCGTGGGTGCCCTCGTCGGCGTGGTCGGCGTCCTGACCGCGGTCTGGCTGCTGCTGCCGGCCATCGCCGACATCCCCGGAGCCTACGCCCGGCAGGCCCGCAACTCGGCCATCGCCCGGTTCCTCGACCGCCAGCTGCCCGAGCCACCGGACACCGTGCAGGCCCTACGCCGCGTGGTGGGCGACACGAACTTCCCACAGGTCTTCGAGGTGCTGCGCCCCGCCCCCAAGACCGGTCCCCCGCCGGCCACCACCGGCATCCCGGCCCCGGTGATCGCGAGGGTGTCCGCCTCGACGGTCAAGGTCGAGGGCATCGCCTGCGGCCGGATGCAGGAGGGGAGCGGCTTCACTGCGGCGCCGGACACTGTGGTCACCAACGCCCATGTGGTGGCCGGGCACCGCCCCGGACGGACCCAGGTGGCCCGACCCGACGGTCGTCGCCTCGATGCCTCCATCGTGGTGTTCGACCCCGGCCGTGACCTGGCTGTGCTCCGGGTGCCGGGCCTCGGGCAGGCACCGCTGCCCGTGAGCGAGGCCGAGGTGGGGGAGCAGGGCGCCGTCTTCGGCCACCCTGGCGGCCAGGACCCCCTTCGCATCGCCCCAGCGGCGATCCGCGAGCAGGTCGACGCCGTGGGCCGGGACCTCTACGGCACGAGGCCGACGCGCCGGGAGGTGTTCGTGTTGGCCGCCGAGCTGGCCCAGGGGGACTCCGGGGCCGCGCTCGTCGACACAGGTGGGTCGGTGGTGGGAGTGGCCTTCGCCATCGCCCCCGACCGCCCGGGCACGGCGTACGCCCTCACCTCAGACGAGCTGCGCTCGGTGCTCGCCGTCCCCCGGCGCCAGCCGGTGGCCAGCGGCCCCTGCCTGCGCTCCGGGTAGCGGCGTGGACTACGACGCCGAGGAGATCGCGGCCGTCTTCGGGCGCGCTGCCGCGACGTACGACTCGGTTGTCCCGTTCTTCCGCCGGTTCGGAGCCCGGCTGGTCGAGTTGGCCGACCTTCGGCGCGGTGATTCGGTTCTCGACGTCGGGGCCGGGCGTGGTGCGACCCTCATTCCCGCCGCGGAACGAGTGGGGCCGAGCGGGCGCGTGCTGGGCGTCGATCTGTCAGAGGAGATGGTGGCCCTGCTCAGGGCCGAGATCGACCAACGAGGCCTGGCCAACGCGTCGGTGCAGCGAATGGACGCCGAGGCGCTGGAGGTGGAGGCCGGCTCGTTCGACGTCGCCGCGTCGAGCTTCGTGCTGCACCTGCTCCCACGGCCGGAGGCCGCAATCGCCGAGCTCCGGCGTGCTCTACGACCCGGCGGACGGTGCGCAGCGTCGGTACCGACAGGGGCCGGGCAGCACTGGGACTTCCTGCGGCGGCTGTTCCGTGACTTCGGACCACGCGCCATCCGCGCCATGCCCATGCCGGTCCGGCCGAACTTCGACCTGACGCCGCTCCTGGCGTCTGGCGGCTTCGAGGTGTTGAACAGCGTCGAGGAGCAGATGGACTTCGTCTTCCCCGACGAGCAGGCGTGGTGGGACTGGGCCTGGTCGCACGGTCTTCGGGCGATGCTTGAGCTGCTTTCGCCTTCAGACCTCGAGGAGCTGCGTCGCCTTGCCCTCACCGAAGTCGCCGCGCTGCGGACGTCGCTCGGCATCCCGCTGGTCCAGTCGGCGATGTTCATGATCGCCCGGAAGCCGCCGCTCCCGGTTTCGAGGACATAGCACCCGGTTTCCGGGTCCTATGTCCTCGAAACTCAAGGAGCCGGGCAGCTCAGGGGAGCAGCTCGTAGGCCACCAGCTCGACGCTCTCGCCGTCCTCCTCTCCGGCACGTTGCCCGCAGAGGCGCATGTCGGCCTTCTCCGTCACCCTGCGGCTGGCCGCATGATCGACCATCGTCTCGGACACAACGCGGCGCACGTCGGCGCGGGCCAGCAGCACGGCCACAAGTGCTCGGAGCGCCTCGGTGGCGTAGCCCTGGCCCCAGCACGACGCAACGACCGTGTAGCCGACCGGAGCGGTCGCGGTGGCGGCATCGAGCGTAGAGCCGATCTCGCCGATGACGGCGCCATCGCTCTTACGGACCAGGAAGAAGGGGCCGAACTGTTCTGACTCGCCGGCCCGGGGACCGGCGACCAGTTCCATGGTGACGCGCGCGACCGCCGCCGTGAGGCGGTAGGCGATGTCCACGGTGCTGGTGCGGCTACCGGCTATCGCGCAGTCGAGCTTGAAGAGCTGATAACCGAGGATGACATCGCGAGGCCGCCGTGTTCGTCAAGGAGTTCGAGCAGCGTTGCGGCGGCTGACGGAACGCGAGATTCTAGGTTCGTCTACTTGATATACGAACGTAAGTTCGCTACGATGAACTCATGGGAGTGGCGCTGCTGGAACGGCCGGGAGGCGACCATGACGTCATCTCCGACGGCCCCGAGGAGCGACTCTCCTCGGCCATGGGCCTGCTCAACGCGGCGACGGCCGAAGTGGTGGCCGCCATCGCCGAGGCGCTGGCCGGCGGTGGCTGGCAGGGCGACGGCATCATCACCATCGAGCACTGGGTGGCGCTGCGCAGCGGGGTGGCGAGCTCCCGGGCCCGGCGCCTGGTGGCTGCCGCTCGCGCCCTTGGAGATCTGCCGGCCGCCGCTGCCGCCTTCGGCGAAGGGGCGCTGAGCGAAGACCAGGTGGGCCTGATCTGCGCCCGCGTCGATGCCGCCCACGACGAAGAGGTCACTCGCTTGGCCAAGCGCTGCACCATCAACCAGCTGCGGCGCATCCTGCCCAGCGTGGTCCCGCCCGAGCCCGAGCGTGAGCCGGAGCCGGAGCCCGATCCCCCCGCCGGCGAGGAGGGAGACGTCGGGTCAGGCCTGGGCGACACCCCGGGGCGGCGGGAGACGGCCTTCGGCAACCACGAGGACGGGCGCTGGTGGGCCCGAATCTTTCTTCCCCCCGACGAGGGCGCGCTGGTGCAGAAGGCGCTGGAGGCATCGCGCTCCGCGCTGTTCCACGCCCGGCAACCGAGCGACGACGAGGAGGCCGGGGAGCAGTCCATCGGCTGGTCCGATGCGCTCGTGCACATGGCCGAGGTGGCGCTTGCCAACATGGAGGGCACGCGGCGTATGCCGGTCGACCGCTACCAGGTCATCGTGCACGTGGATGCCGATGCTCCCGAGGCGGCCCGCCTGCAGATGGGCCCGCTGCTCCCGAGCTCCGTTCGTGGCTACCTGATGTGCGACTCGCTGGTCCGGGTGGTGCTGGAGCGAGGCGGAACACCGATTCACGTGTTCGCCCGCCAGCGCACCGTCGACGACCGTCTACGGGCCCTCATCGAACAACGCGACGACGGCTGCCGGGTGCCGGGGTGTGGCCAGCGGCGCTGGCTGCACGTCCACCACATCGTCCACCACGAGGACGGCGGGCTCACCATCCCGGCCAACCTTTGTTGTCTGTGTCCCGTCCACCACCGATTGCACCACGCCGGTCGATTCGGCATCGAGGGCGACCCCACCTCCCCCGATGGTCTTGCCTTCACCGACCGGTGGGGCCGGCCCATCCGCGGTCCGAGCCCACGCCCGCCCGGTGCCCCACCACCAGAAGCAGCCGCGGCCATGGGCGTGCCCACGCCCAGGTGGAGCCCGCCCGTCGGCGACCGCATGGACACCGCCTGCATCAGCTGGACCTGAGCACCGCAGGGGAGGCCAGTCGCCCGCCGAGCCGCCGGCTCCAGTCGTGCCTACTACCCGTCCGTAGCCGGGCGAGTCAGACTTCGAGCAGACGGCTCCCGAGAGCCCGCCATTCGACCACGACGATCGTTGCATCGTCCTGCAGTTCGCCTTCCTGGTGGTCGAGGATGGCATGCAGGAGGCGCCGCATCGTCTCGGGGGCGGCCGTCGCCGCTGCCGAGGTGCGGGCCACCATGTCGACCAGGCGGTCGACTCCAAAGAACTCACCCTCGGCGGAGCGAGCCTCAACGACACCGTCGGTGAAAAAGAGCACCTGGTCTGCCGGCTCGAGCATCTCCTCAGCCACGACCACAGCCCCCCCCATCCCAAGGGGGGGCGCCGTCTCGCCTCCGAGGACCTTCACCATGCGACCATTGCGCAGCAGGAGCGGTGGCGGATGACCTGACACTGACCAGCGGAACCGCCCCGACGCGAGGTCGATGTCGGCGAGCACGGCGGTCACGAAGCGGTCAGGACCGAACTGTGCGCTGATGGCGTGGTCGATGGCCGCCGCCGAGCCGGCCAGATCCATTCCTGCCCGGCGGCTGTTGCGACCGGCGGCCATGGCCACGCTGGCCAGCAGTCCCGCCTCCATCCCGTGGCCCATGGCATCGAAGATGGCAATGCGCGCGGTGTGCGCGTCGACGGCGTAATCGAAGGAGTCCCCCCCGAGCTGGTAGGCCGGAGCGAGCACCCCGCTGATCACGAGCCGGTCAGTGCCGAAGGTGAGTGGTGGGAGCAGGTTCCAGGCCAACTCCGCGGCAACAGACATAGGCTGGCGGCGCCGGACGCGCTCGAAAAGGTCGCCGTAGGCCTGCTTGGTCACCACCAGCTCCGCCACCAGGCCGGCGAAGGTCACCACCTCTTCGAGGTTCGGCTCCTGCGCCTCGAAGGCGAGCTCGAGCACGCCCAGCCTCTCCACACCGTCGAGTACCGGCGCCCACACCCGTGTGCCACCGTCCTCGCTGGTGCTCTGCTGGATCTCGAGAGCCCTGTAGCACCGCCCAGCCAAGGTCGCTTCGATCAGAACCGCTTCTCGCTCGGGCCCGTCCGGGTTCGGCACAGGCGCGAGGATGCGCTGCTCGTAGTCAACGAGGTACAGAGCGGCGTCACGGGCGCCCAAGTCTCTTGCATGCTTCGCCACCAGCCCGGGCAAGTCGTCAGGCACGATCAGATGTGAGGCCTGAATCAGGTCGGCGAAGTCTGGGACGTCTGCATCTCCGGCGGCCACGTCGTCGATCAACCTACTGGGGAGCGGGAGGCGCCTTCGCCCACCCCAGGGGTCAAGGTTCCCTTCGGATCCCCCCGCCGCATCAGCGAGCGGGGCGACGGTCAGCTCCAGCGGAGGATGGCGCCCACTCCGCCGGCCACGTCGCCGTCCCGGTCGAGCATGCGCACCCCGGCGCCCGTGGCCAGTGCGGCGCGGATGAGCACGTCGGCCAGCCGTCCCTCTTGGGCGCCTTCCACGCCGAGGTCGGCGAGGTCGCCCGGCCGTTCGCCGATCACCGACGGGTCCGACCCGAACCACGCGGTGCGGCGGTCGTCAGGATCGTCGCGCACCAACAGGACCTGGACCTGGGCGGCGGTGAGCGCAGCCACGGTGTCGGACACACCGGCGCAGCCCCGGTCGTCCTGGCCGAGCTCCTCGGTCAGCTTCTCCACCATCGTCCGGCTGTCCTGAGCGACGACGGCGGCCACCTGGGCCTCGATGTCTCCCGGTTCAGCACCGGGGGCGCCATCGGCGGCTCGGGTGCCGTCGACCTCGACGACCAGCTCGGCCACACCCGGCGGCACCTCCTCGCGCAGCATCTGGAGGGCGCGCACGTCACCGGCCAAGAGGACCAGGCGGGCGTCGACGAGCTGCACCAGCCGCGTCGTCACCTCCGCGACGTCCTTGGCGTTGTGCTCCCAGGCGTTCTCGGCCCGCTCCTGGTAGCGGCGTTGTGACCAGCCCCCGGCGTTCACCTTGCGCGCCGCTGGATCTTGATCGCCGGCGTCGGTGGCTATGTCGGCTGCCTCATGGCGCACCGCCACGAGGTCGGCGCCACTGCGGTCGGCGACCACGAGCACATAGGCCGGCGCCTCCTGACGGCGCTCGATGATGGCACCGAAGGAGGGCAAGGGCTCCCAGCGAGCGAACTCCCGGAAGGGGAGCTTGGACCAGTGGCTGCGGTGGTGGACGCCCCGGGCGTTGGCCACCACGAGCAGCGTCTGGCCTTGCAGGTGGGCATCGTCGACGAGGGGATCGACGAGAGCCAGGGCGTCCTCGCCGGCGCCCTGCTCGAGCAGCGCATCCCGCATCCCTCGCCAGCGCAGCTGGTTGCGGTGCGAGGCGTTGTCGATCTCGGCCTCGGTGGCCAGGACGACCGACACGAACGGCCCGGGCTCACCGACCAGCTCAGCCAGGTCGGGGGCATCCGGCCAGAGCTTTGGGGTCACGCCGCGCGCTTCGATGCCTCCGCGTTACCCGCGCGTCGCTCCACTCCAAACGCCCGAGCTCAGTCGACCTCGATGTAGATGCACTCGCCCGGGCACTCCTCGGCCGACTCGATCGTGGCCTCCTCCATCCCCGCGGGAACCAGGGCCAGCCCCTCGGCCCCGCCCGGGTTGAAGACCTTGTCGCCCTCCTTGACGTAGGCCAGGCCGTCGTCCAGCAAGGTGAAGACCGACGGGGCGATCTCCTCGCAGAGGCCGTCGCCGGTGCACAGGTCCTGGTCGATCCAAACCTTCATCTCGTACTCGCTCTCCAAGAGGTTCACGGCCATTGTACCGGCCGACGCGGCCCTCCCCCCGAAACTCCGGGGGTCGCCAGATAGCTCACGAGGGCCGTGTATGGTCGCCGGCAAGACGCTGTGGAGGTGATCCCGACGCCCGGACTCGGAGTTTCGCATGAGAGGTGACGCCCAGGAGCAGGCGCAGGAGCTGGCTGAGCTGCGCGAGCAGGCCCAGATCCTGGAGGAGGAGGTCGTCACCCTCCGCCGCAAGCTGCAGGATGCCCCCAAGCGGGTGCGGAACCTCGAGGAGAAGCTGCTCGAGACCAAGGGCCAGCTGGCCCAGGCCGTCTCGCAGAACGAGAAGCTCACCTACACCCTGCGCGAGGCGCGTGAGCACATCGCCGCCCTCCGCGAGGAGGTCGACAAGCTGACCCAGCCGCCATCGGCCTACGGCACCTTTCTCAACAGCAACGACGACGGCACGGTGGACGTGTTCTCCGCCGGCCGCAAGATGCGCGTGGCGCTGCATCCCGAGATCGACCTGGAGAAGCTCAAGCGGGGCCAGGAAGTGGTGCTGAACGAGTCGCTCAACGTCGTGCTGGCCCGCAGCCAGGAGGTGTCGGGCGAGATCGTGACCCTGAAGGAGCTGCTGGAGGGCGGCCTGCGGGGCATCGTGGTCGGCCGGGCCGACGAGGAGCGGGTCGTCGAGCTGGCGGAGTCGCTGGTGGGCGAGCGGCTGCGGGCCGGGGACACCCTCCTCATGGACTCCCGCACCGGGCTGCTGCTGGAGCGCCTCCCCCGTCCCGAGGTCGAGGAGCTCGTGCTGGAGGAGGTGCCCGACATCTCCTACGACGACGTGGGCGGCCTCGACAGCCAGATCGAGGCCATCACCGACGCCGTCGAGCTGCCCTTCCTGCACCGCGAGCTGTTCGTCGAGCACCGGCTTCCCGCCCCCAAGGGGATCCTGCTCTACGGGCCCCCCGGGTGCGGCAAGACCCTGATCGCCAAGGCGGTGGCCAACTCGCTGGCCAAGAAGGTCGCCGAGGTCACGGGGGACACCAACGCCAAGAGCTACTTCCTCAACATCAAGGGCCCCGAGCTGCTCAACAAGTACGTGGGCGAGACCGAGCGCCAGATCCGCCTGGTGTTCCAGCGGGCCCGAGAGAAGTCGGAGGAGGGGATGCCGGTCATCGTCTTCTTCGACGAGATGGACTCGCTGTTCCGCACCCGGGGCACCGGGATCTCCTCGGACATGGAGTCCACGATCGTGCCCCAGCTCCTGGCCGAGATCGACGGGGTGGAGACCCTCAAGAACGTCATCGTCATCGGCGCCTCCAATCGGGAGGACCTCATCGACCCGGCCATCCTCCGCCCGGGCCGCCTGGACGTGAAGATCAAGATCGAGCGCCCCGACGCCGCCGCCGCCGCACAGATCTTCGCCCGTTACCTCACGTCCGATCTTCCCCTCGACGCCGGCGAGGTGGACTCCCTCGGCGGGGGCGACCGCGACAAGGCCGTGCGGGTCATGATCGAGCGCACGGTCGAGGAGATGTACCGCACCGGCGAGGACAACCGGTTCATCGAGGTGACGTACCAGAACGGCGACAAGGAGGTCATGTACTTCAAGGACTTCGCCTCGGGG